>JALEUQ010000007.1 GCA_022780965.1 Clostridiales bacterium
TCTTGGCCTTTTCAACTACATACATGGCTCTGGCATCAAGCCCTACCATCTGGTCTTCAATCACCAGACTGTCAGCAAGCACCAGCAGATCCGTTTCGTTGACCATGATTAAATCGTTGAACTTTTCGTATTTCATGTGTGTTCTGATAATGTTGGCTTCCTCTCTGTAGCCTATACCGTCGAGGATGTCCGCACAGATTTTCGCATGATCATCGTAAAGACGCATCATATCATGAAGCAGACCCACGCTCACCAGAAGTTCCAGATCAATGATTCTGCCGGCCGATGCTCCGGGAGCACAGGAATGACAGCCGATGCCGGTATTCTCCCGCCTGGCTCTGTTTATTTCCCAGCCAAGGCAGTAAGCTGTACGTGCTACAGCCTGGCAGTGTCTTATGACATGTTCCGGTGTTCCTGCTGTTGCCAGCATATTCATACATGTTGCTTTATCAGGGTGCATGCCCATGTTCAACCTCCTGTTATATCAGTTTATTAAACAACTTCACAATATTCCGCAAAATACTCTCTCAGTGCATCATCACATACATAGATATATGTACCTCTGATACCTCGTGTCATTAATGTAAGATATATGTTCTTCAAATACTCAAGCAAAGCTTCATGGTTATTGGCTACGCCTGATTTGCCTTGTTTATCAAAGTAGCAGTCTTTATCCGCTATTATGGTTCCTGCTTCCTTATCATACTTTATGTCTTCGCCAATTATTACGCCGGCATAGTTCAGATCATATCCCTGTACAGTATGAATACATCCAATCTCATTTATGGCATTACTGCTGTTTATCCAGTTCTTTGCAGTACTGTTCCATCGATATTTGTACGACCCGATAATAATATCGTACTCTGTTTTATCGGATTTTGATTTCCATGGCCAGGCATATCCTGCCACATTGCGGCATAATCCGAATTCAGAGTCCTTCTTCTTAATTGCTTCAATCATTTCATCGCAGTCATTATAAAGTTTGACATCATAATCCTGGAAAAGTCGTTTCTGCTGAGGAATATGTGAAATTAGATTCCTGATATAATCAATGTATTCGTTACCGCCCCTGCACCTCCACTGAACATTTAACGCCAGTTCAATATAAGGTCTCCGATACTTTTCTTCAATTGTTCTGGTAAACTCATCCGCATACAGGTCACACGGCCTGACAGTCTGAAGTTCATCTCTGAACATGATTTGATTTTCACTGCATTGAAGAATCCAGTCAAGTTCGCTGCTTATTGTCTTGTCAATGCCAAGCCACTCACACGGTCCATCAAAATTCCCATAGTTTGACAAGTGTCCGTGCCATCGGCATTTGAGCCTATGAGCTTCATCCACAACTAGAAGATCGAACTTTTTCCCCGTATCTCGATAATCCTTAACCACATCATACGGTGTGAGCACCATTTTTTCTTCCAGATTCTTTACTTTGCTAAAAACGTCTTTGAGCGTGGATTTCAGTGATTCCTGAGGAACAACAATACCGATTTTTTCTATACCCTGAATGTTTTCAGCTGCGAAAACAAATTCACTGCTGCCATCTATATACTCATCTGTTTCAAATATATTTTTACTGTCTGCATTGATGTCCGCAAAAAGTTTTACCAAGTAAACACCAAGTATTGTCTTCCCTGTGCCTGCACTACCTCTTACAACAATTGAAGAACCTCCTGGGTACTGTTTGTACTTCGACAGAACTTCCAGTATTTCCATTTCTGCCAGCATCTGTTCCCTGCCAAGTGATTTGTATGGGGAATACTTAAAAAGCTCCGAGTTCTCTATTTCCTCAATGGACTGCTGTACTACTCCCTGAGACTTTAATTTACTCCATATATCTCTGAAAGTCCCTGCATACATTGCCTTATTGTAGTAATTATGATCCTGTATGCCATTATTGCCATTCTGAAGAACGTACTTTCCATCAGATGCTATATGTTTTATCAGATAAGACTCCAGGTCAATAATAACCGACTTATTGAAAGTATCATCACTCAGAATCCTTATTTCAGTCAGCTTGCGCCGCTCCCCATTCAAAAGATGCTGCCTGGCTCTTACTGAAGCATTTAGAGTCTCTCCAACGTATGCTTCTTCGTCGTTGTTGATTATATATACAATCGGCCAGTTCTCACCAATGCTGTTTTCATTGCGTCTGTATACAGCAATTTTATCCGGAGCATCATCATTAAAATCAAATCTTTTAATATCAATCATTGCTAATCCTCAATCCAGCTCCACTGACACTTCTCTGTCCAGCACCAGTTCATCCTCGCCGGCAATACAGTCATATGCCAGAACGTTAACCCCCTTCGCTGCAGCTTCTCTGAGCGCATCGCCAAAGGCTCTGTGAGTATCATCATTCGGCCGAAATTCTCTTATTCCTTTCATCTGTATCACAAAAAGGATGGCAGTGTAATAACCTTCCTCCTGTGCAGCTTCAAGTTCACGAATATGTTTAATTCCGCGCTCAGTGGGAGCATCAGGAAACCTGGCAATACCTGCGTGCTCCAGAGTGACACCTTTTACCTCCATAAATCCGCATCTTCCTTCTTCATTCTCCATGTAGAAGTCGATACGTGAATCTCCGTATCTGTATTCCCATCTGACCGATGCTGCCCTGCCGAAGCCCGGCAGCTGAAGCATACCTGATTCCAGAGCTTCGCGCACAACCTTATTCGGTGCCTGTGAATCCATATTTATCATCAGAGGCCCCTCGTCTGTCTCCTTAATCACTCCGACCAGAGAGTATCGCATCTTACGTGCTCCCATTCTGCAGTCGAAATCCTCAAGTACCACCTGTGCTCCCGGCACCAGAAGTTCTCTGCATCTTCCTGTATTCTTAACATGAACCTTCTGCAGCTCACCATTCACCTCCACAACCGCAACGAATCTGTTGGGACGTTCTTTGAAACTGCCTCGTACAATCTTTGTATATCTCATGAGAATATAATACTACTTTTGACGTTAACAGGAAAGCCTTAGGCATATCTGAAGCTGATTTTTCATCGAGCCGATTCCTCCTATATGCACGTTATGAAATTTTACAAGGTCACCGACCGGTAGTATAATGGTGTAGTAATTTGACTGAACGAATGTGAGGTAAAAACATGCCAATACCTAATCCAATAGCTTTCACAATTTTTGATATAGACGTCAGATGGTACGGGATCATTCTGACCGCAGGAATGGCTGCTGCAGGAATCCTTGGCTGCAGGCGCGCACCCGCATACGGGCTTACTTCCGACAGAATACTGGATTTCCTGCTTATCTGCATCCCGTCGGCGATTATCGGCGCAAGGCTATACTATGTC
>JALEUQ010000062.1 GCA_022780965.1 Clostridiales bacterium
AATGAGCTGGGTGTTAATGTGGCACTTTCTGAGGTATGGGCCAAAGGCGGTGAGGGAGGAACAGCCCTTGCTGAAGAAGTTGTAAGGCTTTGCGAAGAACCGAACGAATTCAGATATTCATATCAGCTTGAAGGAACTATCGAGGACAAGCTGAATGCTATATGTACTAAGATATATCATGCAGACGGTGTTGAACTTACAGCGAATGCCAGGAAACAGGCTGCTCAGCTTGAAGAACTGGGATTCGGACATCTGCCTATCTGCATGGCCAAGACACAGTATTCATTCTCTGACAATCCGTCATTACTGGGAGCACCGTCAGGATTCACCGTAACTGTCAAGAACCTTAAGGTTAGTGCAGGTGCAGGATTTATAGTTGCCCTGACAGGCGATATCATGACCATGCCGGGACTTCCTAAGAAGCCTGCAGCAGAAAAAATCGATGTTGACGAGAATGGAAAAATTACGGGGTTATTCTAATGAAGTATGTAGATAAATCATGTGCAGAGTTTACTGAACTCACAGCAGGCAAAGTGTCTGTTCCCGGCGGCGGCAGTGTGTCTGCTCTAGCGGGAGCACTGGGCGCTGCCCTGGGCACAATGGTAGGTAATTATACAGTCGGCAAAAAAAAGTATGCTGAAGTTGAAGAAGAAATCGTGGCATGCATGGAGGAAACTGAGAGAATCAGAGTGGAACTTCTCGAACTGGTGCAGGCTGATATCGACGCTTTTGAGCCGCTTTCTCAGCTTTACAGCATGAAGGCCGATACCGATGAGATGAAAGCAGAAAGAGACAGATTGATGGAGGCAGCGCTCAACAATTCATGTGCGGTACCTCTGGAAATCATGCATAAGTGTGCACGGGCCATAGAGCTGGCAGGTGTATATGCACGCAAAGGCAGCACCATGATGACAAGTGATGCTGGAGCAAGCGCCATCCTTTGTAAAGGGGCAATGGAGGCTGCAAGTCTGAATGTGTACATCAATACGAGTTCGATGAAAGACAGAAAAAGAGCAGATGAGCTTAACAATGAATGCGAAAAGATTCTCGAAGAATACGGGAAACTGGCAGATGAGGTTTTCGCGAAAGTGAGTGTGGTCTGCAGGGGATAACAGATACTAAGAGGAGTGGATAAAAATGATTTTGAGCGGCATGGCCGTAGCCAAGGACATAACAGGAAGGAACAAGGAAAAGGTTAAGGCGCTTCGGGCAAAGGGCATTGTGCCTGCTCTGGCTGTAGTCAGAGTGGGAGAGAATCCTTCGGATATTGCATATGAGAAATCTCTATGCAAAAGAGCGGAAGTTACAGGCATCAAGGTGGTAAAATATCTGTATGCAGAAGACGTTTCAGAGGAGAAACTCATCTGCGATATCAGGAGTATCAACGAAGACGGTGATATTCACGGTGTACTCATGTTCAGACCGCTGCCTTCGCATATTGATGAAGAAGCGGTGTGCAATACCATAGATTACAGAAAGGATATTGATGGTGTTTCGCGAAAATCAATGGCTGGAGTGTACTCTGGATCGGAAGGATATTTCTCTCCGTGTACAGCTCAGGCATGTATAGAAATGCTTGATTACTACGATATTCCACTAAAGGGCAAAAGAGTGTGCGTAGCCGGACGAAGTCTGGTTATAGGAAGACCTGTGGCTCTCATGTGCATGAACAGGGATGCAACCGTGACAGTGCTTCATTCTAGAACAAGAAGCGAAGACTTTAACAAAGCATGCCGCAACGCAGAGATTATCATCGCGGCAGTAGGAAGGCCTAAACTGTTGGGTTCACATCAGCTTGGGGAGAATCAGATAATACTGGACGTTGGTACCAATGTTGACGAAGACGGCAGCCTTTGCGGAGACGTGGATTTTGCAGCGGCAGAGAAGGCGGCGGCCGGGGTAACACCTGTTCCGGGAGGCATAGGAAGGATTACCACGGCAGTGCTAATGAAGCATGTTGTGGCAGCCGCAGAGAAACTTGGCAGCCGCAGCTGTATATAGTGTTAGATTGTTAAGATTTATGGTTACTGCTTAAACCATTATAAATAAGCAGACAGTCTGATAAACGATGGAATTATCGAGTACTTCAGACTAAGAGCCAAAGGGCATCCTGGACTTATTATAGTTGGCGGCGGCATGATTGATCCCGACAACAGAGCGATTAAAGATATGATTAATATCTGCGATGACAGTGCGGTTAAAGGTCTTAGAATATTGATTGATGCCATTCATGCTGAGTCGCCTGATTATCTGTAATCTTTGCTGTACAAAGGCTGCCTGAATGTTTCAATCATAGAAATGACGTCTCGTGTCGGCAGAGATATTGGAGTGACAACCAAGTGGATTGCCATGAGTAATCTCAAAAAATATGAGATTAGTCAGTACAAGAATTCCAAGGTAATAAGAATTGCTAAAGACGGTGTGGATACTGAACATCTGAACCCTGAGAAGGAGGGCGAAT
>JALEUQ010000068.1 GCA_022780965.1 Clostridiales bacterium
CCCCAGTTAAGTCTGTTGAACCACTTCTCGATAATGGCAGGATCTACAACTTCAACGTTGTCGATACCGTCAACGATTGCTCTGATGCCTTCAGCTGTAGCCTTGGTAATTGCTGCAGGACCTTCTGCCATGAAGATGAGAACACACTTGCCGTTAGCCCAGTCGAAGTGCATTTCTGAGTCCTGAACGTCATAGAGTCTTGCTACCGATGGCTTGTATCCATCAATCATAACCTGACGAAGAGCCTTGAATCCTTCAGTCATGTTATCTACCTTGAATCCCATGTAAATGTTGTTTTCCGGCTGATACTTGAAAATCTTTACTGTTACTTCTGTAATGTAGCAGAGCGCTCCTTCGTTGCCCAGAACGATGTGTCTGATATCAGGACCTACTGATCTTCTAGGAACATTCTTGATTCTGCACACTTTACCGCCCGGGAATACTACTTCAAGACCTACGATCATGTCTTCGATGCCGCCGTAAAGTGTTGAGAACTGTCCGATTGATCTTGTAGCTACCAGTCCGCCCATCTGTGCCAGAGGCTTTGACTGAGGTGAATGACCTGTTGTCAGACCCATTTCTCTCAGGCTGTCTTCAAGACTTTCGAGAGGAACGCCGCACTGACAAGTTACCTGCATGTTTGTTTCATTAACTTCGATAACCTTGTTCATTCTTGTTCCGTCGATTACTACTGAATTTTCTTTTGCGGTTTCAAGTCCGCCTTCGATTGCTGACTGACCTGTTCTTGCTACGCAGTTTACACCGTTTTCGTCTGCAAACTTGAGCAGTGCAGCTATGTCATCAGTGCTTTCTGCGAATACAACTGCAGCAGGAATAGGCTGAGTGTATACTTCCATGCACTGTTCATACTTTCTATAACGGTCACGGCTACTTTCCTTGAGCACCTGCTCATCTGTAACAACCTGATCCTCACGTACGATTTTTTTGAGTTCTGCAACGATCTGTTCCCTTGAAATTGCCATTCTTTTACCTCCAAAGACATTTCATTAAATAAGATGTAGTAAGTAACATAATGTTGATTCTGATCGCTTTTTTGCAAATAAAAAAGCGACTTGAGCGCACAACAAAACATGCGCAAAGCCACTCTATAATCTCTCTAGCTTATACTTTGCATAAAGTGTATCAATTTCAAAGCAAGATGTCAATATACTTATTTGCTGCATGCGTGTACAAATCAACTGGTAAATTATTTCAACAGCATTCGCATAATAATGTTTTGACATCGATACAATATGATGTTAATATTTAGTTAAATTAACGCAGAGAATTGAGAGATGGCGGTAATTGGCAATTTTATGTTGCCACCGTTACCGATAAGCCATGTCTCTTTTTTATTATCTGAATCAACTTTTCATATTATCACATTATCACTTATTTGTTATTTCTTTGATCATTCAAAGTATGGAGGAATATTATGGGTTACGATATCAACGATTTCAACATGGGATTTTTCTCACTTGAAGGCAAGAACGCAATCGTTACCGGCGGAAACAGCGGACTTGGCCAGACTTTCGCTCTCGCACTTGCCAAGGCAGGGGCAAACATTTTCTGTTTCGCAGCTGTTGATGATGACGGCACAACAAGAGACTTAATTGAAGGCTGCGGTGTTAAATACGAATTCATGCTTGGAGACATAAGAGAGCACGAACTTTGCGTTGCAGCAGCTGACAAGTGTGTTGAAACTTTCGGTTCAATCGATATTCTCGTAAACTGCGCAGGAATCTGCCTGATTGAAGACGTTCTAGACTTCGGCAGAGAGCAGTGGGATCCAATGATCGATATCAACCTGACAGGCGCATTCGATCTTAGCCACGAAGTTGCCAGATACATGATCCCGCAGAAAAGCGGCAGAATCATTAACATCTGCTCACTCTTCTCATTCCTCGGCGGCCTCGGCTCACCTGCATACGCAGCAATGAAAGCAGGTCTCATGGGCTTCACCAAGGCATACGCAGATGAACTCGGCAAGTACGGCATTACAGTAAACGGCATTGCTCCCGGATACTTCCAGACTGCAATGACTGCAGGCACAGGTTCAGGCAACGAAGAAGACGAAAAATACATTACAATCAAGAACCACATTCCTATGGACAGATGGGGACAGAGACAGGATCTGATGGGTGCTGTAGTATTCCTGGCATCACAGGCAGCACAGTATGTTAATGGTCACGTTCTCGTAGTAGACGGCGGTTACCTTGTTCGTTAGTTTATTGAAGGTTCAGGAGACAGCAGCATGAGCAAAAAATATTTAATGGGAATCGACGAAGGTTCTCAGAGTGCAAAAATAACAATTTTTGATACAGAAGGACATATTGTATGTGAAGGCAAACATCCTCTTCGACCGTACAATCTGCCTAAACCCGGTTACGTTGAACATCCTGACGACGACTGGTGGGATGCCATCTGCGCCGCTTCGAAGAAGTGCATGGACAAATTCGAAGGCGACCCTGCAGACATTCTGGCCATCGGACTTTGCACAATCAGATACTGCAGAGCATATCTGAAGGCTGACGGCACTCTCGCTCAGCCTGCACTCAGCTGGATGGACATTAGAGTCTCACAGCCTTACGATTTCAGCAATGATGAATGTGCATACATCGTCGGCTCTTCAGGCTACATCACTCACCGTCTCACCGGTGAGAAGAAAGACAGTGTTTCAATTTACGAAGGCGGCTGGCCTATTGATGTTGACAACTGGAAGTGGTCAGACGATCCTGCAGCATACGAGGCAAACGGCATGCCTAGAGAAATGCTCTTCGACCTGGTAATGCCCGGCGATATTCTGGGACATGTTACAGAAGAAGCCGCTTCAGCAACAGGTCTTCCTGCCGGAGTTCCTGTAGTTGCAACTGCCAACGACAAAGCTGTTGAAGGTCTGGGCACAGGCTGCATCGGTGATGACACTGTATGCCTGTCACTTGGCACATACACAGCAGCAATGATGGAAGGCCATGAAAATGCCAAGAACACTTCATACTACTGGCCTAAATTCTCAAGCATTCCTAACAGATATCTCTATGACACCGACGGCATCAGACGCGGCATGTGGACAATAAGCTGGTTCAGAGATGTTCTGGGTGAAGGTTATGCCAACATCGCTCGCGAGAAAGGCATGTCACCTGAGGAGTATCTTGGTGTTGAAGCCATGGAAGCTCCTGTAGGCAGCGACGGACTCATGACAGTTCTCAACTGGCTGGCACCTGTTGATGCCAGATATCGCAAAGGTATCATGATCGGTTTCGACGGACGTCACAAAAGAGCGCACATATACCGTTCACTGCTGGAAGGCGTAGCAATGACAATGAGACGCCACATCTACAACATGACAGATGAACTGGGTGTAAATATTGACAAGGTGATTGTTACAGGCGGCGGCTCAAGCAGCGATTTGTTCATGCAGATTCTTGCTGACGTATTCAACATCAAAACAGTAAGAAACGAAGTTAACGGCGCAGCAGGTCTTGGTTCAGCCATATGCGCAGCAGTAGCTGCAGGTGTATATCCGGACTTCGATACAGCAGTCGCAAACATGGTTAGAATTACCGATACATTCGAACCTGATCCTGAGGCACACGCTGTTTACAGCAAGATGCTCCCAATATACGAAAGCATCCAGGAAGCCAATGAAGAGGTTCTCAAGAAGTCATATGAAATCTTCGAGTAGGAAATTTCGCAGGAAATTTTCTTAACTCTACATATGGAGAGTAGTAATATAATGTGAACGAAAAAATCCCGCGCACCGTGCATCGGGATTTTTTCGTTAATATTGTAAATACAGTTATCGTCGCAGAATCGTAAATTTCAATTTCACGTCTTATTCCGGTTTACAGCTGCGCAACACCGCTTCTTCTTGCAGCTTCTGCTACTGCTTCGGCAACAGCGGGGCCTACTCTCTTGTCAAAAGCCTTCGGAATTATATAGTCTTCTGAAAGTTCATCATCAGAGATAAGCTGTGCAAGTGCATGTGCCGCCGCAACTTTCATTTCTTCGTTAATATCTGTTGCTCTTACATCGAATGTTCCTCTGAAAATACCGGGGAATGCCAGCACATTATTAATCTGGTTAGGGAAATCGCTTCTTCCTGTTGCCACAACCCTTGCACCTGCTGCCTTGGCATCTTCAGGGAAGATTTCAGGTGTTGGGTTGGCGCAGGCGAAGATAATTGCATCTTCGTTCATGCTTGCTACCATTTCCTTTGTTACAGTGCCGGGAGCTGATACGCCGATGAACACGTCTGCACCTTTGATAGCATCAGCCAGAGTGCCTTCAACCTTGTCCAGGTTAGTAGCTTCAGCCATTTCTTCCTTAATCCAGTTGAGTCCCTCTCTACCCTTGTAGATAGCACCCTTTCTGTCACACATGATAACATTTTTAACGCCGGCTGACAGAAGCAGCTTAACGATAGCGATAGCCGCCGCACCTGCTCCCGATGTGACAACTTTGATTTCGTCGATTTTTTTGCCGACAATTTTAAGAGCGTTGGTGAGGCCTGCAAGTGTTATTACTGCAGTGCCGTGCTGGTCATCGTGAAAAATCGGAATATCGCACTTTTCCTTCAGTTTGCGTTCAATTTCAAAGCATCTAGGTGCGCTGATGTCTTCCAGATTAATTCCTCCGAATGAACCTGACATGAGATAAACTGCGTTGACGAACTCGTCAACGTCTTTTGACTTGACGCAGAGAGGAACTGCATCCACATCTCCGAAGCTCTTGAAGAGCACGCACTTGCCTTCCATTACAGGCATTCCGGCTTCAGGGCCGATGTCGCCAAGACCCAGCACTGCCGAGCCGTCAGTGATTACAGCACAAAGGTTGGAACGTCTTGTCAGTTCATAGCTTTTGGCAATATCCTTCTGGATTTCAAGACATGGCTGGGCAACGCCCGGTGTGTATGCCAGCGAAAGGTCTGTCTCATCTGCTACAGGCACTCTCGAAATCACTTCAATTTTACCCTGCCACTCCTCGTGAAGTCTCAGGGATTCCTTTGCATAATCCATTACTTTCTCCTATTCTCAGCTTTTCGCTTTCTTAAAGATGCAACAACATTCTTGAGGCCTTCCTTCTTGATTCTGTCAGAAAGCTTCTCGTATCCGAATTCTTCCTTGTATGCCACAACCAGTGGAATGCTGGCATTGGCGTTTCGCTCGATGGTTTCTTCGTTGAGTGTAATACCTGCAACGCATCTTGTATCGAACTGTCTTGTAGCTCTCCTCAGCCATCTGACATTCTCAAGGAGAAGGAAACCCATGAGTTCTTCCCACACATTCAGGTGCTGTTCGCCCATTCCGAGGGCATTCTGCATAATCGAATCGTGTCCCGATATGAGCAGGTCGCACTGTATCATCATTTCAGGAATTACCGGATTTACCTTGCCCGGGAAGAAGGATGAACCCTTCTGAACAGCAGGAATGTCCCACTCGTGGAGTCCCGCTTCAGGCCCGGAGCTTAGGATTCTGGTATCTTTGGCAAACTTGGCCAGGATGCTTGAAATCGTCTTGATGTCAGACGAAACAGTAACCAGGTCAACAGGATACTGTGCGTGAACATAAGGCTTCTTCGTCATTTTCATCGGCAGTCCCAGATAATCCTGCAAAGCGCCCTCGATTTCACGCTTGTAGGCAGGATCTGCTCCCGTTCCTGTTCCGATGACTGTATAACCCATGTTAACCCAGTGAAGATCGTCGATATCCTTGGCAAATCTGTCGGTCATCGCCTCCAGAGTCTCCTTGAAACCTTCAAAAATTGTGCCTGCGGATACCTGCATGCCGTCCTGCCAGCATGTTCTGGCAATGGTCGTATACGGTTCGAACTCCTTCATTTTGATGTCTGCCGTCTCCACCATATGCCTGAGCACCCCTTTGAGAGATCTGGTGCTGTATATAAGCGCCAGCCTCATGGCTGAATGACAGAAATCCGAAGTTGACTGAGACATGTTCACATCATCCACCGGGTGAACGTCATGTCCTGCTTTGTTTGCGATAACTTCATTAAAATTCATGTTGATGCCGATGCCGCCGCCGCCGTGAAACACGTCAACGATGAACTGATTCCGGTACTTTCCAAGCCTCAGTTCCTTGCAGGCTGCAATGATGGCATCTTTCTTCTCCTCAGTAAGCAGTCCTGCACGATAGTTGGCCAGCGCGCATGCTGCTTTGATGTTAAGTGCTGCGTCGATAAACTCCGGGAAGTGCTTAAGGCGCCAGTCAGAAAATGTCATGTTCCTGGCCGTAAGCTTGGTTTGCTCCCCATAGAGTATTTCAGTTTCCATGGTTCCCCTCCGAAACAATATTGCTAATCTCCAAAGTTGTCAATATTTATCAATATCAGTCGTCAAACTCAATAATGTATCTTCCCATGTTGTTGCCGTTAGGATCGTGGAATGCGTCGAATGCGATGTTAATGTCCTCAAGCTTGATTCTGTCGATAATCAGGCTGTCCAGATCGTACTTGCCGTCCAGATACATCTGTGCAATCTTAGGGAAGTCGTCGAATGGATTAACATCTCCGTAGAATGAACCTCTGAGCACCTTGGCTGTTCTGTGGAATCCGCCTGCAGGCAGTGTCAGCTTGCCGTCTCCCGGATATGCTCCGATAACTACAGCTGTGCCGCCTTTCCTGATGCTTGAATAAGCCATTGCTCCTACCATTGTATTGCCTGTGCAGTCAATGGCAAAGTCAGAGCCGATGCCCTCGCAGATTTCTGCGATTCTTGCAGGTGCATCTTCTTTAAGAGTGTTAATCGTATGTGTTGCGCCGTACTGCTTGGCCTTCTCAAGGTTCTTGTCCTTGATGTCGCATGCGATGATGATCGATGCTCCGGCAAGTTTAGCTCCCTGAATTGCGTTGGTGCCAACGCCTCCAAGTCCGAATACTGCAACTGATGAGCCCGGTTCCACCTTGGCTGCCTTTACTGCTGCACCGTATCCTGTAGCAACACCGCATCCTATCATGCAGGCCTGTGCTGCAGGAATTTCATCAGGTACAGGAACGCAGCTCATTTCAGGAACTACCGTGTACTCTGCGAAAGTTGAAAGCAATGAATAGTGGTATGCATTGCCGCCGTCTGCAGTATGAAGTCTTGATGTGTCATCAAGAAGTGTGCCTCCGAACATAGGTCCGAATGCTGATTCGCAAAGGTGTGTTCTGCCTGTTCTGCAGTATGGGCATGTGCCGCATGCAGGGTCCCAGCTGAGGACTACTTTGTCGCCCTCTTTGCATGTCCTGACACTTGAACCTGCCTTGACAACGATACCGCATGCTTCGTGTCCCAGAATCATTGGAAGCGGTGCAGTGTCGTCTTCAAGTCCGTTCAGATCGCTGTGGCACACTGCAGTAGCAAGAATCTTAACCAGTACTTCGTTTGACTTCGGTTCATCCAGTTCCATTTCCTGAATTACCAGCGGCTTGTTTACTTCAGTCATTACTGCTGCTTTCATTTTCATATTTATTTCTCCTCATTTAACTCACTTATATGGTGTCCATTTTACTTACGATTAATATGCGTACCAGATTGACTTTCTCTTAGTGTAAAGGTCGAGAGAAAGGTTTCCGCATTCCATGCCCCATCCTGATACTTTGTATCCGCCGAACGGGCTTGTGTGCTCATAGCATCCGTACTTATTGATGAATACCTGGCCTGCCTGAAGCTGGTTGGCAACTCTCTGAGTTCTTGATACGTCGCCTGTCCAGAAACCTGCTGCCAGACCGTATTCGGAATCATTTGCGATTGCTATGGCTTCCTCTTCAGTGTCGAAAGGAATTACAGCCAGTACAGGTCCGAAGATTTCTTCCTGACAGATTCTCATGTCGTTTGTGCAGTCCGCAAAGATTGTAGGGTTGATGAAGTATCCGTTGGCGTTGCTGCCTTCAACGTTTCTGTCTCCGCCAAGCACAAGTCTTGCTCCTTCTGCCTTGCCGATTTCAATGTAGTTCATGATTCTGTCGAACTGAGCCTTGTTTACCTGTGCGCCCTGAGTAGTGGCAGGATCGAACGGATCTCCCACCTTCCAGTTTTCTTCTGCATACTTAACGAGTCCTTCAAGCACCTGATCGTAAACAGTTCTCTGTACCAGCAGTCTTGTCGGTTCTGAACACTTCTCGCCCTTGCCGTAGAACATGGCTACGAATGATCTCTCGATTGCCCAGTCCATGTCAGGATAGTCGTCAAATATGATGTTTGCTGACTTGCCGCCCAGTTCCAGTGACACATGCTTCAGGTTTGAATCAGCAGAGTCGTGAACCAGCTGACGGCCTACTTCTGTTGAACCTGTGAATGCCACCTTGTCTACATCCTTGTGTCTTGTCAGATAAGTACCGATGCTTCCCTTGCCTGTAATCAGATTGAATACACCCTTTGGCAGCAGACCTGACTCGTGGAACAGTTCAGCAGTTCTGATCATGGAAAACATTGTGCTGGATGATGACTTGAACACGATGGTATTTCTCATTGCAAGTGCAGGTGCAATCTTGTATCCTGCCATGTCCATAGGGTAGTTCCATGGAACAATCTGTCCGCAAACTCCAATTGGCTCACGAACTGTATATGAGAAGAAATCTCCGCTTACAGGGTTTACTTCTCCGTAGTACTTGTCTGCCCATCCTGAATAGTAGTCCAGGAAGTCAGCTACATTGATTGTGTCTTCACAGCCTTCTGAGAAAGTTTTGCCGTTGTCAAGAGCTTCCAGTGTTGCCAGTTCTTCTACGTGATCTCTGATAATCTGTGCCATCTGGCGCATGATGTTTGCTCTCTCTTTGTGACTGATGGTACTTGTCCACGGACCATTGTCAAATGCATCTCTGGCAGCTGCAACTGCAGCATTTACATCTTCTTCAGTACATGTTGCAACATATCCGAGAATTTCTCCTGTTGCAGGATTGATTGACTCGATGGCAGGACCGTGAGGCTCGATGAATTCTCCTCCGATGTAAGGCTTCTTAGTTTCTTTCAGCCATTCCTTGGCCCATTCAAGTTTTGGTGAATAACTCATTTTTGAACTCCTTTCGGTTATTGTGTGTCGATTTCAGTATTAACGTATTTTCTATATAGACTGAGTATCAGTTCATAACATTCTTCAGCGGCATCATCAGGAGGAACAGTTCCGTCATACTGGGTCAGCCGTCCTGCAAACACAGCTTCCACCAGATAACTGAGCACGCGAGCATTTTCTTCTGTTACAAGGCCCTGCTCGGCTGCTGTATCAAGTCTAATAAGCTCTCTCTCCTGAACACTGTTGCTTGTAAGAATATGTGCAGAAATGGGATCGATGTTGTCAACTTCTTCGCTGAAAATCTTATAGTATTCTTCAACACATGACTTGAGTTTGAAGCGTTCCGAGCTTACAAACATCTGCTCGTAGTATTCTTTCTTGGAGAATGCCTCATGAAGGAAGTTCCTCCATAGCTTCAGATTAAGCTGGATAGGATCAAGACTTGTATCTGCGGACATTTCATTCATTATCCGCATATATGGTTCCAGAAACTGGATGGATGCCAGCATAATCAGATGCTCCAGATTGTCGAAATGCTTATACAGCACCGCACTTGTGCATCCTGCTTCTGAGGCAACGCGTCTAATGTTGACGCCCTCTCTTCCCTCTTCCTGCAGAATTTCGCTGGTCACTTTAATAAACTTCTGTTTCCTTCTGATATTTGTGTTCATGTAGCACCATCCTAAAGGTAATCGCGATTACTATTTTGTACTTAATATGATACACTACACCGGTATTTTCGTCAATATAAAAGCAGACCTGCATGGTGCCGTCTTATTCGCTGCACTCAGCAGATCTGCTGTATTATCATCATAATTTACTTACAGTCTTGCGAAACGCTGTAACCGTTGCCATTACTTGGCTTTAGCCTTGCTCTTAATAATTATTGATACTATTACCGCCACGAGCAGCAGGTATGGATACCACAGATAAGGCATGATGTCCACGCTTGC
>JALEUQ010000079.1 GCA_022780965.1 Clostridiales bacterium
GCCCTGTCAATAATAGCGAATCTGTCCATCACCGTTGCAGTGACAAATGACAGAAGAATGCCCAGCGCAAGTCCATAGGCAGTTTCCTGAAGAGTAAACACTGCATTCTCCGCAATATGGTCAATATTGCGAACCAGCGCAGTCAGAACCTCAACAGGCGACGGCAGCATGTATGCCGGTACTATTCCCGTCATGCAAAGCAGCTGCCAGAGCACAGCAAACCCTGCCAGAGCCACAATTGCCGGCAGTTTACTTGTGATGCTTGGTGACTTTCTTATCAATTGTAAGTACATCTCCTTCCGGTTTATATGAGATCTTCACATAGCAGTTCATTGCCGGACATCCAGCCCTGGCTGCAACGTACTGGCACTCTTTGATTACATCCATAAGCTGATCGTAATCGCCTTCAATTGTCGTTTCAAAAGGTCCCACATAACAGCTTAATCCCGTAGATTTGATATACGCGATCACTTCATCTACTATTCTGATAACCTCGTCTTCATCGGTTGTTACAGGAAGAACCTGAATTGCAACACTTGCGTTCATTGTCTTAAGTCTCCTTTCTTCTAATGTAACTTAATACATGTCATTCATACACGTCGACCAAATCATGAAAAAATGCACCTGCCATACAGCAGATGCATTGATTACTCATTAATAATTTGACGCTTCCTACTCTGGCATTATCCAACAGGTTAAAAGGGTCTAAGGCTTACCTTACTCTCAGTTCCTCCACCGGAACTCCCCTGGTCATATTAAGTTCGAAATGATTATACATTTCTCGCATGTTTTTTGCAACTGTTAACGGCGGACTATTCCGTAAAATCTGCACGCATTACTATTAGTTCGAGCCGCAACCTCTTCGTAGTCCATGCCTTTGATTTCGGCAATTTTTCTTGCCGTATACTCCACGTTTACCGGGGAATTCCTTCTTCCTCTCAAAGGTTCCGGTGTAAGATACGGAGAGTCGGTCTCCACCAGCAGGAAGTCAATGGGCACTGCCGCCGCCGCTGCAACAGTCTTCCTGTTGTTCTTGTATGTAACAGGTCCTGCAATACTGATTGTTGCGCCAAGTTTCACATACTGACTTGCCAGTTCTGCGCTTCCCGAGAAGCAGTGAATCAGAACTCGAGCATCAGGCACATTCCCGGGAGTTCCGCCGACGAAGCCCTCACTGTCGGGACGCTGCGGGAACCATGACTTACGCTCATCTGTGAATGCGCCTTCTTCTTTGAGAATATCCATGGTTTCCTGATCCGCCTCCCTAGAGTGAATCACTATGGGCATCTTAAGCTCATTCGCAAGTCTTATCTGTCTTCTGAACCAGGTTCTCTGCGCATCCCTGTCAGAATTGTCATAATGGAAGTCAAGGCCGATTTCCCCGATTGCCTGCACCTTCGGTTTGGCAGCAAGACTCTTAATCATGTACAGAGTCATGTCATCCATATCGTCAGTATCGTGAGGATGCACTCCAACTGCTGCATAACACCATGGGTATCTGGCGGCATTCTCTACCGCTTTCCTTGAACTGGGCAGGTCAAATCCAATATCCGTCACGTATTCCAGTGTGGAATTCTCCACCTGTGAGACCAGCTCCTCTACGCGTCCTGGTGTCATGTCTGTATTGTTTATATGTGCGTGTGAGTCAAATAGCATTGTTCACCTCTATGTTACCGGATTGCCGTCGTCTGCTGAAGTTGTTACAAATTCCAGAGTTTCCTTGCCGTCCACTTCGTTGTCTGCGAAAAGAATCATTCCCTTGGATTCAAGGCCGCGAAGCTTGCGAGGCTTCAGGTTGGCAACAACCACAACTTTCTTGCCGATACACTCTTCCGGTTTGAAATGCTTAGCTACGCCTGAAATAATCTGTCTCTTCTCTGTTCCGAGCTTCACCTGGAAAACCAGAAGTTTGTCAGCATCAGGGTGCTTCTCAGCGCTGAGAATTGTGCCGACTCTCAGATCAAGCTTATCGAAGTCCTCGTATACGATTTCATCTTTGAGTTCCAGCGGAATGTTTACATCTTCAGGACCCTTCTGCAGCGCTTCCAGTTCTTCAATTTCTTTCTCTATATCAAGTCTTGGGAAAATTGGGTCGCCCTTCTTCACCTGTGCGCCTTCAGCCAGATCGAATACGAACGCATCTTCCCATGCTACATCTGCATACCACAGTCCCAGCTGCTTCCTAATGGCATCTGATGTTGTATGCATGAACGGATGAATGAGCACAGATACGATTCTGATTGCTTCAGTCAGGTTCCTGAGAACATTATCAAGTCTTGGCTTGGTATCTTCGCTCTTGGCAAGCACCCAAGGCATGGTTTCGTCAATGTACTTGTTGGCACGTCTGATTACTACCCATATTTCCTCCAGTGCCATATTGAACTTGAACTCGTCCATATTGGCTTCAACCTTGGAAGCAGCGCCTGTTGCAATTGCCTTCAGTTCATCGTCGAGAGGATCTGTCGCATCTGTATAAGCAGGCACTATGCCGCCGTTGTACTTCTCAATCATGCTTACAGTTCTTGATACCAGGTTGCCCAGATCGTTTGCCAGGTCATAGTTCATTCTCTTGAGCATAACCTCATTGGTGAATACTCCGTCCTGTCCGAAAGTATACTCTCTGAGCAGGAAGTACTTGAGCGCATCGATGCCGTACCTGTCTATGAGAACCACAGGGTCTACCACGTTGCCCTTGGACTTGGACATTTTGCCGCCTTCAAGAAGCAGCCATCCGTGTCCCAGAACTTTCTGCGGAAGCGGAATGTCAAGCGACATGAGCATTGCCGGCCAGATTACGGTGTGGAATCTTACGATTTCCTTGCCCACCAGGTGAACGTTTACCGGCCAGTATTCGTTATACAGTTCAGGATCGTCAGGATAGCCCAGAGCTGTAATGTAGTTTGTAAGTGCATCGAGCCATACGTATATTACGTGCTTCTCGTCAATAGGAACAGGAATTCCCCAGTCAAAAGTTGATCTGGATATGCAAAGGTCGTCCAGACCCTGTTTAACGAAGGCAATCATCTCATTTCTTCGTGATTCCGGTTCAAGGAATTCAGGGTGGTTTTCGAACAGTTCAAGCAGTCTGTCCTGATACTTGCTGAGTCTGAAGAAATATGCCTCTTCCTTGGCCTTGGTTACAGGCCTGCCGCAGTCGGGGCACTTGCCGTCAACCAGCTGGCTTTCTGTCCAGAATGACTCGCAAGGTGTGCAGTACATGCCTTCATATTCGCCCTTATATATATCGCCTTTTTCATACAGTTTATTGAATATCGCCTGAACTCTCTTAACGTGTCTTGGCTCAGTCGTTCTGATGAAATCATCATATGAAATTTCCATTGTTGCCCACAGATCCTTGATGCCGGCAACGATTCCGTCTACGTATTCCTGCGGTGATACGCCCTGCTTCTCAGCTATGTCCTGAATCTTCTGTCCGTGCTCATCAGTTCCTGTCAGGAATCTTACATCGTACCCCGAAAGTCTCTTGAATCTTGCCATTGCATCTGCCATTACTGTGCAGTATGTATGTCCAATGTGAAGATTGGAGCTTGGGTAGTAGATAGGTGTTGTAATGTAGTATTTTCCTTTGTTTTCTGCCATTTTGTTCTTCCTTTCTCTCTATTGCGAATGGGCAATAGTTGATACATTTTAGAATAACATTTTACTGACTGCCAGTCAATAACGGCAGCATCGTACATCAAACAGGCCGCTCCGCGCATCAAACGTTCACACATACAAAAACCGGGCGTCATCTTTGCGAACCTTAATGCACGCAACTTGTGACTCCCGGTTTTTATTTATTATTTAGTCTTTATGGATTTCTTGGTGCTCCAGGACGAGTAAAAAGTGGTCCCTGCAATCTTCTTGTATGTACGAACCTGTACATAATACTTCTTTTTCTTTTTGAGTTTGCTTATCTTCTTTGATGTTGCAGACGGTGAACTGACTGTAACAGTCTTCGAGCTCTTCATGGATGACTTGAGACTGTATCTCACCTGATATCCCGATACATCTTTTGACTTGGACGCCCACTTGACAGTAAAGGACTTCTTGCCCTTTTTAAGTGATGTGATGTATGTTTTCACAGGGGTATATGAATATGAGCTGGAATTGATGGAATATATGCTGCCTGTGCTCACCTGACTGTACGAACTGTGTCCGGTGAATGTGCTCTTGCCCTTAAGGAAGTATTTGTATGAGCTTAGTCCTGCATCCCAGGTGGAATCAAGGTAATAGTACTTGCCGTTAACCTTTACTATGTTCCACGCGTGGCCTCCCCCATACTTGTTGTATCCTACTATAATTCTTGTATCAAGTCCCGCCTTGAGAGCAGCTCGGTAATACAGAAGTGAATAACCCTGACAGACGCTCTTCTTGAGAACTGCTGCACTGTATGCAGAATGGCATATTATATTGGATGAATCTGATGCACCGGCATAATCATACTTAACGTTCCTGCAGATGTAGTCATATATCTTTTTTGCCACTTCGTAGTCGCTTGCTGATGAACTGATTCCTGACAATATGACATTTACCTTGTCACCTACCTGCTGTTCCTGCTGTGCTGTTGTAAAGTACGAGATATTATATGTGTAAGTTGCAAAGTAAACTCCTTCCTCAGAACCTGTGCCGCCGCGGCTTGACCATCCCTTGTACTGCCATTTCAGATAATCTCCCTCTTCAGGATTTCCTGTGTGCTGCAAAGCTGCATCCATAATGTTACTGAATTCAGAGGTCCAGTTATTGTCTCTCTCCTCTTTGCTTGCAAAGGCCCTGATAAACTTAATGCTTTCAGTTCTTTTCACCATAGCATTTCTTAATAGTTTCGCAGCCTCACTTGTTGAGCTGCATGTCATCATTTGACTGTCTTCCTCTTCGCTCATGAGACATATTCCGCCTTCTGACGCCTGAGTCTCTTCGGGTAAAGGAATGTCAGCCTCCGTTATAATGTCTTCATAAAGAGGATTGATATATGTCACAGTCATAGACTGTGAATCTTCATCGGACTGGGAGTCGGCTTCGGCATCGCTTTCTGCTTCTTCGTCATCGGCTTCTGTTTCGTCTTCAGCATCTGCATCGGCTTCTTCATCCATAACAGTATTATCCTTCTCCACCGTCACTGCATCTACTGCTTCATCGCCTGCTGTACCTGCTGTATCTGCGAAAGACAATGCAGTGCACGGCACCGCCATCATCATTATTATTAATATTGCCGTAATTCTGTTTACAATGCGCTTCATTGTTTCACTTCCAAATTTTTTCCAATAGTTTTCTTCTTAAAATCACTTCGCTTATCAAAATCATTATATTTACAAAACGATTGCAAATGGGTTAATACAGCCAAAAAATAGGCGTTTCGGCATTTTCTCAGTTTCAATGTAACCAAAACGTAACCTCACAATTGCACTTTTCACACAGCATATGCAATAAAAAACTGCTTCTATGGCAAATTGCCGATAAAAGCAGTCTTTCATTCTTTATTATTTATCTGTTCTTATATTCAGGCCTATAAAGCCTTACGTTGTTGTATCTGATAATCAGATCTACAATATCCTCAATCTCAGCGAATCCGCTGTCGATACTGAGGCTGTAGTTCTGATGCTCCCCCCATTTCCTTCCCGTATGATACGAGTAGTAATTGGCACGTGCTTTGTCAGTGTCCTTCATGAGCTTGTGTACGCTTTCTTCGGGAACACCATATTCTTCAACAGCACGTCTTATCTTATCCTCTTCTTCAGCATAGATGAAAATGTGGCTTGCTTCAGGATAGTTTCTGAGAATATAATCCGAGCATCTTCCTACAATTACGCAGGAACCTTCTTCTGCAATTCTTCTTATCGTATCGAACTGTGCTTTGAAGAACTTCTCATTGAGAGACATGCTCTCAGGACCTGCATCTCTGACTCCCATTGCAGATGACAGGCTGTACAGGAAACTGTTCCTGGCTTTCATCTCAGACTCTCTTATCATTTCTGCACTGTAGCCTGATTCTTCAGCTATCCTGTCCAGAAGCTGCTTATCGTAGTAAGGAACTCCAAGTCTTTCGGCAAGTCTCTGTCCAATAAGTCTTCCACCGCTTCCAAACTCTCTGCTGATAGTGATTATTGTCTTTCTTTCCTCAGACATGTCGCACCTCCTTATTATCTGTTGATAAGTCCGATATCCTTTCTCATGTATGCGCCTTCAAACTCTATGCGTTCAGCATTGGCATATGCTTTTGCTCTGGCCTCATCATGTGTCGCACCTGTTGCTGTAACACCAAGGACTCTGCCTCCGGATGTTACAATGCGCCCCTCTTCATCGAACTTGGTTCCCGCATGGAATACAACGATATCATCATCCACCTTGTCCAGTCCTGTAATCACCTTGCCCTTGGCGTAGCTGCCCGGATATCCTCCCGATGCCAGAACAACAGTCACTGCCCTGTCATCAATCCACTTGATTTCAATCTCATTCAGTCTGTTATCAACTACTGCTGTGAACACATCCAGCAGATCGCTTTCCATTCTGCGGAGAACAGACTGTGTCTCAGGGTCACCGAATCTGTTGTTGAATTCGATTACCTTAGGACCATCTTCGCTGAGCATGAGTCCAATAAACAGAACTCCCTGGAAATCAAGACCATCCTCCTGGAATCCTCTCAGTGTCGGAAGCAGAATCTGCTCTCTGATCTGTTTTTCAATATCCTCATCAAAGAGAAGGCTAGGCGAGTATGTTCCCATTCCGCCTGTATTAGGACCTTTGTCACCGTCATAAATCCTCTTGTAGTCCTGAGCAGACTCCATAGGCACGATTGTATTGTGATCCACGAAGCAAAGCATTGATGCTTCAACTCCTGTAAGAAATTCCTCTACAACTATCTTGTCTGCTGCATTGCCGAATACTTTGTCACCCATCATTTCCTCGATGGCAGCCACAGCCGACTCCTCATCTTCGGGAATCACAACTCCTTTGCCTGCAGCCAGTCCGTCTGCCTTAAGCACCATAGGATACCCGTAAATTCCCACGTTTGCCAGCAGTTCCTCTTTGTCTGTAAACTCTCTGTATCCTGCAGTTGGGATATTGTGTCTTGCCAGAAACGCTTTGGTAAAAGATTTGCTGGCTTCAAGCTGAGCACACTTGGCATTAGGTCCGAAAGTCTTAACGCCGGCTTCATTGAGCCTGTCCACAATTCCCATTGCCAGCGGAACCTCAGGTCCGATTACTGCCAAATCAATATTGTTATCTGACGCCCATGCACAGATTCCGTCTATATCCTCTGCTCCAACCGGCACACATTCTGCCACATCAGCAATGCCTGCGTTTCCCGGTGCACAGTAAAGCTTCGATATTTTGCTGCTCTGAGCCAGTTTCCAGCAGATGGCATGCTCTCTGCCACCGCCGCCGACTACTAATACTCTCATCACTTTTCCTCCTTAATGATGGAACAGTCTCATTCCAGTGAATGCCATGGCTATGTTGTATTTGTTGCAGCATTCAATTACTGCATCGTCACGAATTGAACCGCCCGGTTCTGCAATGTAGCTGGTGCCGCTTCTGTATGCTCTTTCAACATTGTCGCTGAATGGGAAGAACGCATCGGAGCCGCATGATACGCCGCTGATGCCTGCCAGATATTCTTTCTGTTCTTCCTGGGTGAACGGTTCAGGTCTTTCTGTGAAATAATTCTGCCAGATTCCTTCCTCGCACACGTCTTCCTCATTCTGATTGATATAACCGTCAATTACGTTATCTCTTGTAGGTCTGCCAATGTCATCTCTGAAAGGCAGATTGAGCACCTTGTCGCTCTGACGCAGGAACCATGTATCCGCCTTGCCGCCAGCCAGTCTTGTGCAGTGAACTCTTGACTGCTGACCCGCACCTACACCGATAGCCTGTCCATCAATGGCGAAGCATACTGAATTTGACTGAGTGTATTTAAGCGTAATCAGTGCGATAATCAGATCTCTTACAGCCTCTTCCGGCAGTTCTTTGTTTTCTGTTACAACATTCTTCAAAAGTTCCGCGTTGATTTCGAAATTGTTTCTGCCCTGTTCGAAAGTGATGCCGAAAACCTGCTTGCGTTCCTGAACTTCAG
The DNA here is from genome assembly GCA_022780965.1 of Clostridiales bacterium. Lineage (GTDB taxonomy): Bacteria > Bacillota > Clostridia > Peptostreptococcales > Anaerovoracaceae > Lentihominibacter. The sequence continues at coordinate 8,078 of JALEUQ010000079.1, forward strand.
GTACATATTCAGGATCTATTGCAACAATGTTATAATTGCCCTTCTTCTTGCTCTTGAGAATTTCAAGTGCTTCAGGTTCATATCCGGGAGCGATTACACCGTCAGAAACCTCTCTCTTAATCAGGTTTGCAGTAGTGACGTCACAAACATCTGAAAGAGCTACCCAGTCACCAAAGGAGCACATTCTGTCTGTGCCGCGGGCGCGGGCATAAGCACATGCCAGAGGGCTCTCGTCCAGACCTTCAATATCGTCTACGAAGCATGCTTTCTTAAGTTTCTCAGGCAGCACTGTTCCAACTGCCGCCGATGTTGGGCTTACATGTTTGAATGATGCTGCTGCCGGCATTCCCAGCTGTTCCTTAAGTTCCTTAACCAGCTGCCATGAATTGAAAGCATCCAGGAAATTGATGTATCCCGGTCTGCCGTTTAAAATTTCAATGGGAAGTTCGCTTCCGTCATTCATATAAATCTTTGCCGGCTTCTGATTGGGATTGCAGCCGTATTTTAATTCGAATTCTTTCATTTTTTACTCACCTTTGTTCTTGTTAATAAGTCTTGACTCTTCTGTTCCTGCAGCTATGTCAATGTATCTCACATACAGAGAAATCTTGTTGTCTTCATCGAGAGCATTCCAGATTGATTCTGTAAACTCATCAATATCATCCGGAATCATTACCCTTTCCGGTTCTCCCTGGAAGGTTGGCAGCGGATTGCCGTCAGTCACATATGTGTGAATGAAATGGCCCAGACCCGGAAGAGCAGCATAGGAGTATGTGAATCTGTTGCAGGCAGTTCCTTCTGCATCTGCGCTCTTGAGAATGCTCATGTCATAAGAATATTCGTTATCAAGATACATGCATGCACTGATTCTTGGCGTCAGATTAGGTGCATCCGGTTCGAACTCTCTTGAAGCAAGAGACTGCGAAAAGCTCTTGCCTGCAGCCATTCCCTCATATATTGTATCTGTCTGATCGCCGTTAGTTACAATCAGATTATTTCCCAGCTTCCTGATTGCTGCATATATGATGAGGCTTGGATCCTCAACCTTGGAAGCATCGAAAGGCTCAGTGAAAACAGCATCATCCTTGACTGTGAACACTCTGTTTCTGCTGTTGGCACTTCTTCCCTGAATGAAGTATGCTGTGCACGCTTTGGTTCCGTCAGCACTTCTGCCCACAACGATACCTCTGCCGCAGTAAGGATTTCCCTTCTCAATCTGCTCTGCTATTGTATTGATTTCATATACGTTCATGTCTGTCATTATTCCTTTCCATTCCAGCAGTATGTGCAAAGTTTGCACGGTTCAAGTCCGATGGCTTCGATCACTCCGTCAAGTGACTGGAATTCAACTGATGTCAGGTTCAGTTCTTTCCTGATTGCTTCACGAAGCTTCTTGCCGCGTTCGCTCTTAGGATCGAGATATTCATCTATGTACTTCTCCCCTTCTTCTCCTTCAAGCTCGAAAATCTGCCTTCTTGCAATAAGCTCCATCTCGCTGTTTGATCGTGAGAAGTTCAGGTACTTGCAGCCGTACATGATTGGCGGACATGCAGACCTCATGTGAACCTCTTTTGCTCCGTTGTCAAAGAGGAACTCAACGGTCTCACGCATCTGTGTTCCTCGCACTATGGAGTCATCTACGAAGAGCAGTTTTTTATCTTCAATAAGGCCATGAACAGGAATCTGCTTCATCTTGGCAACTTTGTTACGTTCATTCTGAACAGTCGGCATGAAGCTTCTGGACCATGTAGGCGTATACTTGATAAACGGACGGGCGAAAGGAATATGGCATGCATTGGCATATCCTATAGCGTGTGGTGTGCCTGAATCAGGAACCCCTCCAACATAATCAATATCCGATGCAGTTCCTGTCTCCGCATCAAACTTGGCCATTATTTCACCGTTTCTGTATCTCATCATTTCTACATTGACACCTTCATATGATGATGTTGGGTATCCATAGTATGACCAGAGGAAGGAGCATATTTTCATTTCTTCTCCCGGAGCTGCCAGCTGTGTTATGCCATCAACGGTCATTTCGATGATTTCACCCGGACCCAGTTCCTTGATAACTTCATATCCAAGCTTCTGCTGTGCATAGTCCTCGAAGGAAACACTGTATCCGTCATCTCGCTGTCCGACAATGACAGGAAGTCTTCCAACTTTGTCTCTTGCCGCAATAATTGTTCCGTCATCTTTGAGAATCAGAATTGATGTTGTGCCCTTGATCTTGTCCTGAGCGAATTTAATGCCTTCCTCAAAGGTGGATTTCTGATTAATCAGAGCAGCTGTAATTTCTGTAGCGTTGATTTTGCTTCCCGACATTGCGTCGAAATATCCGTGTGTTGTATCAAGATACTCGTCTATGAGCTCCTGAGTGTTCTGAATCTTGCCGATCATAACCATGGCATATGTTCCCAGATTCGATCTGAGCATTATTGGCTGAGGGTCATAGTCACTGATAATGCCTATTGCCGATTTACCCTTCATCTCTCGCTCAATGTTTGCGAACTTTGTCCTGAAAGGTGAATTCTCAATGTTATGAATTTCCCTCTGAAGTCCTGCCTGTGCATCGAATGCCGCAATACCTCCTCTTCTTGTACCAAGATGTGAATGATAGTCAGTACCGTAGTAAACGTCTGCTATAACATCTTCGTTACTTACTGCTCCAAAAAAACCACCCATTACTTAATGCCTCCTTGCTTATATCTTAACACCACTTTATTCAGACCTTCGGCAAGTATTCTGTGCTCGGTTTCAAGCACTCTGGCTGCCAGGTCTTCGGGACTGTCCCCCTCCATTACAGGAACTGTTTCCTGCAATATTATTTTTCCAGTGTCGACGCCTTCATCAACGAAGTGAACTGTCGCACCGCTCTCTTTCTCTCCTGCTTCTATTACTGCTCTGTGCACTCTCATTCCATAGAATCCTTTACCGCAGTATTTAGGAATCAGCGACGGGTGAATATTGATGATTCTGTTTCTGAATTTCTCGATTACTTCAGGAGCCAGCACTGACATGTATCCTGCCAGAACCACAAGCTCTGCACCGCATTCTTCCAGTTGACGAAGAACTTCTTCCTGCGTTTTGGCAACTGATGTTTCAATGCCCGCATCTGCTGCTCTCTGAAGGGCATACGCAGTATCTTTGCTTGCAATTACTCTCACAATCTTTGATTCTGCCAGTTCACCCGATTTCTCTTTATCTATAAGTGCCTGCAGGTTAGTACCCCCTCCGGATACCAGCACTGCAACCTTTACCTTATCACTCATGATAATACCCCCGCGGTTATTAATCTTCAGGATAGTTGATTATTACATTCTGACCTTCATCAGGAACGATTTCGCCTATTACCGATGCATTTTCGCCGGCACCCTTGAGTGCTTCCACTACTGCATCTGCATCCTCAGCATCGACTACCATCATCATGCCGACACCCATGTTATATGTTGAGAACATCTCTTCTCTGTCAATGTTGCCGCACTTTTTCATGTACGGGAAAATAGGAGGAACGTCCCATGTTCCGACATTTATCGATACTGCTGTTCCTTCAGGAAGAATACGCGGAATGTTTTCGTAGAATCCGCCTCCGGTAATGTGCACAATACCTTTGACATCGAAATTCGGCAGCACTGCCTCACAGGCATCTGCGTATATTCTTGTTGGTCTGAGAAGTGCTTCACCGAGGGTTTCTCCCAGTTCTTCAACGTAGTCGTTCACGCTCATGTTCATCTTATCGAAGAAAACTTTTCTTACAAGTGAATAACCGTTGCTGTGTATTCCTGATGAAGGGATTCCTACAACCTTCTGTCCTACTGCCACCTTGGCGCCTGTGATAATTCTGCTCTTGTCAACGATACCTACGCTGAAGCCAGCCATGTCGTATTCGCCTTCAGAATAGAAGTCAGGCATCTCCGCTGTCTCTCCGCCAACCAGAGCACTTCTTCCCTGCTTGCATCCTTCTGCAATGCCCTTAACGATATCTGCGATTTTTTCAGCCTTAACGTTTCCTGTTGCAATATAATCCAGGAAGAAGAGCGGCTTGGCTCCCTGGCAGAGTACGTCGTTAACGCACATTGCAACGCAATCGATTCCTACTGTATCGTGTTTGTCCATGAGGAATGCAATTTTCAGTTTAGTGCCGACACCATCTGTTCCTGATACGAGAACAGGCTCGCTCATGTCCTTAACATCAAGAGCGACAAGTGAGCCGAAGCTGCCAAGGCCTGTCAGCACGCTGTCATTAAATGTGCCCTTAACGTGTTCCTTCATGAGAGATACTGCGCGCTGTCCTTCGTGAGTATCAACGCCTGCGTCTTTGTAAGTAAGTTTTTCTTCTGACATTTCTCTTCCTTCCCGGCTCTTATCTGCCTTCGTTAAATTCCTTATCCAGTGCTACGATGTCTTCTTCCTGCTGTTTCTTGAAATCCTTGATTGCCTGTCTGAGTTCAGGATTTCCGGTGGACAGAATCTGTACCGCCAGAATCGCTGCGTTCTCAGCTCCATCTATTGCCACTGTTGCAACAGGCACTCCCTTAGGCATCTGTACAACACTGAGCAGTGAATCAAGTCCGTCAAGAGTGCTTGACTTCATCGGAATTCCGATAACAGGAAGCGGTGTTGTTGCTGCCAGTACTCCTGCAAGATGTGCTGCTTTGCCTGCTGCTGCGATTATTACACCGAATCCGTTCATCTCTGCATTTGCGGCGAATTCTTCCGCCTGTCTCGGAGTTCTGTGAGCTGAAATGATTCTTGTTTCATACTCGATTCCGAAGTCTTCAAGTTTCTGTTCAGCTTTCTGTACTACAGGATAGTCAGACTTGCTTCCCATTACTATTGCAACCTTAAGATTTGCCATTTATGCTACCTCTCTGATTTCTCGTTCTACTTAAAGTAATTAACACCGGATTCAAAGATCTTCATGTCTTTTTCTCCGATAACATTCTTGTAAAGGTTTCTGCCGATTCTTTCTGAGTGACCCATCTTGCCGAATACTCTGCCGTCAGGTGAAGTGATACCTTCTATTGCCATTACGGAGCCATTAGGGTTGAAGGCAATATCCATGGACGGATTACCATCGAAATCCACATACTGTGTTGCAACCTGTCCGTTGGCAATAAGTCTTTCAAGAACTTCCGGCGATGCAATGAATCTTCCTTCACCATGTGATACAGGAATTGTAAACACATCTCCCACATTTACACCTGCAAGCCAAGGAGACTTGACTGATGCTATGCCTGTCCTTACCAGACATGAAGCATGTCTGCCGATTGTATTGTATGTCAGTGTAGGACTTGACTCAGTACCGTCTACGATTCTGCCTTCAGGAACCAGACCAAGTTTGATGAGTGCCTGGAAACCGTTGCAGATACCAAGCATAAGTCCGTCTCTATTCTCCAGAAGTTCTGTTACAGCGTCCTTGATATTAGGGTTCTTGAATACTGCAGCAATGAACTTGGCTGAACCGTCAGGCTCGTCTCCGCCTGAGAAACCGCCAGGAATCATGATAATCTGGCTCTCTCTTATCTTCTTCTCCAGTTCTTCGATGGAATCTTCAAGCTGCTCAGTTGTCAGATTTCTGATAATATGAATATCCGCCTCTGCGCCTGCCTTGGTGAATGCTCTTGCTGTATCCACTTCGCAGTTTGTTCCAGGGAATGTCGGAATGATAACCTTCGGTTTGGCTGTCTTAACCACAGGTCCTCTGCTGTTCCTTGCAGTGTATGATAACTTCTCAACCTTTGTGTCGTCTGCAGTGTATCTGTATTCCTTGGTTCTTACAGGGAATACTCCTTCAACAGGATCCTGCCACTTGAGAATAATTGCTGCAACGTCTTCTGCCTCTCCGTTTACAGTCAGCATGCCGTCGGAAGTTGTATTACCGATAACCTCATAGCATGCGCCCTCGAGTAATTTGCCGATATCTTCTCCACCGGCAAGCTCGATTACTACTGAGCCGAATGCAGGCGAAAGAATATCTCCTGAAGCATTCACATCTACACCGATGCCATTGCCCACTGCCATCTTGACAAGGCTGATATAAAGGCCTCCGCGTCCGATTGTATTTGCTGCCAGAATTCTGCCTGCTTCTGCCAGTTCTCTCAGCTTCAGCATATTTGCCTTGAATATTTCGAAATCAATGAGTCCGTTCCTGTCAACCGGTGCTGATAATACAGCAATCTGGCTTGATGTTTCCTTAAACTCTGTTGAAATCACCTGTCCTGCATCTATTGTCGTAATTGCAAAAGATGTGAGTGTTGGAGGAACATCGATGTCCATAAACGTTCCCGACATTGAGTCTTTGCCGCCGATTGAAGGAATCTCCAGTTCTTTCTGCACCTTGAGGGCTCCAAGAAGTGATGCCATCGGCTTGCCCCATCTCTCAGGATTTGTGCCGAGTCTTTCGAAATATTCCTGGAAAGTGAGCCTGATTTGACGGTAGTCACCACCCATTGCAGCAATCTTGGCAACTGAATCGATAACTGCATAGAACGCGCCGTGGAACGGGCTTCTTGTTGACAGTTCCGGGTCGAATCCATATGTCATTATTGTCGCTGTATCTGTCTCACCTTCTACAACAGGCAGCTTGGCAGCCATGCCCGCAGCAGGTGAAAGCTGATATTTGCCGCCGAGCGGCATGAGCACTGTACCTGCACCAATGGTCGAGTCAAATCTTTCAATAAGACCCTTCTTGCTGCAGCAGTTAAGGTCAACCAGAAGTTCTTCCTTAGTCTTGTCTTCCTTGAAAATATCAAGAATCTCAATATCCTTCACATTGCTGTTTGAAGCAGACGCCCTGGCGAACTGCTGCGCTCCGTTAGTGTTGAGGAAATCTCTCGAAAGGTCCAGAATGCACTTTTCTCTCCAGTACATTCTTACCCTGTTTGTATCTGTTACTGTGGCAACAGCAGTTGCTTCCAGATTTTCTTCATCCGAATAACTGATGAACTCATCAACTTTGTCAGCTTCGACAACAACTGCCATTCTTTCCTGTGACTCTGAAATTGCCAGTTCAGTACCGTCGAGGCCTTCGTACTTTTTCTTAACCAGGTCAAGATTGATATCCAGACCATCTGCAAGTTCTCCAATTGCTACCGATACGCCGCCTGCACCGAAGTCATTGCATCTCTTGATGAGTGTTGCAACTTCTTTCCTTCTGAACAGTCTCTGGATGTTTCTTTCTACAGGCGGATTTCCCTTCTGGACTTCAGCTCCGCATGTGTTGATTGAATCTTCGGTATGCTCCTTGGATGAGCCTGTAGCTCCGCCGCATCCGTCACGTCCTGTTCTGCCTCCTACCAGGATAATAACGTCACCCTTTGCAGGAACCTGGCGAATAACATGGTCTGCAGGTGCTGCTCCCACTACTGCTCCGATTTCCATTCTCTTGGCAACGTAATTGTCGTGATATACTTCGTCAACCAGTCCTGTAGCAAGGCCTATCTGATTGCCGTATGAACTGTATCCGGCTGCAGCGGTCTGAGTTATCTTGCGCTGCGGCAGTTTGCCCTTGATTGTATCTTCAACAGGTACTCTTGGGTCAGCCGCACCAGTCACTCTCATTGCCTGATATACATAAACTCTTCCTGAAAGCGGGTCTCTGATAGCTCCGCCAAGACATGTTGCTGCTCCTCCGAAAGGCTCGATTTCTGTAGGGTGGTTATGTGTCTCGTTCTTGAACATTACCAGCCAGTCTTCTTCCTGTCCGTCAATCTTGGCTTTCACCTTGATTGAGCATGCGTTGATTTCTTCTGATTCATCCAGATTATCAACCTTGCCGTGCTTCTTCAGGTACTTGGCGCCGATGCATGCCATGTCCATAAGGCAGAGATTCTTTTCCCTGTCTCCGTAAACGTCCTTCCTCATGGCCATGTATTCATCACATGCCGCCTTTACGATAGCACCGTACTGGCTGTCTTCGAACTCAACTTCTTCCAGAGTTGTGTTAAATGTTGTATGTCTGCAATGGTCAGACCAATATGTGTCAATGACTCTCAGTTCTGTGAGAGTAGGTTCTCTTTTTTCTGTTTCCGCATAGTATTCCTGTACGAATCTGATGTCTGCAGGGCTCATGGCGAATCCCATTTCAACGCGATATGCTTCCAGAGCATCTTCGTCCATCGCGCAGAAACCGTCAATTACTGCAACGTCTTCAGGTGGTGTGGTTTCCAGTTCCAGGCTCTCAGGCTTCTCGATGGCAGCCAGCTGTGAATCAACAGGGTTAACGCAGTAGTTTCTCAGCATGTCAACCTGCTCCGGCGAAATATCGCCCTCCAGAACGTACACTCTGGCGAACTTTACAGTGGCGTCCGCCTTGCCGTTCATCAGTTTAATGCACTGTGCAGCCGAATCCGCTCTCTGGTCGTACTGACCCGGCAGATATTCAACTGCAAAATGAACAAGTTCATTAACATCCGCAGGCAGATTCTCTTCATAGATTGTATCTATGGCAGCTTCAGCAAAAACTGTGTACTTGGCACTTTCGTATGTGTCATCATCGATGCCGTCCACATCATATCTGTTAAGAATCCTTACACCCTTTAAAGCATCAAGATGCAGGTTTTCTTTCACATCATCAAAAAGTGCCTTGGCTTCTACATCAAAGCCGGTCTTCTTTTCAACATATATTCTTCTGACCATAATAGAATTTCCTTTCTATGTTTTAAACCTAGTTTGACATAATAATGTTAGCACTTTAGCCTGTTTTTCGCAATAATTTATAT
>JALEUQ010000111.1 GCA_022780965.1 Clostridiales bacterium
ATTGATTACAGCAAGTGCGAAGGCTGCGTAAGCTGTACCGTTGCCTGCAGAAAGAAGATAATCGTTGATACAATTCATGATCTGACTAAGGTAAAGAGCGAAATCGCATTCGTTAAGTGCTCAGGCGGTGCTCTGGGTCACAGAATTATTGAGAAATCAGAATACACAACTTGTAAGGAAATAGAAAAGAAAGCAATTGATCTGGACAGCATGGGCGTTTGTGCTTACAGCTGCTTGGGACTGGGTGACTGCACCAAGGTTTGCCGATATGATGCAATTACCAACAAGTACGGTATCGCACAGGTTAACCCTGAGAAGTGTGTAGGTTGCGGCGACTGCATCAAGGCTTGCCCTAGAGACAAGATTGCCATGGTTCCGTACATTGGAGTCAAGCAGGCTGCATGTGAATCACAGGCAGATCCTGACAGAAGAATGGAAATCTGCGGCATGGGCTGCATCGGATGCGGAGACTGCGCTGAGAACTGCCCTAACGGTGCTATCAAAATGGAAGACGGACATCCTCATATCGACCACGAAAAGTGCGTTAACTGCAATGTCTGCACATATGTTTGCTCAAGAAGACTTCTTGCTGAAAACAAAGTGCCTGAATACAACTATATTCAGCACACAGCCATGGAGTTAGACAAGGATGAAAGGAGATAGCATTATGAGAGCCAGAAAAACAATGGACGGCAACACTGCAGCGGCTCATGTTGCATACGCCTTCACAGAAGTAGCCGCAATTTATCCTATTACTCCTTCATCAGTAATGGCAGAGAATGTTGACGAATGGGCAAGTGTTAACAGGAAGAACATTTTCGGTGAAGAAGTTAAAGTAGTAGAAATGGAATCAGAAGGGGGCGCAGCAGGTGCAGTTCACGGTGCTGTTACAGCCGGTGCACTGACAACTACATTCACAGCGTCACAGGGACTCCTTCTGATGATACCAAACATGTATAAACTGGCAGCAGAAGAGACACCTACTGTAATGCATGTATCAGCAAGAGCAATTTCAACTCACGCTCTTAACATTTTCGGCGATCATTCAGACGTAATGGCATGTAGACAGACAGGTTTCGCCATGCTGGCATCAAGAAGTCCTCAGGAAGTAATGGACATGGCAGCTGTAGCGCATCTCTCAGCTATCGAAGGCAAGGTGCCTATGCTCCACTTCTTCGATGGATTCAGAACATCACACGAACAGCAGAAAATTTACACATGGGATTACGAAGATCTGAAGTCAATGGTTGACTGGGACGCAATCAAGCGTTTTAAGGACAATGCTTTGAACCCTAATCATCCACATGCAATGGGCTCAGCAGAACAGCCTGAAACTTTCTTCCAGCACAGAGAAGCATGTAACAGGAACTACACTGAACAGGTCAACGTAATCATCGACTGCATGAACAGAGTAAATGAGAAGGTTGAAAGAGAGAGACCTTACAAGCCATACGAATTTTACGGTGCACCTGATGCAAAGGAAATGATTATTGCAATGGGTTCTGTATGTGACTGCGCAGAAGAAGTAGTTGACTATCTCAATGCTAAGGGCAAGAAGGTCGGCGTTCTGGCAGTAAGACTGTACAGACCGTTCTCAGTAGAGCACTTCGTATCAGAAATTCCTGAAACAGTTAAGAAGATTGCAGTTCTTGACAGAACCAAGGAGCCTGGCTCAATCGGCGAACCGCTGTATCTGGATGTTGTATCGGCACTCAAGGGAACCAAGTTCGAAAATGCAATGGTTGCAAGAGGCAGATATGGTCTCGGTTCCAAGGATGTACAGCCTGGCGACGTGCTGGCAGTATACGAAAACCTCTGGGCTAAAGAGCCAAAGATGGAATTCACACTTTCAATTCACGATGACGTTACAAACCTTTCAATAAGCGGAAGCGAAAACCCAATGGTAGCGTCACCTACAACAAAAGCGTGCAAGTTCTGGGGACTCGGTGCTGACGGTACAGTAGGAGCCAATAAGAACAGCGTCAAGATTATAGGCGACAATACAGATAAATACGCACAGGCATATTTCCAATATGACTCCAAGAAGTCAGGCGGAATTACTATCTCCCATCTCAGATTCGGTGATGAACCTATCAAGTCAACGTACTACGTTAAGCAGGCTGACTTTGTAGCATGTCACAAGGCAATCTATCTTGAGAGATATCACATGGTAGAAGATGTTAAGAAAGGCGGAATCTTCCTCCTTAACTGCCCATGGAGCGACAGCGAACTGGATGAGAAACTTCCTGGTCACGTTAAGAGATATATCGCTCAGAATGACATTAACTTCTATACTTGTGATGCCGTTACAATCGCAAGAAAACTGGGCCTCAAGAACAGAACAAATACAGTGCTTCAGGCAGCATTCTTCAAGCTGGCGGACATTCTTCCGATTGAAGATGCAAGAACATACATGAAAGAAGCAATCAAGAAGACTTACGGTGCCAAGGGACAGAACATCGTTGACATGAACTGTGCCGCAGTAGATGCAGGTATCGAAAGTGTTCACAAAGTAAAGGTTCCTAAGACATGGGCAAAAGCTGAAGGAGAGCTGGTTGAGACAGTTGTTGAAGGTCGTGACAAACTTCACACTGATTACATCAACGATATCCTCAAGCCAACAAGCGGCATGTACGGAGATGATATTCCTGTATCAAAGTTTGTTGAAACTGCCAACGGCATGGTACCGTCCGGTACAGCTGCATATGAGAAGAGAGGCATTGCAGTTGATATCCCTGAGTGGAATCCTGAAAACTGCATGCAGTGTAACTGGTGCTCATATGTATGTCCTCATGCTGTAATAAGACCGTTCGTAATGACAGCAGAAGAAGCTGCAGGGTTCAACGGAATTACGGTGCCTTTCAAAGACGATGAAACCAAAATGTTCGCACTTGGCGTATCAGCTCTTGACTGCACAGGATGCGGTTCATGTGCTGAGGTATGCCCTGCAAGAACAAAGGCGCTGACAATGGTAAATGCAGAAGAGAACGAACAGGCAGCTCAGGAAGAGTTCAACTACCTGTTCAATAGTGTTGAAGTCAAGAAGGAACTTGGCAGTGACGAGTCAGTCAAGAAATCACAGTTCAAGCAGCCTCTGCTTGAGTTCTCAGGCGCATGTCCTGGATGTGGAGAAACTCCATATGCTAAGCTGGTTACTCAGCTCTTCGGTGACAGAATGTTCATTGCCAACGCAACAGGATGTTCATCAATCTGGGGTCTCAGTGCTCCATCATCACCATACACAGTAAACAAAGAGGGCAAGGGTCCTGCATGGTCCAACTCACTCTTTGAAGATAATGCTGAATTCGGCTACGGAATGGCAATCGCAATGAAGGCAAGAAGAGTAGAGATGCTCCATGCTGTTGAAGCACTTGCTGCCAAGGAAGAATTCGCAGAAGCAGCTAATGCATGGATTGCAGGCATGGAAGACGCAGATGCAGCAGACAAGGCAGGCAAGGAACTTCTGGCAGTATGCGAAGCAAGTGAAGATGCAGACGCCAAGTATGTTGTTGATAACAAGGATATGCTCCCTAAGCCATCAATGTGGATCTTCGGCGGAGACGGCTGGGCATACGATATCGGTTACGGCGGACTGGATCATGTACTCGCATCAGGTGAAAATGTAAACGTTCTTGTATTCGATACAGAAGTTTATTCCAATACAGGCGGTCAGTCATCCAAGTCAACACCTATCGGCGCAGTTGCTCAGTTCGCAGCAGCCGGCAAGTCAGTGACCAAGAAGAATCTGGCACAGATTGCAATCTCATACGGATATGTATATGTTGCACAGATTGCAATGGGCGCCAACCCTCAGCAGACTCTCAAAGCAATTAGAGAAGCTGAAGCATATGACGGTCCTTCACTCATCATTGCATACGCACCTTGCATCAACCACGGTGTTAAGGCAGGCATGAACAAAGCAATGCTGGAAATGAAGAATGCAGTAAGAGCAGGATACTGGAATCTGCTCAGATACAACCCTGCAGCAATAGCAGAAAAGAAGAATCCGCTTTCTGTTGACAGTGCTCCACCTACTGAAAGTTACAATGACTTTATCATGGGCGAAGTAAGATACAATTCATTAAAACTCAAAGATCCTGAAAGAGCAGACCGACTCTTCACTGAAGCAGAGAGACTTGCTATCCAGAGATACAACGGTCTGGTAGTTCAGAAAAAGAATCTTGATGCGGATCTGTAACAGAAAGGAGCGGAAAAATGTTCAAAATTGTTAAGAAAAGAAGACTTAATGAGAATATGACATGGCTCGTCATTGAAGCTCCGTTGGTAGCACGCAAGGCTAAGCCTGGACAGTTCATAATTCTCAGAACTGATGAATACGGTGAGAGAATTCCTCTCACAATGGCAGGACACGATTCGGAAGCCGGAACAATCGATCTGATTTATGCAGCAGTAGGCAGAAGCACAATGCTTATGGATCAGCTTGAAGAAGGCGATGCACTCATGGACGTAGTAGGACCTCTCGGCAAGCCGACTGAGATGGAAGGCCTTAAGAAAGTATGTGTAGTAGGCGGCGGAACAGGTAATGCACTGGCATACCCTCTGGCATGCGGAATGCACGATCACGGCATCCACGTTGATATGATTGCCGGATTCAAGAGCAAAGAGCACGTAATTCTGGAGGACGAGTTCAGAGCAGGAACCGACAACCTTTACATTACAACTGACGACGGCTCATACGGTGAAAAGGGATTCACCACTGACAAGCTTAGAGAGCTTATCGAAGCCGGCAATGAATATGATGAAATCGTGGCAGTAGGACCTCCAATGATGATGAAGTTCACTTGCCAGATTGCAACTGAATACGGCATTCACTCCATCGCTTCACTTACTGCATACATGATTGACGGTACAGGAATGTGCGGCGGATGCAGATGCGTAGTAGGCGGAGAAAACAAGTTCGTATGTGTTGACGGACCTGAATTTGACGGTGCTCTGGTTGACTGGGATGAACTTATCAAGAGAAGTGCTTATTACAAAGAACAGGAAGCTCACGACAGAGCTCACGTTTGCAGACTGACAGGAGGTGTACGTTACCATGATTAATTTCAAGCAGGTAAAGAACCCAATGCCTGAGCAGGATCCTCAGGTTAGAGCAAGAAACTTCAAGGAGGTTTCCTGCGGATATACAGCTCAGCAGGCTGTAAATGAAGCAATGAGATGTCTCAAATGCAGGAAAAAGCCATGTACCAAGGGCTGTCCTGTAATGGTAAAGATTCCTGAATTCATCGCCAAGGTTGCAGAAGGTGAATTTGAGGCCGCATATCAGATTATTTCTGAAACAAGTGCGCTGCCAAGAATCTGCGGCAGAGTATGTCCTCAGGAAAACCAGTGCGAAGGCGTTTGCGTAAGAGGAATCAAAGGTGAGCCTGTTGCTATCGGAAGACTTGAAAGATTCGTTGCCGACTGGCATTCAGCTCACGTTAAGGATTATGAAGAAGCTGCTGCAGCTCCTAAATCCAACGGAAGGAAAGTTGCAGTAGTCGGTGCGGGCCCTGCAGGCCTTACATGCGCAGGTGATCTGGCTGCCAAGGGATATGACGTTACTGTATTCGAATCACTGCACAAGTCAGGCGGTGTACTGGCATACGGCATTCCGGAATTCAGACTTCCTAAGGACATTGTAGCTGAGGAAGTAGGCAAGCTGGAGAGCAAGGGTGTCAAGTTTGTCACTAATGCCATCATCGGAAGAGCTGAGACTGTTGATGAACTTATGGAAGAAGGATACGAAGCAGTATTCGTAGGAACAGGCGCTGGTCTGCCTTCATTCATGAGTATTCCGGGAGAAAACCTGCTGGGAGTATGTTCAGCCAACGAATATCTGACAAGAATAAACCTGATGAAGGGATATCTTGATGAGTACGACACACCTGTACCTGGAGGCAAAAAGATTGCAGTAGTCGGCGGAGGAAACGTTGCAATGGATGCTGCAAGATGTGCCATGAGAATGGGCGCTGAGAAGGTATACATCATCTACAGAAGATCGATGAGTGAAATTCCGGCAAGAAGAGAGGAAATTCACCATGCCATCGAAGAAGGCGTTGACTTCCAGCTGCTCAGAAACCCTGTACGCATCATCGGCGATGAGGAGGGTCATGTTACAGGAATTGAATGCGTCAAGATGCAGCTTGGAGCTCCGGATACTTCAGGCAGAAGACGTCCTGTTGAAATCAAGGATTCCAACTATGTTCTGGAAGTTGACAGTGTTATCATGGCTATCGGAACCAAGCTTAACAAGCTGATTCTGGATACCACAGAAGACCTGGAAGCCAATGCCAAGGGAGGCATCGGAACAGATGACAAGGCTGCAACAAACCGTGAAGGCGTATACGCAGGCGGCGATGCAGTA
>JALEUQ010000133.1 GCA_022780965.1 Clostridiales bacterium
GCATTCCTGCTTGCCCGTGTCCTTTGCAAGGGAATGAAGCTGGACAAGGCTAAGACATATCTGCTCACATTCATGCTGATTTTCGGCAACACAGGTTTCATGGGAATTCCGGTTTGTACCGTGCTTTATGGCGGCGAGGGAACATTCTATGCGGCTCTCATCGATGCAGTGCAGGATGTTTTCATTTTCACAGTGGGAATTCTTCTGATTGAGCGTTCTACAGGCAAACATATCGGACTCAGCATCAAGCACTTTTTCACACCGGGAGTGGCTTCTATCGTAATAGGACTTGGGCTGTTCGTTGCTGGCATTACCCTGCCTGAGATAATTGCAGTTCCAATGGAGACTGTCGGTTCGGCCACATCGCCTCTCGCCATGATTGTAGTAGGATATCAGCTTGGCCGACTCAGCTTCAAAGATCTTATCAGTGATAAGAGGCTGTATATAATGTCTGCTGTGCGTCTGCTTGTAATGCCGCTGATTTTCCTCGGGGCGGTTATGCTTATATTCCCGGACATGAACCTGCTCTGCAAAGTGCTGGTGGTAGAAATGGCCACTCCGGTTGCTGCATGCACCACCATTTACTCCCAGCAGTATGGCGGCGACGTGGGATTCGCAACAAAAGGCGTAATGCTGTCGACGGTGCTGTCGATTGTGACTTTGAGCGCCTTCGCGGTAATTGTTGAAATAATATAGCGGAATATCTGTTGGCGATATACACGGAAAGGAAAGTTTTGTCATTTTGTTCAGCCTGCCTCAAGAGAAATCTACAGCATGCTCATTCACACGATTCGCGAAGAGTATAAGATTTCAGGTGAACTTGAAACTGCCATCGAAAACTGTATCAGAAAATGCAGGGACGAAGGAGTGCTTGCAGATTATCTTAAAGAACATGGAGGCCGCAGATTTTGAGCGTGTTAAGGATCAGATGCAGGAGGATTTAAGGCATTACTATAGGAAAATGGGAATTTAATGTTGCTGGGTGAGAAAATGAGCTTCATAATAGTGCGATGCACATAGGCGGAATGTTCGAAAAAGTGGACATTGAAAGCACAGAAGTGGACATTGGGAGTGCCGAAGTGGACATTGAGAAAAAGCTGAGAGCATTTTCCGTTAACATTTCAGACAAAAAAAGATACAATTTCGCCACGAACAATAATAATTTAATATATAATTTGTGCTGCATAACCAAATATGGTATAATATTTCGCGTGTTTGGGCAGTAAGGGGACAGCTGCCTGCATAAATTTCCCGAAAGGATAGTATAAAAATGAGATTATCGGAGCGAGTATCATCTATGCAGTTTTCGCCCATCAGAGGCTTCAACAAGCTGGCTGCAGCTGAAGAAGCAAAGGGTAAGAAAATATATCATCTCAACATAGGACAGCCTGATGTTGAGACACCTGAAGTTTTTATGGACGCGGTTCGTGCATACGACGACAAAGTGCTTTGTTATGCAGAATCAAACGGCATTCCGCAGCTTCTTGATGCTATCATCAAGTACTACAGTTTATACGACATTAAACTTACAAGAGACAACATCATAATTACAAACGGAGGATCAGAGGCGCTCAAGCTGGTGTTCGCCACTGTGCTCAATCCGGAAGACGAAATCATGGTGCCTGAACCTTACTACACCAACTATATTTCGTTCGGATGCGAGACGGTAGCAGTTATCAATCCTGTGCCGACAACAGCCGAAGATGGATATGCATGGGCAGTGCGAGAGAAGCTTGAAGCTGCTCTCACGCCGAAGACCAGGGCAATCTGCTGTAACAACCCTAACAATCCGACCGGCAGAGTTCTCACCAAAGATGACATGAGAGTAGTCTGCGAATTCGCCAAAGAACATAATCTGTGGATCATCTCTGACGAGGTTTACAGAGAGTTCGTTTATGATGGCGGGGAAGTCACATCGTTCGGAATGATGGATGAGTTTGCGGACAGAATCGTTCTTGTTGACTCTGTGTCCAAGAGATACTCTGCATGCGGAGCCAGAATCGGGGCTGTAATCAGCAAAAACGAAGACCTTATGAACGGCGTTCTCAAGCTGGCACAGGGCAGGCTTTGCGTGCCTACACTAGAACAGTACGGAGCAGCAGCGCTGTTCAATCTTGGGGCAGATTATCTTGATGAGGCAAGAAGA
>JALEUQ010000002.1 GCA_022780965.1 Clostridiales bacterium
GCCTGATGCTGGTCTGAACCTGCACTCAGATACTTGGCTTTGCCTTCGTTCCAGAACTTGAATGCTGATACGAGTGCCATTGCATCCATCTGACTTACACCTGCAGATTTGATAGTTTTGTTAAGCTTATCAAGACTGATGTTTTCATAATCTTCTGCAGTCAGCTCTTCCAGTGCATCAAGTGTAGCTCCGGCTGATGATACTGTTGACTGAAGCTCGATAAGATCGAAGCTGTCCCATCCTTCATCATGTCCGCCTGCAACACTGTCCTGGTTGTTGAAGAATCCATAATCAGAATATGGGTGGTTTACTACTACAACTGCTCCGTTGGCCTTTCCTGCCTTGATGATTTCCTGAGGAGTTGCAGTTGATGGGTCTACAATATTGCCTGATTCGCTGTAATCAACATTGAGCATTCCCCAGTGACCCCAGCCAGGTGATACTTCAAGGCTTGGTATGAAGTTTCTTCCGATATTGTCTGCATATCCTGCCATTTCAGCATTGTTTACTCTTGAATCGTGGTCTGAAACCAGATTGTAATCCAGCTTGGCTGCAATCTGAGCATTTGTCAGCTCGGCAGGAGTTGTAGCGCCGTCACCATAGTTAGAGTGCTGATGGTTATCCATGGAATACCATCCTGACTCTTCAGGGTTAACGATTTCATCGATTACAAACTGATGATCAACTCCGCTTGATGTTACATCAGTTTCAAATGATACTGCCTTTGACTCGAAGTTCTTGCCGTATGATGCTGTAAATGTAACATCATTTGCCTGTGTCAGATTAAACTGAACAGCCTTGTCCTTGTTTACTGAATCTGAGAAGAATGTGCTGATTCCGGCGCACTTGTTTTCATAAGTTACACCTGATACTTCTACTCTGATAGGAATCGCATTGCCATTTCCATCGACAGCTGTAAGCTTAACCTGTGCTCCGGCTTCAATTGTGAAGTCCTTTGTTTCATTCTGAGCAAGTTTGAATGCTTCAGTAGTCTGTGAAGTGTATCCTGAGCCTTCAATCTTAATCTTGTACTCGTAGTTTCCTTTCGGATCAAATGAGTTGGATGTGTTAGGCAGAGTTACGGAATACTTGCCGTCAGCATCTGTTGTATCCCATACGAACGGCTGCTCTACGCTCTGAACTTCTCCAATGGCAGCATTGTTAATTGTACCTGACTTCTTGGTAGTCATGTACTTGCCGTCTTTCTTAACGATAACCTTAACGCCTTCTACAGGATTACCGTCCTCATCTTTAACAGTACCGCTTACTGTTGAGTAATCTGATGCGGCAATGTTGTTTCTATCAACCCATCTATCGATTACACCGGCAGTTGAATCGCTGTCTTCTACCAGAATTTCGCCTGTGAATGTGTATGTCTCACCTGCCTTAAGGTCCTGATTGTTGTAGATGTCTTTATAGCCTGACGAACCCTTGTATGCGTTAGTTTCGTCCATCTCGAGGGTTACAGCATAGTTGTTGCTGTAAGTTGCAACATATTTGCCGAAATACTCGTCAACAGCATCACCTACTGCAATACCTGTTGCCTTCTTGTCAGGATAATATCCGTAAGGTCCGAACATGTTTGCTGCGTTGGTGCTTATTGAGTATCCTGAGTACATGTTGGCATAGTCAATATCTGTATTCGGGTTCTCTACTGTAGTCTTCATGGAAATGAAGCTGTCGCCCTTCTCCAGTGTGTACACCTGCTTGATATTAAGCGGCAGAGCGTCATCATCCTTGCCGTCCTTGTCAGCATCTGCCACCCAGTATCTGTACTCCGACGTAACCTGTACAGCATCGCCGTTGTCAAGCACTTCAGGCGTTACCTTTACATCTGTAAGAAGATTCTCACCTTTGTACTCTCCGGTAGCAGTCCACAGGTCTGCCAGGAACTCAACGTCGTTTACCAGGTCATATCCATATGAACCATCTTCTCCCATTACGCATATGTCTAGAATGCTGCCTCTGGTCATATTCCAATAGTTGTTTGAGCCTACTGCGAATGACGCTGCAATCTTGTCATTGTGGATTGTAATGTCATTATTGGCAGTTGCCATGCCCTCAAATATCTTGGTAGCACCTGTATCAAATCCACAGGCATCTGTCGCACCGTACGATACTGCAGGCATGCTTACAATCGGTGTCATTGCCATCACCAATGTAAGGATTGATGCTATCAATCGTTTCCTCATAATGTGCTCGGTTCTGTTTGCCCTTCAGAACCCTCCTCCTTCCAATGCAATAATGTGTCTTTAAAATAACCTCCATAAAACAATGCAATAACGTAGGAGGATTTTATCACAATTATCTGACTTTTTGTCAAATTATTGACAAATACTGTCATGCCACCGCAAAAAAGTGCCCGTGCCACCATCTGTATGGCCGATGCTCCCGATTTTCCACAAGATATAGTATGTCAAGCATTTTTTTCGTCTACCTGTATTCCTCTGCAATACGAGCCCTCAGCAATATTGCAAGTAATACCCCTGTGTGATAGCATAATCTTACCACTAAAAATTCAAGGAGCATGAACAATGAACGAGAGAAAATTCCAATTCGAAAGCGTCGATGATTACATAATAAATGACGATCTTAAACTTACTGCAAACATTGCAATTTCAATGCACAAGCCTCTTCTTGTCAAGGGTGAGCCGGGCACCGGCAAGACTGCTCTGGCAGAGGCAATTGCCAAGGCCCTTGACATGCCTCTCATCACATGGAGCATCAAGTCAACCACCAAGGCGCAGGACGGACTTTACACCTATGATGTAGTCAGAAGACTGTATGACAGCGAACTGGGCAACGAAGGGGTTGAAGACATTAAACGTTATATCAAAATGGGCAAAATCGGCGAGGCATTCACTTCCGATGAACAGTGCGTTCTGCTTATCGATGAAATCGACAAGGCTGATCTGGAGTTTCCTAACGACCTGCTCTGGGAACTGGACAGAATGGAATTCTACATTCCTGAAACGGATGAGACAATCACCGCCAAAACTCCGCCTATTGTAATTATCACTTCCAACGCAGAGAAGGAACTGCCGGATGCTTTCCTGCGCCGATGCGCCTTCCACTATATTGATTTCCCGGACACGCAGATGATGCGTCAGATTGTGCTGGCTCATTACCCTGGGCTGGAGGATGAACTCATGGAACAGGTGCTGGATGCATTCTTCTATGTGAGAGATTATTTCGATCTTAAGAAGAAGCCCGGTACCAGTGAACTTCTCGACTGGATAAACGCACTTAAGCTTAGCGGTATACCTACTGACAGACTTCGTCAGGATCTGCCTCTGGCAGGTTTCCTTGTTAAGAAGGATGAGGATCTTGCCACTGTCAAACAGTCAGGTTTCAGGGGGCTGAGATAATGTTTCTGGAATTTCTCATGCTCCTGCGTTCACAGGGGCTCAAAGTGTCAATGCATGAATGGCTGTCTCTCATGGAGGGAATGAAAATGGGACTTCACGGGCAGACACTGTCGGGATTCTATGTGCTTTGCAGAACGCTGACAGTGAAAACCGAGTCAGACCTATATAAATTCGACAAGGCTTTCGGAAGTTTCTTCAAGAACATATCTTCAGAACAGGCGGATAATGAAATCATGCAGCTTCTCAGTAATCCGGATGCGGCAGCCAAAGCTTTCTCAGCTTACATGGAACGTAGACAGATGGATATTGCTGCTCTGAAACCGAATATCGAGAAACGTCTTGAAGCCTGGGATGAGTCGCCTCAGGGAACAGCTGCAGACAGCGATAATGCTTCTTCAGAATCTGCCGGCGCCGGCAGCTCAGCCGGTGCAGGATCACCCGGAGCCGGCGGTCAGATGGAAGGAGGCGGCGGCAGATCCATCATACATCAGCAGGGTGACAGAAGATTCCGCGACTGGCGAACGGACTGCACCATCGAATCACGTCAGTTCCAGATGGCTTTCCGCCTTTTGCGCGAGCTTTCACGCAAACTCAATACATCAGAAGAAGAACTGGACATCAACGGAACAATTCACTCCACCTGCAGCCGCGGCGGCATACTTGATATCAGAATGCAGCCTCCAAGGCGTAACAAGCTCAAGGTTATGGTGCTTATTGATTCCGGCGGCTCCATGCGCCCTTTCGAACAGCTCTGCAGCCTGCTTTTCCAGTCACTCAACAAAGCGAACACCTTCACAGACCTGAAAATCTACTATTTTCACAACTGTCTTGAAGGCCGGGTTTACCTGGATCCGTCAATAGACACGGACAAAACTTTAGATACAGAATGGATACTTAAGAACATATCAAGCGAATACAGAGTCATCTTCGTAGGTGATGCAGACATGGCCATGCACGAACTTGTAGGCAGCGGCAGCTATGCCGGCTCCTCACTCGACGGACTCACCTGGTTCAAAATGTTCCGGGAGAAATATCCTCACTCCATCTGGCTTCACCCTCAGGAGCGGGAAGAGAACATCATGTGGATGGGCGATTCATTCATAGAGATTGAGAAGGTCTTCCCCATGTTTCAGCTGAGCATAGACGGCCTCAAAGATGGAATGTACAGACTCATGAAGGCAAACTGACATGTGTGCTCCCACAGCTGAGGCTCACCAATACCGTCATGTCCGACGGATTTATTCAGCTTAATGAATTCTTAAACAGTTATCATCTTTTTTCTTAAAACTATTATTGCGATAATGTGTTCGGAGGTAATGATATGGCTAAAATACTTATTTGTGATGATGAACGCGATATAGTCAATGCTCTGGACATATATCTTGCTGCAGAAGGATATGAAACCGTCAGAGCATACAACGGCAGAGAAGCTCTCGAGGCAGTGTCAAGTCAGCAGATTGACCTGATACTTCTCGATGTGATGATGCCCGTTATGGACGGTATCGAAACAATGATGGAACTTCGCAGGTCATACGACATGCCGGTGATTTTTCTCTCGGCCAAATCTGAAGACCAGGACAAAATTCTCGGCCTTAACCTTGGTGCCGACGACTACGTCACCAAACCTTTCAACATGGTGGAAGTTGCGGCACGAATCCGTTCCAACCTGCGAAGATACGGCATGGCTTCAAGACGTGAAACACCTGCAGAATTCATTGTAGGCGGCATCGTCATGGATGATGTTTCCAAAAGTGTCACCGTTGACGGTGATCCGGTGGAGCTTACGCCAAAGGAGTACGCCATTCTCAAACTGTTCATGGCAAGTCCCGGTAAAGTGTTCAGCATAAGGG
>JALEUQ010000023.1 GCA_022780965.1 Clostridiales bacterium
TAACGATAATTAATTAGATTCACCCATACATCATCATGAAATGTATGAAAAAAGACAGGTTTCCGAAATGCCGCAAACCATTGAATTTACCGGCTTTTCGTTACCTGTCTGTATTATAATGTCCACTCCCGTGGATGAAATAAGCAGCACCCTGTCTTCACCTTTTTCCAGCATTTTCTTGAGGTTTACGATGAACTGCTCCTGCATTGAGTTCGGCTTGAGCGTGAATTTCAGGAGGGATACTATCTTTTCCGAAGCCGCAATTTCTCTCTGCTTTTTGATTATGCTGTATCGTTCTTTGTATACTTCGAAGAATTCGTCGAATCCTATTGAATATTCGCTGTTCCAAAGCCTGTCGAATTCGCTGAGAATGTCAGCGGCAATCTCTCCCTGCTCAGTTGAGATGATTCTTGTGTTCCATTCGATGTTGCTTGTGAGAGCTGTCTTCGTAAGGTTCGAACTTCCGGTTATTATTCTATAGGTCTCGTCCTTCCTGAAAATATATCCCTTGGTGTGAAATCCGGTGTCTGCAGCTTCTGAGTCATACATTCTCAGTTCAATATTCGTAAGCTCGTTCAGTTTCTCAAGTGCTTTCGGCTCGCTGAAGTTCAGATAATTTGTTGTCAATATTTTGCCGGTGACGCCTTTCTTCTCAAGCTCCTTCAAAGCAAGCAAAAGCGGCGTAATCCCACCCATGGTTACGAAGGCAACGCTTATCTTGAATTCCTCGCATCGCAACAGTTCATCCTCAATTGAGGATATAACTTTTTTACCCTCTTCCGGTCTGTTTGACACAAATGAGGGTTTGTACTCAGCGTTTGAGGCAAGATTGCCGTTTATAAACGCAGTCTCAAAGCCACTTCGGAGCATATCTATATTCCGTCCCATTGCAATTTCCTTATTCTTTATTATTCTGCCGGTATTACTCTGACTATCCTGATATTATGGTTAAATTTTAGCATAGCGCACCGGATGCTTCAAATAAAGTTGATTTTTTCCCTTCTATTTAGCGTTCTTCACCTAAGCATTTTCGTGAGCCCACGAAAATGGTTTCTCAAATCATTAACGATAATTAATTAGGTTCACCCATACCCTATAATGAAATGTATGAAAAAAGACAGGTTTCTGAAATGCCGCAAACCATTTGATTTACTGAACTTCAAAACCTGTCCATCTGTTTTCACGCAGCAATCGGGCAATTTACTGCATTTTTACCTGTCGCTTAGATATATGCTCTTCAACGTTTCTTTGATTATTTCCGGCTTTGTTCCGCGAATCCTGAGGCTTTTCAGTTCTGCTTCAGTTACATCAAATCCTTCTATGAAAGTTTCCATGTCTGCACGAATTTCGTCAGAAAGGACGCATTCCTCAAGCACCATTTCAGATACTATACGAATAATGTCGTTACGATGCTTTTTGATATCAGATGAGATCACACCAGGCTTTGCACTGAGATCAAGCCATGCTTTTGCTTTAAATGGTATTATCCATTCCGGCTTTAACAGCGAAATTCCCATCACTATTTCTCGACCTTCCAGCAAAGCGTTATAGTATGCCTCATTTAACAGGATGGCAGATAAACTGGAAATGTTATCGTCAATATGGATAGGGGTCAGTCCAGTCTCCTCTTTAAGAATATAGCTATTTCTTGAAAACAGTTCTATCATCTTTGGAAATTCAGGGTCTTCTGGTTTATCAAATCTGTAGAACTGAGGATTCCCATTGCTCTTGCTTCTGATTCTGTATTTGCCATCTTTGATAAACTGCCAGAAGCGCTCGCCGAATTCCTTCGTCTGTGCTTCGACGATAAGCACAACATCCAGATCCTTGGTAGTTCGACCGAAATTTATATCCTGTTCCTCAAATGATATGCTGCAGGCAGCACCTCCAATCAGAACATATTAGTCAGCATACTCTCTAAAATAATCCTGAAATACTTCTATCCCTCTTACCATACTGCTTCCTCCAGCATCTCCTTCAAACTGATTTCCACACGAGGGTCTGACAATTCTTCGTCTGTGAGCATCAGTTCTGCAGACAGCGGATCAACTGCTGTGTTATTGCCAAAGGGCAAAATATAGCCCAGCTCATGAACAATGCATCCTGGTTCCTCTGAAATCGGCACCTCTTTCATATCTTTCAAACCACTGGATCTGACCTGATTCTTACTCACAGCATAATGAATGCACTCATCTTCTCCCAGCATTGAGTATTCAGCAAGTGCTGAAATACCGCTGAAAATCATGTCAATATCAGGCTTTCTTTCGAGTCTGAAGTCGCGAATTACAGGATTTCTAAGCATTGGTCTCATTATTTCCCACATTCTCTTCTTGTCATCCATCGCATGAAATCTTCTTGATCTTCCCTGCGTTTTAATAAACGGCATACCAAGAGCCTCGATTTCATCATAGCACCGGGTAATTGACATTCTGGATACGTCAAGCATTTCTGCCGCTTTAACAGCTGACACGTCCTGCCAGTTTTCATATAAAGCTTTAAGCAGAAGTTTCTGTGTAAGAAACGATATCTGCGCACACTTCTTTAGTGTCCTCTTGCCCTTTTCCTGAAGCAGCAGACCCATGAAAGGCAGATACACCTGTTGATTCTCCCACACAAAGGGAATCCCTTCCTCAATCATTCGTGGAGCAGCATACCAGTTCACCTTTTTGAGATAATAGGCACACATTAATCCCGTATGCTTTTCAAGTCGCAAACGCATTTTCCTGAGTTCTGTTAAATTCATGTCTTCAATTGGTGCAGCAAGAAGAAACTCCTGCTGGCCTACACCTATAACATTCAGTTCGAAAGCGTTTCTGCATGCTAATGGGAGCTTATCTTTATTCTGATAGGGATATTCATCGATATTCTGATGAATCACCTGTTCCAGATATTCTTTCATTGACCCACCTCCTTGTGCATAATTTGAATTGTAACTTATTTTATGTTACAAGTCAAATTTATTCACAAAGCTTCCTTTATATCCATTTTGCACAAAAGCAACCTGCATGTGCGAGTACCTTGTTAACGAATACTCAATTCATATATTTGGCAACTTACTGCCATTATAATCTCTTGTAACTTCACCAGTTTTGGGATTAACAATAACAGAAGCATAGAATTCCATTAAATGCACCATCAAATACACATAAAGCCTCTGATACAGAGTTTTTCAAAAATGAACCCGTGACAAATTGTCACGGGTCATCATCTCTAAAGTTATCCATCTAAGTCATATTTGTCAACTAACAACCTGCCAGTTCTTGCACACATCAACCCATGCGATGAAGGATGAGTATTTTTCCAATTCTTCTATGGTCAATTCGATTGCACTATTGCTGCTGCCGCATGCCGGAAACACTGTCTCGAATCTTTTAAGGGAAATATCTAGATATATGTCAACACCCTCGTTTACAGCGAATGGGCATACACCACCGACACCGTGACCTATCAGTTCCAGCACCTGATCTGGTGACAGCATTTTAGCCTTTGTGCCAAACTGCGCCTTGTATTTAGGATTGTCAATTTTCGCATCTCCTGCTGCTACCACCAGCACCGGGCGTCTGTCTACCATGAAACTGAGTGTTTTCGCGATTCTGCAAGGCTCACAGTTCAGCGCTTCCGCGGCAAGTTCCACAGTCGCACTTGATACGTCAAATTCCTGTACTCTATTCTCAATTCCATGCGATTTAAAAAATCTCCTCACAACCTCTATAGACATGGTTACCTCCTTGTTTTGTGATTAGCTGAATATTGAGTAGTTTAGCAAATTATGCATATTGCTGCAATATGACGGATAATGTAATAATGACATAATGACACTAGAAACCACCAACCTCAGAAAATATCGAAAACGTTGCAATCACTGATTTTTCATCATTTTGTCGACGTTGGCAAAATGGTAACATCTTATTCAAGCTAATTCCCGCAGATTAATGTATTCATACAAGATAAATGTTATAATTATGCTGAATAGGAGGGATTCCGTATGAGCAAGAAAGAAAAGTTTAAATCATTCATTTCAGACGCCGGTCAGGCTGCCAAGTCAGCAATTGACAAAACGAAGGAAACAGCAACTGCTTTAATGGACCAGGATAATGACGGCAAAGTAGACATTGCTGATTTATCTATTATCAAAGATAGCGTAAGTTCTGCTGTCAAAGACGGTTCCGAAGCTGCACTCAAATTCGCCAATGATACAATCCATCACATTGAGACTAATCTGTTAAGGCCAATCACTCGCGAGACTTTGAACAATGCAGACTTCGTCATGAGCAAACTGATCTGCGTTAACGAAAGGAGCAAGAAATACTCCGGCAATGATGTCACAAAAGATTCCATTGGATTTCTGAGTACCGAAAAGGGCGTTGAATATGTGAATATTTTCTGGGATTCAATTGACGCTTTCGATATTACACTTCTTCCAAACGCAAACAGCGACTTTTACTATGTTGATCCCAGTGACCGCAACAAGTACATCGCTATTGACAACTATTTCGATTTTCTTCGAGATGCCCGTATTAACGAACTGCAGGTAGTAGCACATGATCTTGGTGCAAAATACTTCAAGGTAACATATCTCGAAAAGAAGAAAACTCTTACAAAAAAGCAGAGTTCTTTCGGAGTATCTGTTATGGGCAAAGGCGAATCAAATGAATCTTCAAGATCATCAGAAGATTATTCTGTAGTTAAAACAGCAGCTGAAAGTCATTTCCCAGGGCATGAACCTCAGCAGCCGGAACTTGAGTATTTAAAAAACAACAAGACAATTGAAGGACTCATAACAATGAGACTCAAAAATGATCCGATAACCAAGCAGAGTCTCAACTTCGAATTCAGTTCACTGAATGGATTGACTGCTCGTGACGCAGCAAAAATAGATGCCGTGTTCAAGAGTTTGAAGTGTTCCGGTAATGCAACTTTAGAGAGTGAGGCACAGAATGAAACCCGCAAGTCACTCCAGTATGACATTGAATTTTAATATAGCATAGAAAAATCAGGGGGTGCCAAGTTAACGATTAAAACCGTTAACTCGGCACCCCTTTTTGTGCTTCAATCAAGTTCAAATTTTGTTTCTCACATTCATATAAAGCTATAATAATTATAATACTGCCAAGAAAGGAAGCGATAAAATCATGGCATTCAGAACACTTGAAATTACCAAACCGACAGAAATACACATTAAGAACAATCAACTGGAACTTACGCAGGAAGGCAATCAATTCTACATACCAATAGAAGACCTGAGCACGATAACAGCAATCGGTCCAAACATTAGACTTTCTACAATGGACATGTCAATTCTGGCACGTAATCATGTGGCAATTACTACTTTGGACAACAGCTATTATCCCACAGCACTCGTTTTGCCATTCGAGGGCAATGCGCGACAATCGCAGCTAGAGAGCACTTTCAATACTATCAAGAAGGGCTCAACAGAAGGAGTAATGATCCTGTTAACAGCAGACTCAACTATGGCTATGCCGTTGTACGGAGTGCTATCGCGCGTGCTGTTGTGTCCATCGGATGTCATCCAGCATTTGGCATTCACCATAATAATCAATTAAATGCATTCAATCTGGCAGATGACTTAATTGAACCCTTCAGACCAATTGTCGATCTGAACGCATACGCACATTTCGGATCCGGCGAGCGGCTTTCAAAATCCGAACGCATGGCTTTGGCACACACACTTCACAATGCATGCATCGTAAACGGTGTGAAGGTTAACATTCTTCATGCAATAGAGCTCATGACTGAAAGTTTCAAAAGACTTATCCTTCACAAAACATCAGAACCGCTTGCACTTCCAGAAATACTTCCTGTCGAAAGTATGGAGGGAATCACAGAATGAGAATTTTAGTTATATTGAGCCCTACAAACAGACGCGGTACAAAAGCAGAATATACGAACCTTCGAAAATATCTGATGAAGGACGGTTATCTGCGTATAGCTCCCGATGTGTTCATGCGTATAACTGCTAACCGCAAAACCGCACAAAAGCATTTTACCCGCCTTCAGAATCACGCACCGACTACCGGCAACGTCAGGATTATCAGACTTACCGAAAAGCAATATGCAAATATCACTTATCTTGCAGGCGGACCTGATATACAAGAGCAAACAGTTGGTGCGAATTGTCACATAATGCTATAATGTACATGTAGAATGCCACCTGAATAATGCATCATCAAATCGATGTTCACAATATATGGTGAGCGATCCAATTTAAATCGCAAGATGCATCCCCCCTATATGACCTTCTAGAATCGGCGGGTCGTTCAACGGATAAAAGGAGGATACGGAGATTATGAACAATTCTCTTTCATTAAGGACGAATAGCAAGGAATCTGATAACGTATTATGTGAAACTTGTGGAAAAGGAACTATTGTACCGGATAATCCGGAAAGTGAAATAAACCATTCTTTTCACTGCGATAATTGCGGAATTAAGATTCATTTAGAAGCGAATGTAATTGTTGAATAAAAGCACTTTGTAACCGACATAAATGTCGGTAGCAGGGTGCTTTTTTAATGCAGAAAAAGAGGTGATGCTGATTGAAAGCAAATATTCTCGGAACGGAATACAAGATTGAAATACACAAGGTTTCAGAAAATGATTATTCCTATATGACCCTAGAATCGGCGGGTCGTTCAACCCTGAACGGTACACATTATCTACAGATTTTCAATCTGTTCAGCCTCTAGACCTGTAATTTCCTGAATCTCAGAAATAGTCATCCCCTTGTTCTTAAGATTCATGGCTATTCTCAGTCTCTCTGATAATGCTCCCTCACCGCTTCCTTCTGCCTTTCCTTTCTCAAAACCAGCCGCTTCACCAATCTCATAGCCTTTCTCATAGCCATTATCAAATCCGTCGGCCTCTCTGATGGCCTCGCATTCTTCTCTGGTCAATTTTTCAAACAAGAAACTCATTACCTCGCCTCCATGTTCTTTCAGAAATTCTGCAAGCACTCCTTCGTCCCTGCATTTTCTGATACTGTTTTCGATGGCAGCTTCAAGTTCACCTGTTTCCCTGTACTCTTCACGAATCATGTGAATGAGCCTGCTGTAGCCTTCCATGGCTCTGCAGTGTTTCAGCAGTTCCGCGCCTTTTTCGTAGTTAACGTTGATGAACTTGACTATCACTTCTACTGCCATTGTATCACACTCTGCAATGAATGCGTCCGACAACTTCAGTTCCTGTTCCACTGGAGCATCTTCGATTCCGTTATAGAACACATACAGCTCCGGGGTCGGAATCTTCACCAGTTTCTTGCTGTAGATATCTCTTGAGAAAGTGGTGTTCTCGTACTGCCGTGCCGCGTACACAAGCATACGGAGCGGCACGTTGGGACAAAGAGTGCTCTGCTGCTCAGCTAAGATAATCCACCTGTTGTCGATTATGAACGACAGATCGTTTTCCCGGTCACCGAAGAATGTGTTGTCAAGTGTGACGATCTCGACAGGTGTGTCCATATCGAAGTTTGATCCGCTGAGCGCATTGTAAAGCTCGATGAGATTCTCCTTTTCGCTGAAGAGCGCACAGAAAGTGTTGTCCTTGTAGTTTCTTTTAGCTTTCGTCATTTTCCCTAATCCTTTCCGCATATGCCGTCATTGCCTTCGCCCCACGGCCGCACGACCCACAGGCCCCACACGCCGCGTATTATACTCTTCTTCCCTGCTTACGCCTACTCCGCCATCATCTTCTCGATATTGCGTCTGGCATAATCAAGCAGGCAATCGGTGAATCTGTCTTCTTCATAGAATTTGTCGTCAAATGCATCAAAATCGTACTTCTCATAGTTTTGCTCAAACTCTTCAATTGACTCAATTTCAAACTGTGACAAATCATGAACATCAATATTGTTCTTTGACACGAAATCATCGTATGCTTCCCGGATATCACCAGCTCCGACAGCCTCAAGAGCACCGCTCACATACGGAGCACAAATGCTGCTCGAATTGGTGAAGAACTGGCACAATCCACCATTGTTCACTTCCCTCTCCAGGCATATGAGAGTGTACACATTCCTTTGCTCTTCCGATACATTCTCCCCGTCAATATCGTATTCCACTGCGTCGGTGCACATACATTCAATTGCATCGTAAAAAGAGTCATCCTCCATTGCCAGTAGGGCTCCGGCTCCCAGCTTCCTGTATTTTGATGCACGTCTCATTTCAGATAAATTGCTTATAATCCTTCCAATTCCAATCATTCAGCCCTCCTGTGCAGTTTCCAGTTTAACCCATTAAAATCTATTTCGAACAATAAAAATATTGTATCATATTTTGCGCTTTTTTGTTTGACACTCGACTTGCACAGGAGTATTATCATATCTAAGAAAAAGATAATCGTGATTACCTTTGACCGTGAATTGAGAGTTTCAGAGAGTTTCCGGCCATAAATAATCATGTTCGAGATGGTATGCCAGATGTTTGAGACGGCATCTTCTCACGACAGATTATGTTGTTGACTTATGTTTTAAGGGAGGAAACGAAATGAAAATCAAACTGAGACCGGCAGTGCTGCTGATTCCGTCAATCATTTTCGCAATCGTAATCGCTGCAGGTGTTATCTACGGTGATACTTTCATCACTGTTCTCAAGCAGGTCTTCGAGAAACTCATGGGCAGTCTCGGCTGGATGGTCAGCCTTACAATGCTGCTCTTCGTAATATTCATGATTGTGATAATTTTTCATCCGATCGGCAAAATCAGACTTGGCGGTCCTAATGCCAAGCCTAAGATGAACTACTGGCAGTGGTTCACAGTTGCCCTTTGTGCAGGAATCGGAACCGGAGTTGTATTCTGGGGCGCCGTTGAACCGCTTCTTTTCACAATGGAACCTGCTCCATCACTGGGACTGGAACCAGGAAGCGATGACGCGGTAATCTGGGCAATGCGTACCACTTATCTGCACTGGACAATCGTTCCGTACGCAATCTACGTCACATTCGGACTTATTCTGGCATACGTATGCTACAACATGCGCCAGCCTTTCAACGTAAGTTCCGGCTTCGTACCTCTCATGGGCGAAAAGGCAACAAAAGGCAAGTTCGCCACAGTAGTTGACGTACTCACAGTGTTCGCTCTTGTAGGCGGCATCGCAGGAACACTGGGCTACGGCATTCTCCAGCTGAGCAAGGGACTGGAAGTAGTGTTCGACATCAAGTCCACCGCCTATGTATGCATCATCATCACAGCAGTTATCATGGTCGCTTACCTGAGCACAAGCATCAGCGGACTCAAGAAGGGCATCATGTGGCTTGGCGACAAGAACACATGGTTCTACATCATACTCCTGCTGTTCCTGCTGGTATGCGGACCGACAACATATATTTTCAACCTTTTCACACAGTCAATCGGTTCATTCGCAAACCACTTTATCGAAAGCATTACCTATACTGCACCTTTCACTGACGGTGAAATGTGGCCTCAGTGGTGGGATCAGTACTGGTGGGTTGACTGGCTCAGCTATGGCGCCATCATGGGACTCTTCTTCGTTCGTCTCGGATACGGCAGAACTCTCAGAGAGTTTGTAATTGTAAACTGGATCATGCCTTCAGTATTCGGCTTCATCTGGTTCTCAATTTTCGGCGGCACCGTACTTCACGACCAGCTCTTCAAGGGAGTTGACCACTACGCACAGTACAAGGCAGACGGCATGGAAGTAATGACTTTCACTGCTTTTGACGGAATACCAGGCTCAATGATAATCAAAGCATTCATGATTCTGATTATCGCCATCTCATTTATCACACTGGCCAACTCAATGATTTCGACAGTTGCCAGCATGAGTGTCAAGTTCACAGGAGGCAAGTCAGGTGTCGAAGAAGAAGCTCCTGTACCTCTCAAAGTGTTCTGGGGCGTTCTCATCGGAGCCGCATCACTTGTATTCACGCTGACAGGCGGTGTTGACGGTATCAAGATGGTCAAAACATTCGCAGGTTTCCCAATTCTGTTCGTTGGCATTCTGATGCTGGCAGGTTTCGTATTCTACATGGCTAAAAGGCCTAGAAATGACAGGGGTCAGTATGAATATGAAGACTGCGTAGCCAATGCACCGGACTCAGATGAGAAACCAATGCCTGATGCCAAGTGGCTCGTTAAGCTTAAGGAAATCGTAAGCAGGAAAAGAACAAACTAAAATAAAAACACCAGTGATTCAGATATCTGATTTCACTGGTGTATTTATTTACTCTTTATTACTCTGTGCCTGAAATTAACGATGGCGTCCTATCTTGCCTGCGCCCTAAAAATCCCAGCCGGCATCCTTTCCAGACCCTTAGCCAGCAGCAGACCCAGAATGCCGCATCCTATCACTTCTCCTGCGCCGATTGTCAGCATGAGAAGCGGTATTGGAATCGGTGTGCCGTATCCATAAAAAATAACAAATGGAACAATGATGGTGTTTGCAAGAATCGGCGGTACCGGAGCCAGCCATCTTGTTCTGTTCCTGAGCATGTAGGTTCCCACAGCCCCGATAAGTGTTGCAATGCTGCCGAATACCACATCAAGCACTATTCCGCCGCCGATGACATTGGCTATGATGCAGCCGATGAACAGCCCCGGAATGGCAGCCGGTGTGAACAGCGGCAGGATTGCCAGCGCCTCAGCAATGCGCACCTGCACTCCACCATAACTGATTGGTTCGAAAACCAGGCAGAGCACAACATAGCACGCTGCAATCATTGCTCCCTGCGTAAGATTCATTACCTTTGTGTTTCTCATATTAAATTCTCCTTTAGTTTTGTTTTAGGTGAGGAAGGTCTCGAACTCACCATTATTTCGCTGCCTCAAGGCAACGTCCGTATTCTATCACATAGCCGTCACTCGCACAAGACGAAATCCTCATAAGCTTTAGATGATTTCTTTGTTAAAGTGGCCACGTGTATCCGTCTGCGGATTGAACACCGACTCCGGCATTCTGCCGCCCAGTTTAGCCTTCGCAATACGTACCACTCGCTTCACCTCTTCTGCATTCTCCAGAGTGAAGTTTAACCTGAAAGCTTCTATACCTTCAATTGACTGCATTTCGTCCAGCAAATTAAGCACCTTGCCGTTAAGCACCGTTGTAGTACAGTCATCATGACTGAGCAGCGGGAATGTGCCGTACTCATCTCTGATTTCATAGGAATTGTACCTGCACTCACCGCAAAGCCCGCATGTTTTGAGCGGACAGTATCTGGTCACAAGCAGAGGAGCACGCCCGTATACAATCATCTCCAAAGCCGGATAACCGCCATTGGCTTCACAGTACGCATCTATCATCTGACGAATCTGCTTCCTGTTAAGTTCATATGAAAGTGTCACCCTTGCGGCGCCCAGACCGTGAAGTATTCTGCAGCTTTCTGCGTTCACCACGTTCAGCGAATAATCTGTCACGAAAGGATTGGTATCTCTGTATCTGTATATGCCTCCATATCCACCGACGAGAAGTTCCCCGTCCATATCCTGATATTCGTTGTTGTTTCTCGGTATAATATTTTCATAATATATTACGTCGATACCCATTTCCCGGCAGGCACGGTACTGCTCTTCGGTAGTTACCGATGCTGTAATGTACGGTTCTTTCACAGGGAAAGCAATGCTCGCCTTTGTCTCAGGCGTGCGCATTTTTCTCGGTTTGCTGCCGATTCTGGCTTCACAGAGTCCGTCCACGATTTCTCTTCTGGCACTGTTAAGCAGCTTAACAGGAATGAAAGCATTGTACTCCTCGAACTCCACATTGCCCAGAACGAAAACAGTATCTCCCAGCCTTCCAAGCTGCTTTGCCACCTGTTCCGCAGAGGTAGGCGCCTTGATTGCCTCACCCAGAATCTCCTCGCTCTCGTAGAGATAACTGCATCCAAGCCCCTCGGCCTCTATTACCAGCTTGGCTCCCGGATATGCGTACACTCTCACATCGAGAGGGAATCTCCTGAATTCTCCGTCAAGGGCATTTCCCAATCCCTTATAGTACTGATAATCTTTGGTTTTGTATACTACGTCCCCCAGGCTCAGCTTCTCCTTGACGGATATGAAGCACTTATCCTCGGCGCCGTTGATAAGTCTGCCGTCAAGACCGTACAGCTTTACCACAGAAAGGTTCACATCCTCGCCCTG
>JALEUQ010000017.1 GCA_022780965.1 Clostridiales bacterium
AAGTTCCTCTGTCCGTTTTATTTCCTCAACAGTATCTGCCGAATAATTCTTCATGTTATTTAGAGCCTTGCTGAATGAATCAGTTGCCAGCACCGCCATTTCTTCTACTGCTGTTCTGCTCAGATTCATTGCGAATGCAGGACTGTCAAGGAAACGTTCATCAAGAGCCATCAGTTTCTGAGGCAGTTCATCCTCATTCTTTTCTTCTTCATTGCCAGGCACAGAAATCTTCGCCAGTTTGACAAGCACATTAGCAAACGGGAAGAGAACCAGCGCACATCCTACATTGAACAAGCTGTGAATTATCGCGATTCCCGCCGGATTGACATTGGCATCCATGAAAGCGAAGTCCACGAACTTGTTTACACTGTAGAAGACAACCATGAACAGTACTGTTCCTATTACATTGAAATAAAGGTGAATCATTGATGCTCTTCTGGCATTCCTGCTTGCTCCTACCGATGAAATCAGTGCTGTCACACATGTTCCGATGTTCTGTCCCATTATGATAGGAATTGCCGTACTGTATCCTACTGCGCCTGTAGCACAAAGCGCCTGAAGTATTCCCACTGATGCAGACGAACTCTGAATTACTGCTGTAAGCACTGCTCCTGCAATCATTCCGAGAATCGGGTTGGAGAAAGTCACGAGTATGCTTGTGAACGCCTCGTTGTCAGCCAGAGGTGCTACTGCATCGCTCATTGTCTCCATTCCGAACATGAGGATGGCGAATCCGAGAAGTATGCCGCCTGTATCTTTTTTCTTATTGTTATCCTTGGCTGTCATTGTCAGAATAATTCCGATTGCCGCAAGCACCGGTGAGAAAGAGCTAGGTTTAAGCAGCTGCATAACCATACTGGTTCCCTGAATGCCTGTAAGCGACAGCAGCCATGATGTAATCGTAGTTCCCACATTGGCACCCATTATTATGCCGACTGCCTGTCCCAGCTGCATGATTCCGGAGTTTACAAATCCGACAACCATTACTGTAGTTGCAGATGAGCTCTGAATCACAGCAGTTACCATAGCTCCTGTAAGAAGCGCCATTATTCTGTTTGAGGTCAGTCTTTCCAGAATTCCCTCCAGTTTTCCTCCTGACAGTTTTACTAACCCATCACCCATTGTGTTCATTCCGCAAAGGAACAGTGCCAGGCCTCCAATAAGTGATAAAACTGAAAATATGTCCATTTCTCCTCCATCCTAATCCAATTTTACATAATTTTACACATTTTATACTTTTCAATGATACTATATATAACCTATGTAAAATCCAAGACCATTCTTATGTAAAATCAATGTAAAATATCTTTTTTTACACTATATTTACACATTGCTGATTTCAGATTTTACCTAATGATAATAATATTAGGACAAAGATACGGTAAAGCATCATCGAATGGAGGATGATTGTAATGAAAACACTATGGACTAAACTGGATTGTTTAAAGGTGTCAGCTATTGTGAAATCAAAGCTGTTCATTGCCGTATGTACTGCTGCAGGTGCTGTTGGCGGCATCCTCTGCTGGACAGCAATCAGAAATTTTGCTCTTGACGGTATTGACTGGATGCTTGTATTCATTAGCTATCCCGGCTTCATACTGTTCATAATTGCAGTTGGATACATATACAACCACGAATTTGAAAGCTGATACTGTCCCTTCCAAATGCATAAATGCAATTAAATACACCTAATTAAAAGACCGGCAACTGTGAATAATTCACTACTGCCGGTCTTTTACGATACAAAAAATGAAAATAAAAAGTATTTTACAGCTTCAGGCTATTTCCCTTCAGCTGCTTTGACTATGTCGCCCACTCCGTCAAATATCACGGTTGGCTGATAAGCATATTTCCTGACTGTCTCCATATCTGTCACACCTGACAGAACAAGTACTGTATCGGCTCCGGACTCAGTTCCGGCTACAATATCTGTATCCATTCTGTCACCTACAACAACAGCCTCCCCTGCGTGGCAGCCCAGAATCGAAAGGCCTGTTCTCATCATAAGAGGATTTGGTTTACCGCAGAAATACGCTTTCTTGCCGGTCGCAACTTCAATGGGTGCTACCAGTGCACCGCACGCCGGCGCAATACCGTTTTCTATTGGTCCTGAAATATCTGTGTTGGCACCTATAAGTCTGGCACCTTTCTTTACAAGATTTACAGCTTTAGTCAGAGTCTCGAAGGAATAGGACTTGCCTTCACCCACTACTACATAATCCGGGTTTACATCGTTCATTGTGATTCCCTGATCATAGAGAGCATTAAGAAGTCCAGCCTCTCCGATAACATAAGCTGAGCACTCTTCTTTCTGAGCTGCAAGAAATCTTGCCGTTGCAAGAGCACTCGTGTAGAAATGCTCGCTTGGCACATCAAGCCCCATTCTCAGCAGTTTCTGTCTCAGCTCCTGCGGTGTTTTCTCACTGCTGTTGGTAAGAAACAGATATTTCTTATCCTTTTCCTGAAGCCAGTTAATGAAATCCACAGCTCCCTCAAGAACTCTGTTGCCGTGATACATTACACCGTCCATATCGATTATAAATCCCTTTTTTTCATTAAAATCAATCATCAATACACCTCCATTCTTTTCAAACAAATTCTTCTTTGTTATCATATTATACTTTCTTCACGATTTTGTCATCCAGCGAGAAAATAACCCACTCTGCAATATTGGTAGCGTGATCTCCAATTCTCTCCAGGTATTTGTTTACCATGAGCAGATCCGCTGCCTGCTCTCCCTGATTCGGATTCTTGCTGATAAAATCTATCAGATCACTCTTAACCTTAATGAAAAGTTCATCGATTACATCATCGTGAGCGATAACTTCTCTTGCCTTGTCCATGTTGCGCTCAACATACGCCTCAATGCTCTGAATAAGCATTATTATTGTTTCTGATGCCATTCTGTTTAAGTTTCCGTCTTTGAGTACA
>JALEUQ010000073.1 GCA_022780965.1 Clostridiales bacterium
TCTGTCTCGTGAGCAAGCACCTGTTTTGCCAGCACTTTGCCCAGCTGTACACCCTCCTGATCGAAGCTGTTCAGATTCCACAGGAATCCCTGGAACATTACCTTGTTCTCATAATGTGCAAGCAGTGCTCCCACAGCTTCAGGTGTCAGCTGCTCTCCAATGATGATGCTTGATGGTCTGCCGCCGTCAAATTTCTTATTCAAATCCTCATTGTCTCTGCCGCATGCGAAAGCCATAATCTGAGCTGCCACGTTGGCACAAAGCTTCTGCTGGCTGGTGCTTCCCTGCACATCCAGATCGACACCTGACTGATTTGACTTGAACCCAATGAACTGCAGAGGAATAATATCAGTTCCCTGATGCAGCAGCTGATAGAATGAATGCTGACCGTTAGTTCCAGGCTCACCGAAGATAATCGGACCTGTCGGATAATCAACCGGCTCGCCGAATCTGTTGACAGACTTGCCGTTCGACTCCATGTCAAGCTGCTGAAGATGCGCCGGAAATCTGCTCAGCGCCTGCGAATACGGAAGCACCGCGGTGGCACCATAACCTAGAACATTTCTTTCATATACTCCGATTAATGCATCAAGAAGTGCAGCATTTTCCATCAGATTTGAACCGGTGGCAGTCAAATCCGCTTCTGCTGCTCCGCAGAGGAATCTGCGGAACACATCCGCTCCGAATGCCAGGGACAGCACTGCTCCCCCTACCGCAGATGTTGATGAATATCTGCCTCCAATATAGTCATCCATATAGAAAGCGCGCAGGTACTCGTCACTTGAAGCAAGCGGCGAAGTCTGACTGGTAACCGCTATCATGTGTCTTGCCGGATTAAGTCCTGCACTGCGAATGGCATCCTTGACAAGGGACTCATTGGTTAGAGTCTCAAGGGTCGTTCCGGATTTTGAAACCAGAATGAACAGCGAATGAGCAATATCAATTGAACCCAGAACTGCAGCAGCATCATCCGGGTCAACATTGCTGATGAATCTGGCTTCCATCCTGAAGCAGCCGCTTGCTTTGCACCAGTTCTCCAGTGCCAGGTATATTGCTCTCGGACCAAGGTCGCTGCCGCCTATGCCTATCTGTACAACAGTTGTGAACTTTTCGCCCGCTTCATTGGTTATCTCACCGGAGTGCACTTTGGCTGCAAAATCCTCGATGTCACTTTCAACCTTCAAATAAAACTGCCTCTTATCAACACCGTCGGCAGTAACCGCATCGCCCAGCTGACCGCGAGTCAGATGATGGAGCACCCGACGGTTTTCGCCTGTGTTGATCACCGCTCCATTATACAGCTCCCCGAACTTTTCAATAAGCTGCGCCTCATTGGCTAAAGCTTCAAGTTCCTTCAGAATTCCGTCGTCTACACTTTTGGCTGCGAAATTGTAAACCATCCCCGCTGCCATGGGCACGCTGTATTCCGCAACTCGCTTCGCACCTTCAGTACCGGCCATAACACCTGCCGGATTGACACGCCCAGCCTCCTGAAGTCTGCCGTAAGATTCAAGTTTGTTTAAGTTTTTCCAGTTAATCATCTTAATACTCCCGCCATTAATCTTGTCGCACTTTCACAAGTCAGCGAAAACGCCATCAAATGCCATCAATAATAGTTTTCGATATAATCAACAACCCGCTCTGCATCATCGGTAACCAGCAAAAGGTCCATGTTTTCATGGGGCATGAAGCTGTTGTCTGCAGTGTGAGTCAGCAGTTTAACCATGGGATCGTAATACCCGTTAATGTTGAAGAGAACTATCGGCCTGTCGATTCTGCCTAGACTCTTAAGAGTAAGAATCTCCATAAACTCTTCGTACGTGCCGATGCCTCCCGGCGTTACGATCGTCGCCTCAGACATTTCCTCCAGCATGGTTTTGCGCTGTCTCATGTCATCGGGATAAATGAAATCAGTGCACTTCTCATACAGCACACCCGGCTTATCAAAAAACCGGGGAGCAATTCCGGTAATCCTGCCGCCTCCCCTGGTAAACCCTCTGGCAGCTGCTCCCATGGAGCCCTCGTTTCCTCCGCCAAAAATCAGACTGTGTCCTCTTAAAGCCAGCATGTACCCCAGCTTCTCAGCTTCTCTCATGTAAATCTCGTCAATTGCGGGACTTGCCGCACCATAAATGCAAACGTTCATACTTTGTAATTCAAATAGAGTTGATTATTTCCTTCTCTTCACAGGTACCTTGTACAGGCCGTCCCTGTTGCAGTAATAGCAGATATAACGTGTGCCGCTGCGTTTGAACCTGCAGTCGGCTGTACCCTCCGGATACATTTTCATTATATCATAGCCGCTGTCTCCTATGGCAGCAATAAACGAAATGAAATGATTTTTGGTCATGGGATGATCCACATGCACATAGTACTCATCTTCCACCGGCTCTATGGATGCTGTGTGCTCCTCGTCCGCCTCCTCAGCTTCAGCCGGCATCAGAGTAATTCCGCAGCAGCTTATCATGGCCTCTCCCGAGCTTACGATAACATTACCGCAAACGGGACATATATAGAACTTGATGTTTCGCATGTTGAAATTTCTGTTGGTATTTATCACTGCCTCTCCCTGAAGCAGTTCTATGACCGATATTCCCAGCACGTCTGCCAGCGGCTGAATCAGGGATATGTCCGGATACCCTTTGCCGTTTTCCCATTTGGATACTGCTTTGTCGCTGACATTTAGCCGCTCTGCCAGCTCTGACTGTGTCATGTGTTTGCTTTCTCTAAGCTTCCTGATTATCGTTCCTGTTACATACTGATCCATTTCTTTTTCCTCCTTACGGTAGAATAATATCAGCCCTGATTTCCCCGGTCTACCTACGCAAAGTAGAGTCCGCGGTTTACGTGCTGCCGAAGTTCGGATGACCGGTGCACGTATTTATTGGTAAACACAATAATTATCTTTTGAATTCAGTAAACGTCTATGATATCATTGTTATGTGTGTCACTTAAACAAGTTGACCTAACGAATTTAAGACATTATAACATTGGGAGGCATCATGAAAAAATTATTCAAAGCCTGGAACAGCATAAGTCTTGTTAAACAGATTATCATCGGACTTGTTCTTGGTATTATTCTCGCTTTGCTGGCACCTGAGAAACTGGCTGTCATCAGCATATTCGGAGATCTGTTCGTAGGAGCACTCAAGGCTGTAGCACCTGTACTGGTTCTCTTCCTTGTAACATCTGCCATTGCACAGCACAAGCACGGACAGAAGACAAACCTTAAGGCAGTTATCGTAATGTACGTTGCAGGAACTATCTGTGCAGGAACAATTGCAGTGCTCATGAGTTTCATATTCAAGCTGAAGCTTGCCCTTCCTGAAACCAGCGGCACCGACATTACACCGCCGTCAGGCATTGCCGAGGTTATGCAGACTCTGCTCAACAACATAGTTTCGAATCCAATCAGCGCTCTTGTCAATGCAAACTACATCGGCATTCTGGCGTGGGCAGTGCTCCTTGGCATTGCATTGAGAATGGCAAGCCCGGGCACTAAAAATTTCGTTCAGGATTTATCAGTTGCCATGAGCAAAATTGTTAAGTGGGTTATCAGATTCGCACCTCTCGGCGTAATGGGACTTGTATTCGCAACCATTGCAGATACCGGACTTAAATCTCTGCTCTCATACGGCAGAATCATCATTCTGCTTGTAGGATGCATGCTTATTGATGCGCTCATCATCAATCCGATAATTGTATTCATTGCAACACGCAAAAACCCTTATCCGCTGGTGTTCAGATGCATCAAGGACAGCGGAATGACTGCATTCTTCACAAGAAGCTCCGCTGCCAACATTCCTGTAAACATGGAACTGTGCAAAGCCCTTGATCTTGATGAGGATACATACTCCATTTCAATACCGCTTGGCGCAACAATCAACATGGGCGGTGCTGCAATCACCATCTCCATTCTCACAATGGCTGCAGTATACACAATGGGAATTACCGTTACAATTCCTTCAGCCATCATCCTTTGTGTACTCAGTGCCGTAAGTGCATGCGGAGCATCGGGCGTTGCAGGCGGATCACTGCTTCTGATACCGATGGCAACTTCACTTTTCGGTATTCCTGCAGATATCGCCATGAAAGTTGTCGGCGTTGGTTTCATCGTTGGAGTTATTCAGGACTCATGCGAAACAGCACTCAACTCTTCAGTTGACGTTCTCTTCACAGCTGCTGCTGATGCAAGAAACAAGCGAATGGCGAATAAGTAAAATAACGAACGAAACGGGATTAGCCCAGTGCTAATCCCGTTTTTTAATGCCTCTTGGCCTATAGGCCTGACTTTTTATTTTCCTACCTGTCCTTCTATGACATCATAAAGCGCTATGAGCGTCTTCTCATAATCAGCTTCATTAACATTGATAAGCATGTTCAGATTTCCTGCGCCCTGGTTGATGGTGCAGATTTCAATGCCTGCGTCGTTTACTGCGTTAAGCAGTTCTGATGTGGCATTGCAGCTGTCTGCATTATTCTCTCCTACTACTGCAATGAGCGCCATGTTGCTTCTAACGAAAATGTCATCAGGATCCAGCTGTTTCTCAATGTCATAGAGAATTTCGTTGAGAACAGTTCCCTCTACAAATTCGCTTCTGACAGCTACAGTTACTGTATCGATTCCTGTCTGACACTGTTCGAAAGGAATTCCTCTATCCTTGAAAACATCAAGAATTACTGCTGTAAATCCCGCTTCATCGCTGACACGCATCTTTTCGATATGAATAATCGTAACGCCTTTGAAACCTGCTACTCCGGATATCTGATCCGCCGTAACCCATTCAGGCATTTCAGGCACAATCATTGTACCCTTATCATCAGGTCTGTTTGTATTTCTAATGTTGATAGGAATGCCTGCCTTGGCTGCCGGATACACAGCATCCCTGTGGAGCACAGATGCTCCCATGTATGAAAGGGCGCGCAGCTCTCGGTATGTCATGTATTCTACACCCTTAGGATTGTCAATAATCCTCGGGTCTGCGGCCAGAAGACCTGAAACATCAGTCCAGTTCTCGTAGATATCAGCCTCCACAGCTTCGGCAACAATGCTGCCGGTTATATCCGAACCGCCCCTTGAGAAAGTCTGAAGCCTGCCGTCTTTTCTGGAACCGTAGAATCCGGCAACAACTGCACACTCCACGCCTTCCAGCCTTCTGCTGAGAAGTTCTCTAGTCTCTGCTGCAAGGAACTTGCCGTCGTTATCGAAAAGAACGCATTCTGCAGGATCCACGAACTCGAATCCCAGATACTCTGCAAGAATCTTAGAATTGAGATATTCTCCGCGGCTTCCCATATATGAACTGTCAGGATTGGCAGCAAGATGCTCTTTGATAATTTCGATGTCCGGGCTGATATCCATGCTTATCTCAAGTTCATCGATGATTGCCTGAAATCTGTCTCTGATTTCGTCAAGACGAGTCTGATAATTGCCTCCGGACACTGCCTTTCTCATGGCTTTGTAAAGCAGATCTGTCACCTTGACATCTTCAGGGAAACGCTTGCCCGGTGCCGATGCCACTACAAACCTGCGTCCCGGCTCTTTATATACTATTTCTCTTACTTTGCGAAACTGGCCGGCATCTGCCAGTGAAGTTCCGCCAAATTTAAGGACTTTAACCGTCATATAATGTAAATTACCTCTCTGTATTTAGAATATCCTAACAATTATACTCCAATTCCGTTCATTTTTCATCTACATTTTTACAATATGATAGGGCTGCGGCACTAATGTTTGGATTGGTGCCGCAGCCCGGGTTATTTCTAACGTATTGAAATTGCTCTTCTTGTTCTTCCGGCTCTTCTGATTCTTCGTCTTCCTGCCTTCCTTGACGCGCCATGCTTCTGTGTGTTTTCTTCTTCCGCAGAAATAATGTTCTCTGCAAGTACACATAGAATTATTATCATCGCTCCCGCAACACCTGTTGCTGCCAGTCTCTCACTAAGAATGAAGAATGAGAAGAATGCTGTCATTACCGGATAAATGCACTGGAGTACTGCAACTGAACTTGCTGATATCCACCTCATTGCATAATTCTGAAGAAGGTATCCGCATACCGTACATGCCAGAGCCAGATAGATTATTGTCAGCCACACGGAAGTCGATGCTCCCGCCATATGCACGCCGCCTTCTGACATGAATGCGCATACTGATGCAAGCAGCGCAGATGTTCCTGTCTGAACAGTAGTTATTGTAATCGCCGACATTTTGTCCAATGCTCCCTCGGCGAATA
Organism: Clostridiales bacterium; assembly: GCA_022780965.1. Classification (GTDB taxonomy): domain Bacteria; phylum Bacillota; class Clostridia; order Peptostreptococcales; family Anaerovoracaceae; genus Lentihominibacter. The sequence goes on from JALEUQ010000073.1 coordinate 6,234, forward strand.
CCAGTGAACCTGCACCGAATACAGCACTTATCAACCCCAGTATTTCTCCTGCACCGGGACTTATGGTTCCTCCCGCAGTGCACAGCAGATACAGACCGACCATGATAACTGCCAGCACGGGTACATGCTTCAGGCTGTAATGCTTTCTGAATATTACAAGTGCCATTAAAGGAGTCATGACAGTTGCTGTCGACTTGAGGAAAGCCACCGATGTCGGACTTGTCATTCCTATTGCCACGTTGCTTACTATAAATGTTCCTGCAATGCAGATACTTGGAAGTATGAGCAGTTTCCAGTCGCTTACACGAAGTTCTCTGATTACCTTCCTTCCGAAGATCAGCATCAGGAAAACGAATCCTATCCAGTACCTTACTGTCAGCAGTGAAAATACTGATACCGATTCATATGCTGCCTTTGATATCGGGTCGCCGAAGCCGTAAATTACACACTGCATCAGCACCAGCGAAATACCGATTATTGCCTTGTTTCTCATTACTATATCCCCCTTTTCCCTGGTTCGACATAATAATAACGCGACTCATAATAAAAGTAAAACTAGTAAAATTTATATTTGTGATAGGATTTACTTTTCACATATGGTATATTCGTAGTAAGGCATTCGGGAGTCTCGCAGACCCCTTTCACTCATTATTCAGGAGGTTCACATGGATAACAACGCTATTGAAGTATTTCTGACAGTAACTGAGACAGGCAGTTTCCGCAAGGCTGCTGAAACACTGGGCTACACGCAGGCAGGGGTCAGCTACATCATCAAATCCATCGAAGAAGACACAGGACTTAACCTGTTCATAAGAGATAGAAAGGGCGTGCGCCTTTCACCTGAAGGCGAGGCACTCCTGCCTGAAATAAAACAGATTGACAACGACCGCCGCCATCTTATGGAAAAAATCAGCGATCTTAAAGGACTCGAGAGCGGAACCATTCGCGTGCAGATTTTTGACAGCATGTCCATTCACTGGCTTCCGGGAATACTGAAGAAGTTTAAAGATGATTTTCCAAATATAACTGTAGAACTGATAAGTGAGGAGAACACGGCGAAGGCTGAAGAAATGGTAATGACCGGTGAAGTTGACTGCGGCTTTTTCCTCGCTCGCGTTAGCAGTCCAATTGACGTGTTCCCTCTCAAAGAAGAGAGTCTGCTTGCGGTTATCTCCACAGACCATGAACTGGCAGACGCGGACACTTTCCCTGTCAGCAGGCTGTCCGACTATCCGTATATCAGCATGCGCTACGAAAGCACCAATGGCATCGATGATATTTTTGCCAGATTCAACGCAGTCAAAAACACAGCGTACTATCTGGATAATGACTACGCTGCCATGGCCATGGCAAGCAGCGGACTGGGATTCTGCATTTTCCCGGAGCTTCTTCTTATAGATGCTCCCTATGAGATATGCTGCCTGCCCTTCGACAAGCCTCAGAGCCGAACCATAAGCATAGGCACGCGCTCAATGGATTCAGCGTCGAAGGCATGCCGGAAGTTTATCGAATATGCCATTGAGTGGGTTAATGAGAACGCAAAGTAAAATTCATTGTTACAGGATTGTGATCTGAGCACATGAACTCTTCGTTCTGCACCTTTGATTCGTTCACCTTAACGTTATCTGTTACCAGGAAACCGTCCACTGTGCATACAAATGTTCTTCCCTTTTCGTATCCAATATCTGCATTCCTGCATGACGGAACTCTGTCAGTCTCGTCGTATGCTGCCACAAGACTGATGCCGTCCGGAATGTCCTCTACAGGAAATGGCGTGCACCAGTTTTCTTCAGCGCTCAGTGCTACACCCTCAAACATCTTCGAGGAATCGCCAAGCAGATCTTTGTTGAAATCGCCTCCGCAAATTACGTAGTTGCCAGCTTCATACTCATCCTGCATCGTTGTATAAATCATTTCAAGCTGCCTTACATTCACTGTCGGATCTGTCGTGTACGCACTGAGATGAGCGTTGATAAGCACCAGTTCTCTGCCGTTGTCCGCAGGAATTCTTGTAACGTTAAAGCATCTGTCAAGATCAAGAATCTTCTTGAAACCGTCCTGAACCGGGAAACTTCTTCTGAGGGAATCAGTAATCTTCGCCCGGCTGAGTGTCACTATACCCGACTTGTTGGCTCCATGCGGCGACGTAATCGGATAGAAAAGGTATGGCGAATCATAGTTCTGAGCGAAAGAGTACGACATGTCCGCGAAGTTGTCTCTGATAATCTTGCTCTCGTCTACATGCCACGTTCTCGTTCCGCCGATATCAACCTCCTGCAGAATGTAAAGGTCGGAATTGCACTTTTCGATTGTGGCATTTATGTCATCAAGATTCTTGAGAAGCAGTTCTTCACTTTTAGCTCTCGATTCTTCGCCTCCATCCATGAAAAAGCTGTAGTCCTGAACGTAAGCTCCAAACCCGATATTCCAGGTGGTAATGGTCAGATCCTCTCCTGTCTTCAGGCTCTCTGAAGCAGCCTTGGAATTATCTACTGCTGCCGGCTGGTTGTCCTCAATTCTGTGGTAGCTGATAAATACGTATGCAACGTATGCTCCAACTGCCAGCACAGCCGCTATAAGAATGATCAAAATTATTTTAATTGCCTTTCTCATGTCTTAAGTTCCTCTTTAGAGCGGTCCATCAGACCATGTACTCTTACTTTCTGCATGTACTCTTACTTTCTATATGTGATAATTATTCCGATCACTGACGCCGCAAAAGCTATGGGCGCCAGTCTCACGAAGACGAATTCAAATCCGTGCAGTATTGTTCCTGCTGCTGCAAGTTCCGGATCATTGTAGTTCCATCCAAGATACGAACTGTCCATTGCAGCCAGTCCAACGAACACTGCTGCTATCAGCACACAAACTGCCGCAAGCACCCAGCGAACAGTCTTGATTCTCGCCATGCGGCTTCTGGCTAGCTGCAGGTTGATTACTTCCAGCTTCTCCGAAATTGATCGCATGTCTTCCTCAATACTGTTCAGAGAGGTTTCCTGCATGTTTTCCCCAAGCAGTGCACTGACGGTAGTATCAAGTTCCTCCGCCAGAGCTATCAGCATGCTCGAATCCGGAACCGACAATCCTTTTTCCCACTTGGATATCGTCTGTCTTACTACATTAAGTTTAATTGCAAGTTCTTCCTGAGACAAGCCTCTTGATTTCCTGACTGTTTTAATGTTTTCACTTAGCATATCGTGAGCCTCCTTGTTTTGATGCTCAAATTCTACAGTCATGGGCGCCGCCGATGCAAGCAACGGGAATTAACATTCTTCAAATACCGCATTTAATGCATCAATTGCGGAATATCATGGAACAGATTTTTAATAATATTGCATATTTGGGTTAACAATAATTTTTTTGAATTAGTCAAATATGCTGAAGGGAAGATCGTGAGATGATTTGCATAGCAAGCAATCTTCGTTGAACGACCCGTCGATTTGGTAGGGTCGTATAAATGAATGAGACTCGCTCACAATTGTAAATGCCTCCTTTTCTCACTTTTTCTTTATCGGATTTCTGATAACTGTTTTCCCCTGACAGCAATGTAATTAGCCTTCGGAACATTTGCAATCAGCGAATCAATCAACTCTGTTTTTGTTAGTGACATATAAATGCCCTGTTCCAAAAATAACCGCAAATACAACCAATAAATAATGCAGCATTGTTATACCGCTTAACAGAAAAATACCAGCAGGTATAATTGCCAGTGCTATCTGCTTCCAATATGTTTTCTTTTTGAAATACAGCAGCCAAACAAACCAGTATGAAATCATTAACAGCATATTGCCAAACACATAAACAATAAAAGCTTCGGCAGATGAAAATCCGAATTCTGCCAAGCCAATGTTAAACACCATTAGAAACATGCTCCCATATCGGCCAATTTGTTCTAAAATGTTCATACATTTGTTCGTACATTTATTTTCCCGGTTCTTTTGCTTCACCGCATATATGATATTCGGAATCAATAACAGTGCTACAATTATTAACCCCCATATGTTTAACCAGCTTATTCCCATTTGTCCGGATACAAATATGGCTGTTGGTCCATCTGCACTTCCAATAATTCCAATGCTGCTGTTCATGTCAACCCCTTCTCTTGCTGATCAGCCTGCGCTTACGCTTGCCTTCTCAGGAGCGCAACGCTTTCACAATGTTTTGTCATGCAGAAATTATCGAATGGCTTGATGCTTTCTACTTTATATCCGTAGTACTGCATGTAGTACAGGTTCTCTACGAGGGTCTTGGGATTGCAGGAGATATACACAATCTGGTCTACACCGTAGCTGATGATTTTGTCCATGGCATCGGTGGTCATGCCCACGCGAGGCGGGTCAACCACAATAACTTCGGGCTTTTCGTCGAGAGTTTCAAGTACCTTGAACACGTCGCCGCAGATGAATTCGCAGTTGTCAAGTCCGTTCAGCTGTGCATTTACTCTGGCAGATTCCACTGCACCTTCATTTATCTCAATGCCGATAACTCTGGAAGCTTTGCGGGCAAGCACCTGAGTAATTGTGCCGGTGCCGCAGTAAAGGTCGAACACTTCTTTGTTTTCGAAGTCGTCAATGAGCCCTACAGCATAAGAATAAAGGTTCTCGATGGCTTCAACATTAGTCTGAAAGAATGCGAATGCACTTACCTTGAACTTGAGGCCGAAAATCTCTTCCATGTAGTAATCTCTTCCGCAAAGCACTCGCAGTTCATCGCAGTAAACAGCGTCGGCAAGTCTGTCATTGATGGTTCGAAGTATTCCCGCCACCTGATGTTCCAGTTCGAGATTCATTATCATATCTACGTATGCAGCCTCATCGAAACCATCCTCGGAGCTGGTGCATATGTTAACCAGCATTTCGCCGGTTCGCACTCCTCGCCTTACGATTAGATGACGCATGAGTCCGGTATGCTTCCTCTTGTGATAGTGTGAGTATCCTCTCTCCTGAACGAACTTCAAAGTACCTGCAAGTATTCTGTTAAAGTCAGGATGCACCAGCTGACACTCATCAACTGTAACGATAGACATGAAGTGACCTTTTTTGTGCATTCCCAGCGTTGTCGGGCCGTTCTTCTCCATGTCACCGAAAGTATATTCCATTTTGTTTCTGTATTCGTACTGATGCGGAGCCGGCTCTATAGGCAGCAGCTGCCCGTATTTAATGTCTTTGCGCTCCACCAGACCTCTTACCTCGCCGAACTTGTTGCTCAGCTGATCTTCGTATGGCACTCCCTGGTAGGTGCATCCTCCGCAAATCTGACAATCTCTACACTTTTCCATTCAATTCTCCTGTATTATATCGCACCCGTATTTCGACTGAAAACATAGGCTAAAATCTTCCGTAACTGTCGTAGAATTCTTTTTTGAATTCAAGGAATCTGTCTTCCTCGATTGATTTTCTGATACCGTCCATCGTCTTGACAAGGAAGTGAAGATTATGGTTGGTCATCAGCATTGAACTGAGCATTTCATCTGCTTTGAAAAGGTGTCGCAGGTATGCTCTGCTGTAGTTCCTGCATGTGTAGCAGTCGCAGTTGGGATCAAGAGGTGTGAAGTCCCTTTCGAATCTGGCGTTCTTGATATTGATCCTGCCTTCCGATGTCATTGCCATGCCGTGCCTTGCAATTCTGGTCGGAAGGACACAGTCAAACATGTCAATGCCTCGCTCAACACCCTCAAAAAGACAGTCAGGGCTTCCTACTCCCATAAGATATCTAGGTTTCTCCTTAGGAAGATAATCCACACAGTCGTCAAGGACATCGTACATAACCTCCTTGGGCTCGCCCACACTGAGTCCGCCTATTGAGTATCCCGGCAGGTCCATCTCAACTATGGCTTCTGCACTTTCTTTTCTTAAATCCTTGAACATACCTCCCTGCATGATGCCGAAGAGAGCCTGCTTATCCGTGTTCTTGTGATAGTCCTTGCATCTTCTCAGCCATCTTGTTGTTCTCGCAAGTGAATCCTTGACATATTCATAAGATGCATCTGCCGGAGCACACTCGTCAAAAGCCATCATGATGTCAGATCCCAGTGCATTCTGAATTTCCATGGACTTCTCAGGACTTATCATGTGAAGTGATCCGTCAATATGTGATCTGAACTGTGCTCCCTCTTCTGTAATCTTCCTCATCGCCCCGAGGCTGAACACCTGAAATCCGCCGCTGTCAGTGAGAATCGGCTTGTTCCAGTTCATGAACTTGTGAAGACCTCCTGCCGCCTTGACCACTTCGTGTCCCGGTCTCAGATAAAGGTGGTATGTATTGCTGAGAATAATCTGTGCTCCCAGCTCTTCAACTTCCTCCGGTCTCATTGCCTTAACTGTGGCAGCAGTTCCCACAGGCATGAAAATCGGTGTCTCAATTACACCGTGAGGCGTCGTTATCCTGCCGCGTCTCGCTTTGGTACGCGCATCTGTTTTGATTAATTCATATTTTAATGCTGTCATTTTTTCTCCTGTCGTGCTCCCTCAGCCAGCTACTCGATGAACATGGCATCACCGTAGCTGAAGAATCTGTATCTCTCTCTGATAGCCTCTTCGTAAACATCCAGTATCTTCTCTCTGTCGTATAATGCCGAAATAAGCATGAGCAGCGTTGATTTCGGCAGATGAAAATTGGTAATAAGGCTGTCAATAATCTTGAACTCGTAACCCGGATATATGAAAATTCCCGTGCTCCCCGAACCTTCCTTAACCTGCATGCAGCCTCTCTCCTCATCATAATATGCGGCACTTTCAACCGTTCGGGTAGAAGTTGTTCCTACACTGATGATTCTGCGGCCTTCCGCCTTGGCTCTGTTAATGGCACGGGCACTCTCCTCACTAATATGGTACTCCTCGAAATGCATGGAATGATCTTCCACCCTTTCCACCTTCACCGGTCTGAAAGTACCGATACCAACATGAAGTGTCACGTAAGCCAGTTCCACACCTTTCTCCTGTGCCTTTGCAAGCAGTTCTTCTGTGAAGTGAAGGCCTGCCGTAGGTGCTGCAACGGAGCCTTCATCCTTGCAGTATACAGTCTGATATCTGTCTTTATCATCTTCTTCACTGCTTCGCTCAATGTACGGAGGCAGAGGCATGCTCCCTACTTCCTCAAGACGTTCCATGAAAATCCCTTCATACTCGAACTCAACTATTCTTGTTCCGTCAGCACCGTAATCAACGATATCAGCACGAAGCAGCGGAGACTGGCAGAACATCACACTGTCACCCGGCTTCAGACGTCTTCCCGGACGAACCATGGTCTCCCATCTGTCACCTTCAATCCTTTTGATAAGCAGGAATTCCACCTTGGCTCCTGTTCCCTCCTTCTCCCCGAAAAGGCGCGCAGGAAGCACCTTGGAATTGTTGAGCACCATCAAATCGCCGGGATTAAGATAGTTGATAATATCATAGAAATGCTTATGTTCGATCTTGCCGCTGTCCCTATGTACAACAAGAAGCCTGGACGAATCTCGTTTATCCGCAGGCTTCTGAGCAATAAGTTCCTCTGGCAGATTATAGTCAAAGTCAGTTATTTTCATTAATTTCAGTCCTCTTCAGTTTTAGTCCTCTTTATCGTATTCTATCCCAAGATGCCTGTATGCCATCTCGGATACCATTCTGCCCTTCTGAGTTCTGTGCAGGAATCCTGCCTGAATCAGGTACGGCTCATAGACGTCTTCTATTGTAACACGTTCTTCTCCTATTGACGCCGCAATTGTTTCAATTCCTACAGGTCCGCCGTTGAATCTCTCAATTATCGTCCTGATAATCTCTCTGTCAAGGTTCTCAAGACCCATCTCATCCACTCCAAGAGCGTTGAGTGCCTGTCTTGTAATGTCCAGCGTTATACTGCCCTCACCTCTAACCTGTGCGAAGTCCCTGACTCTCTTGAGCATTCTGTTGGCCACTCTCGGAGTTCCTCTGGATCTTAATGCCATCTCAGTCAGCGATTCATCGTCAACCGGCACCTGAAGCAGTCCTGCAGATCTGGAGAGGATTTCCTTAAGCTCGTCAGTGTCATACAGTTCGAACTTGAGATTTACTCCGAATCTGTCACGCAAAGGAGCGCTGAGGCTTCCCGCTCTCGTGGTTGCTCCTATAAGTGTGAACTTGGCAATATCAAGCCTGATGGACCTGGCAGAAGGTCCCTTGCCTATTACAATATCCAGCGCATAGTCCTCCATGGCAGAGTACAGCACTTCCTCCACAGACCTGTTAAGTCTGTGAATCTCATCTATGAACAGCACATCATTTTCATTAAGATTTGTCAGAATAGCCGCCAGATCTCCCGCTCTGCTGATGGCAGGACCTGATGTGATTCTCAAATCAACTCCCATCTCATTGGCAATAATTCCGGCAAGCGTAGTCTTGCCCAGTCCCGGAGGCCCGTAAAACAGCACGTGATCCAAAGGTTCCCCGCGCAGTTTGGCAGCCTCGATAAAAATCTTCAGATTGTCCGTTGCCTTCTTCTGGCCGATATATTCAGCCAGTGTCTGGGGTCTCAGTGTGAACTCGCTTCGCTCTTCACCCCGCCCCAGTTCTGCCGCTGTTATTCTCTCTTCATAATCAATTCCGTAATCCATGTATCAGTTCCTTCTGACATGTCACTGCAACATCCGTCACCATGACGCACATTGTCTCATGTCCTGTTAAAACAGATTCTTAAGTGCTCTCTTAATATACTCTTCTGAAGTAAGATTGTCATCTCCTACTGCAGCCAGAGCACTTGTCGCTTCCCCTCTGGAATATCCCAGAGCCAGAAGTGCCTCAACAGCTTCGGCTCTGCCTCCCGGCGGAGCTGCAGCAATGGCTGATGCTGAGCCTGTCACTGCCGGCTGCTCGCCTCCGCTCATGCTGAATTTATCTTTAAGCTCAAGCACAATTCTCTCTGCAGTCTTCTTGCCGATGCCGTTTGCTCTTGTCAGGGACTTGGAATCCTCGAATACGATTGCCTGCTCCAGTTCCTCAAGAGTAAATGCGGACAGAATCGCGATGCCTGCCTTGGCACCCACTCCGCTGACTGTAATCAGCTTCTTAAATGCATCCAGCTCACCTTTGCGCGAGAAGCCGTATATGCTCACGTCATCTTCCCTGACAATCATCGATGTATATACCGTAATCTCGCTGCCTTCTGCAGCAAGATAAGCTCTTGAATTAGCAGGTACATGCACCTCATATCCAATTCCGTTAACATCTATTAAAACATATCCGTCGCCCTTCTCGGCGAGAATTCCTCGGATGAATCCTATCATCTTCTGTATAACTCCTTCAATCTGTTTACCGACCCTGCCGAATGACCGTGACATATTGCTGCAGCAAGCGCATCAGCTGTATCGTCCGGTTTAGGTACTTCCTTCAGGTTCAGCAGCGTCTTGACCATCGTCTGCACCTGTTTCTTGTCAGCTCTGCCGTATCCTACAAGCGCCTGCTTAATCTGCATCGGCGTGTATTCAGCTATCTCAAGACCGCCCTTGGCACACGCCAGAATCGCAATTCCTCTAGCTTCTCCTACCATGATGGCTGTCTTGGCATTGTTATTAAAAAACAGTTCTTCTACCGATGCAACATCCGGCTTCTCTTCGTCAATTATCTCTCTGAGAGAATCATAAAGATGTGCCAGTCTGTCTTCTATTGCCATGCCTGCATCGGTTGTAATCGAGCCGTATCGGCATACCCTGAATCTGTTTCCCGTCATTTCGACAACACCATAGCCCATGATGGCGTATCCCGGGTCTATTCCCAGTATCTTCATGCTTTCCCTCCTAATGCTTCGTTAAGTATAACACACAAACATATGTTTGTTAAGGGCAAATAAGACATTGATTGCATCGTTGCAAAACACCTTTTCTGTGTTATAATTATTAGACATCAAACCTTATTCGGAGGCTACTAATGCGTATTTCAAGACAGAACAAAATATTAGAGCTTATTGAAACTCATGAGATCGAAACTCAGGACAAACTGGCGTCACTGCTGCGCGATTACGGCTATGAAGTGACGCAGGCAACAATATCAAGAGATATCAAAGAACTGCAGCTTATCAAGACCCTGTCACCGTCAGGCAAGTATAAGTATGCGCCTTCTTCGACAGAAGAACGTCCCATCTCCGGCAGAATGGCCAATATTTATAAAGAGACCGTCAAGTCTGCTAAATCTTCAGGCAACATCGTTGTCCTCAAGACGCTTCCGGGATGTGCAGGAGCTGCAGGCGAAGCTCTGGATTCTTTTGGCATTCCTCACGTAATCGGCTCAGTCGCAGGTGACAATACTATAATGTTTGTCGTCGATGATGCTGATAATGCGCCTATTGTTGTTGAGTACCTTAACGATCTGATAAAAGCAGCCAAATAAGCATCAGAAAGGGTTTAGATGATACGACATATCAGAATTACAAATTTCGCCACCATTGAGAATACTGAAATAGATTTCCATGATGGGCTGAACATAATCACCGGCGAAACAGGTGCCGGTAAATCAATAGTCATCGAAGCAGTAAGTCTGGCTCTGGGCAGCAGAGCGGACACTGCTTTTGTTCGCTCTGGGGCAGATAAGGCAATAATCCAGATGATTGCTGACAAAGATGACCGCGAATACGTGATTACAAGAGAGATTTCTGCAGCCGGTCGCAATCTGTGCAAAATAAACGACGAGATAGTGACCCTGGCGGCGCTGAACAGTCTGTGCCGCAGTCTGGCAGATATTCACGGCCAGTATGACCATCAGTCTCTACTCAATCCCGAGTATCACATCGACCTTGTTGACCTTTATCACAAAGATGTAATCCAGCCTGCCAAAGAAGCTGCGGCAGCGGCATACAGCGAGTATGCTGCTGTTAGAGGAGAGCTTAAGAAACTGCTGGAACAGTCAGCCAAAGACCAGCGTGAGCGTGACTTCATGGAGTTCGAGCTTAACGAAATCAGACAGGTTTCACCTGCTCCGGGGGAAGATGAAGAACTTGAGAGAAAGATTGCTGTTCTGCAGAACAGCGAGCTGATATATGACAGTCTTTCAGGTGCGTACGAAGCCGCTTCAGGGGAGGATTACTCCGTTCTTGGCGGAATCAAGGGAATATCAGACCTGCTCGGGCAGGTTTCACAATACTCCCCTTCACTTAAGGAAACAGCCGACAGGATTGACGCAATTTACTACGATTTCGAGGATGCATGTTCGGTAATAAGGGATCTTCGCGATGAGACTGTATTCTCACCTGATGAACTTAACAGCGCAATTGAACGCGCTGATGCCATAACAAGACTCAAGAACAAGCATGGCAAAAGCATCAATGAACTTCTCGAGTATGCACAGGAGCTTGAGTCAAAACTGGAACATATAGACAATGCTGATTCATACAAGGCTGAACTGCAGGGCCGGCTGCATGAATGCGGCACAAGGCTGAAGGATGCGTGTGCGGCATTATCTGAGGCCAGACAGGCAGCTGCTGCTCAGCTTGAGGAGAAAATTACGGAGCAGCTGCTGCAGCTGAATTTCAAAGATGCCAGATTCGCCATTCAGTTCAGTCCTGCACCTGTTTTCACTGCCAACGGCAATGATCTTGTGGAGTTTATCATAAGCACTAACAGAGGCGAACCTATGAAACCGCTCAGCAAAATTGCATCCGGCGGCGAAATGTCCAGGATTATGCTCGCCTTCAAAAAAATCATCGGCGATTACGATATGATACCTACCATGATTTTTGACGAAATAGACAGCGGCATCAGCGGTATTGCAGCAAGTGTTGTTGGCCGCAAGCTAAAGGAGATTGCACAGAGTCATCAGGTAATATGCATCACCCACCTTCCACAGATTGCTGCATGCGGTACATGGAACTACAGAATATCCAAGTCATCTGATGATTCAAGAACATACACTGAGGTTACTGCTCTCGATAATGAAGCAGCTGTTTATGAAATTGCCCGTCTTCTCGGCGGCGACAACATTACAGATACTACACTGGCTTCCGCCAGAGAGCTTATGGAGGCCGGAGCTGTATCCTGACCTGTAATTTCAAAAGCAAGGGCCTGTGGGCAATAATTAAGCGGTTCGAATTCGAACCGCTTTAATATTACTGTAATTCAATTCTTTGATAATCTACCATACAAGTTCCAGCTTGTGCTCCGGACACATTCTCACACAAAGACCGCATCCTGAACATTTACTCTTATCAACCAGTACTCTGCCGTCCATACTAATCGCATCTTCCAGGCAGCACATAATGCATTTCGCACACTCACTGTCCATGCAGCTTTCTTTGACTTCAGCATGCTTGTTCTCATCTTTGATTTCTTCAAAAGATTTGAGATATCTGAGCGTTGCTCCTCTAATCTGTTCAATATCTGTAATGTCATGCTTTTTAAACCAGTCATCAATTCCTGCCACGCACTCGCTGACCACATCATAGCCTTTGATTAGAATTTCGCTTCCGATGCCTGCCGCACCGGCTCCTGCCATTATGTATTCTATGGCATGCTCTACAGTCTGAATACCGCCCATTCCGGCAATTGGCAGACTTGTTGTCTGAGCTATGCCTGCAATCGCTGACAGACCAATGGGCCTGATTGGTGCTCCTGAATATCCGCCGTATGTTGGCAGTCCCGGCCTTCCCGTTTCTGTATCAATGCTCAAAATGCACCTTATTGTATCAATACCTGAAATACCCGACGCTCCGGCTTTGATGCACGCTTTGACTACTGCAGGCAGATTTCCTGTTGCCGCACTGATTTTGACCGATACCGGAATATCCACAGCTTCTACAACCGCCCTGGCATATTCATATACTTTTGCAGGATCACCTGCAACAATTTCAGGGCCTTCACCCATTGGGCACGCTACCCCAAGTTCAATGCCGTCAACTCCTGTCTTGACAATTTTTCTGGCTATATACACCGCTTCAGATGGTGATGAACCCATAATCGATGCAATTACTCTGGTATCTGATCCGAATCTGTCTTTGTCGTTTATGTAATTCAAATCGTCAATCCATGTTTCAAGGTCTGCACCCGAATAGAGTCGAATGTTCTCAACGCCGCAGTTAACACTGCTGTAATCGTATCGCGGTTTCAAATCCGGGTATGATTCGCTGACTATGGTTTCTGTAAAAAGTGCGCCGGCGCCCAGTCCCAGAGCCCGTTCCAGTCGGTCTCTGCCGCGTGTCCACGGACCCGGTGCTATGATAATCGGATTACTGATTTCCATTCCAATCAACTTCGTCTTCATATGCGTCACCTTACCATATTTCCAGTACTCTTTCTTTGTTACCGCAGGATTTCCTGATTTTTAGTTTCGATTGTATCATTATGGATTGAGGTTCCTCCTGTTCCTTCGAATCGATAAGATCGAAAAGCAGTCTGCCTGCCGTAAGACCCATTCTGTGAGAAGGCTTGGATACCGTAGTAAGCTTTGGCTCAACGATAGCTCCAAGCTGATTTCCTCCGAAGCCGACAATTCCCAGTCTGTCGGAGTCAAGCTCGTTCTGATGCATTGCCTCGATGGCTCCGAATGCAATGGTGTCTGTCGCCGCGAAAATGGCGTCCACTTTTTCTTCACTCTGTATTATACGGTTGGCAGCGGTGAATCCGCCTTCAATGGAGTCATCTGCATATACTACGATACCTTCATTGCACATTAGTCCGCTGCTTGTGATTCCTTCTTTGTATCCTTTGAGTTTCTGTCTGTTTATGCTGTCCTGATCATTTGGAATCAGAAATGCTATATCTTTCCTGCCCATGTCTGCCAGATATCCGACAACTTCTTCACATGCTTTGTCGTAATTGGTGTAAACGACATTCTCATTCTTCGATGCCTGGCACTTGTCTACAAAAACGAAAGGAACACCTTTATCCTTAATATATTTAATATCCGTTTCAGTCAATGCAGATGAGACGAATACGATACCGTCAATTTTCCTGTCGATGAGTGTATGCATGTGCTCCTTCTCGGTCTCGACGTTGTATCCTGTATTGCAAAGTATCATGTTGCTGCCCTTCTGCAGAGCTATCTTCTCTATGCCTTTGGCAACTGCCATGCTTGACTGCTCCATGTTGTCCGGCACCAGCACTCCAATAAGGTTCGTCCTGCTGTTCTGAAGATTTCTGGCAAACCAGTTGGGTGTATAGTTCAGTTCCTCCATAACAGCGATGACCTTCGCCTTGGTCTTCTCATTCACTTTTTCCGGCATGTTGAGCACTCTCGACACAGTTGTAATCGAGACTCCGGCCTTTTCTGCAACTACTTTAATATTCAAAGAAACTCCCCCTTGGGTTTTCTTTTATTCTACAACAAACAGGGGACTTGTCCAAGACAAACCCCCTGATATTCTGTTTACAGTTTGAAATCTACTGTTTCATCTTTGTACTTAAGCTGCCTTGTGGCAGGTGCTGTTTCGCAGATTACGTTTCCTCTTCTGATAACATGGGTACATTCTGACTGCAATCTGATTATTTCTTCTTCGTTCCTTCCGTCGAAGATTACCAGATCGGCAGTATTGCCAATTTCAATTCCATAATCATCAAGATGCATACACTTAGCTGAGTTTACTGTAATCATGTCGAAGAGCTGCTGTACCTGCGAAGCACCCGTCATCTGGCCCATATGATAGAACAGGTATGCTGCGAGAACCATATTGCCCTTGCCCAGTGCATACCACGGATCCATGATTGAGTCATGTCCGATGGCTACATTTACGCCTCGGTCGAGCATTTCATCTGCTCTTGTATATCCTCTCTTCCTAGGATATCCGTCCATTCTGTTCTGAAGAACAGAGTTGTCGAAAGGATTTGTTATCATGTTCATCTTCGCTCTGGCAATATTGCCGATAAGTTTATGAGCATAATCGTTGTTGTAGTTGTGCATTGCAGTGGTATGGCTGGCTGTTGAGATTTCACCCATGTTTCTGTTGATGCTCTCCTTAGCCATTACCTCAACAAATCTTGATGCCGGATCGCCAGTCTCATCTATGTGGATATCAATCAGCTTGCCGTACTTTTCTGCCAGATTGTATGTTTCTTCAACAGCCTTTACACCGTCTTCTCTGGTCAGTTCAAGATGAGGCGCACCGCCGGCAACATCAACACCCATTTCCAGTGCCCTGACATAACTGTCGTAATATCCGGGAGCAGCGTATATTCCGTTCTGAGGGAATGCAACCACCTGAATGTCAATAAGATCCTTGACCTCTTCCTTCAGTTCCAGCAGGCTTTCCACTCCCAAAAGGCTCGGGTCTGTCGTGTCAACGTGAGTTCTTACTCTCAGAACACCGTTGGCAACATACCAGTCAACAACCTTTCTGGCATTTTCTTTTATCTTCTCCTTCGTCAGACCTTTAGCCCAGTCATTCCAGATGCCAACCGCCTCGATTAATGTACCAGTTATGTTTTTTCTTGTCATGAGCCCTGCAACGAGCACTGCGTCCAGGTGAACATGAGGATCTACGATAGGCGGTGTTACAAGATTGCCGCGTGCATCTATGATCTGATCTGCCTCTGCATCAATTACTTCTTCAATAGCTTTGAATTTTCCATCTTCAATGAGGATGCACTTTAAAGTATCATCTCCGCGAAGTTTCGCGTTCTTAATTAACATACTGCCCATTGATTGTCTCCTTCTTATACGTATTCAGCATCGTTATCAACTTCGTGTTCATCATTGATTCCCATCTTAACGATGATTGCGTGAACAACAGGAACCAGAAGCATTGCTACAATTATTCCTTCAAGAGCCGGAATTCCAATGCCGTAAACGCCGCATACATATGCTACTGCACATGCAATAACATATGCAATGAGCGGAGCCCATCTGATCTTCTTGAAATGAACATATTCAATTCTTGGAAGTCTTCTCTTGTATACGAAGAGATAGTCCCCAATCATTACGCCTCCAACCGGTGGAACGAATGTACCCAGCAGGTTGAGAGCAGGAATGAAGTAATTTGAAATTCCGAAAATAGCCATCAGCAGCGCGATGATGATACCGCCGATGATGAACGGATTCTTGTTTGGCTTGTTGAACATCTCAGCACCTGCCATACCGAATGCATATGCTGTAGCATTGTTTGTTGTCCAGATGTTGAGTGTCAGGATAATCAGTGCCCAGAAAATGATTCCCATTGAAATCATCAGTTCGATAAGATCTCCTGTACCGAACACCAGACCGCCCAGCATTCCTGAGAAAATCATGATGCCGTTTCCTACCAGGAATCCAAGCAGACCTGCTACAAAAGCAGTTTTGGCAGTCTTGGCAAATCTTGCCCAGTTACCTGCCTGAGTTCCGCCTGATGCAAAGGTTCCAACGATTACTGTTATTGCGGAAGCAACTGTCATTTCCGATGTAGGTGCTATGGCTCTGAGACCTTCCATGCTGCCTGCTTCCTTGAGCGCCATGATTATTACAATTACCATCAGAATTCCCATTGCAGGAATTGCAACATATGAAACGTATGACATTGCTCTAACGCCAAAGAGTGCAGTTACACCCATAATCAGACCCCAAACCAGAATCCAGAATATTTTCCAGCCTTCGCCTTCCATGCCAAGTGCTGATGAGAATAAGCTGCCCATGTATTCGCCTGTAATAGCATACCAGAAAACCTGGGTGCCTCCCAGGATAATGTCTGACCACTTGGCTCCTATAACGCCGAAAGTGTACTTGGACTGCAGCACTGCCGTCAAACCAGTCTTGGCTCCCATGGCGCACATTGCTGCTACATAGAGACCAAGAATGATTGAACCACCGGTAATGATTATAATCAGCTGGTCAAAATTGAAGCACGCTCCCAGTGACGCACCTGATGCCATTGTAGGTGTAAAGAATGTAAAACCGATTAATACACAGCTTATTGAAATTAATCCGCGTCTGGCCGATGCCGGCACATGAGTAAGCGGATAATCCTGATCGACCTTTTGTTCCTTTTTCTTACTCGAGAAACCACTCATTTCATTTCCTCCTTAAAAATTCCCTTCCTCACCCAACGCTTATGAAAATATTTTCATCACTAGTTTAACTACAATCTACCCCTTTCCTTTGATTTTGTCAACATCCACTATGAAAATTTTTCATAAAATTCGCACAAATAGGTAATCCAGGGCGTTATTTTGCTCTTTTTCGGGACATATCACCCGTTTCCTTATGAAACTATTTTCATATCTTTCTGGTAGATATTGGTCTTTTACACAAAAAGAAAAAGCAGATGCAACTGCATCTGCTTTTAGTTCCTTATCAATTATTATTCAGCATCTTCCTCTGCAGGAGCTTCTGCTTCCTCAGCTTCTTCAACTGCAGGCGGTTCAATTGTTTCTCTGATGCTCAGACTGATTCTCTTTCTGTCTTTGTCAATCTCAAGAATCTTAGCTGATACAACCTGTCCAACTTCCAGCTCTTCGCCGATGTTGGCAACTCTCTTGTGAGCAACTTCTGAAATGTGTACCAGTCCGTCGAGACCAGGTTCCAGTTCAACGAATGCGCCGTATTCCTTAATCTGAACAACCTTGCCTTCGATAACCTGTCCAACCTGATAATTCTCATCGATTACGCTCCATGGTTCAGGCTGATTCTGCTTGAGTCCAAGTGAAATCTTGCCCTTTTCAGCGTTCATTGAGAGAACCTTAACATTAATCTTCTGTCCGATTTCCAGAACTTCCTGAGGGTGCTTAAGCTTGCCCCATGAAATCTCTGAAATGTGGAGAAGTCCGTCAATTCCGCCGATATCTACGAATGCACCGTAATCAGTAAATCTCATTACTGTACCTTCAACAACGTCATCAACATTCAGGTTGTCCCAAATCTCAGCGACAAGCTTGTCTTTTTCGTCAGCAAGGAACTGCTTATGTGAGAAAACAGCTCTGTTTCTTCTCTGATCAACTCTGGAAACCTTGACTTCCATAGTCTGACCGATGAATTCCTCTGCGTTCTCAACATAACGATCTGAAAGCTGTGACATAGGAATGAATCCAGCAACTTCCTTATACTCAGCAATTACTCCGCCGTTAACTGTTCTTGTAACTTTAACTTCGAGAACTGTTTTATCTTCATATGCCTGTACAATTTCGTCCCAGTTGGCACTGATTTCTAACTTTTTCTTTGAAAGTAAGATTCCACCGTCTCCGTCGTCAGTCTTAATTACCTTTGCTTTGATTTCGTCATCAACTTTGAAAGCGTCAGCTAATGTCTGGCCTTCTTCAAGAGTAACTTCGTTAATTGGCAGAATACCGTCCTTCTTGCAGCCCAGGTTTACGATTACTTCTTTATCTGTTACCTGGTGTACTGTTCCTGTGACAATTTCGCCACCTCTTGGCAATCTTAAGGACTTATCGATATCGTCCATAATGTCAGCCATTGTTAATTCTTTGTTTTCAAGTGTCATATCACTCATTCTGGCAATAACCTCCTTAATTATGCATTCAGGAGTCGATGCTCCCGCAGCTACACCTATTTTATTACATTTTGCAACCTCTTTCAATGGCAAATCTTCAATATTCTCCACAAAATAAGTGTTTGGACACGAATTTTTAGAAATTTCGAACAGTTTTTTTGTATTTGAGCTGTTCCGTCCGCCTATAACAATCATCATGTCAGACTCTTCAGCAAGTTCTCTGCAAGAGTCCTGTCGTTTAGAAGTTGCGCTGCAAATAGTGTTGTTTATCTCGACGGTTTTTCCGTTCTCATTCAGTGCCCTGAGCACATCGTCCAGCATCTTCTGCCTTATGGTTGTCTGAGTAACAACAAAAAAATCGTCTCCGGTCATGCCTTCAGCTTCTTCATATGAACTGACTATCACAGCAGGTGTCACGCACCATCCGTTGATTCCCTTTACTTCAGGGTGGTTTGCATCGCCAACAATCACCACCTGTTTTGCTGTTTCGTTGACCAGTTTATGAATTCTGGCCACAAACGGACAGGTGGCATCAATTAGTTTTATTCCTCTCTCTTCTGCCTCATCATAAAAGCTTCTGCCTTCTCCGTGAGACCGTATTATTACAGTTGACCCCTCGTCAACGTCATCAAGACTGCTTATTATCGAAATTCCTTTGGCAGCAAGATTATCTGTAACCATCTCATTATGTATCAGCGGTCCCATTGAAAAGATGCGCCCAACGCTTTCTTCAGCAGCTTTTTCAGCCTTTTCTATTGCCTGTCTGACGCCGAAGCAAAATCCAGCGTTCTCAGCCCTTCTTATTTCTTTCATCTATCTTTTCCAATTCCAGTAAATACTTTTTAAACGATGACTCATTGCCGTTGTCAGTCGGATGATAATACTTCACACCTTCCCTGTATAGATTGTCAGGAAGGTACTGCTGAGTCACATATCCTCCATATGCATGCGGATACTTGTAATCCAGCCCGCGACCAAGTTTAGCAGCACCGCTGTAATGAGAATCCATCAGGTGCGCCGGCACATCATCAATCTTCTTGTGCCTCAAATCATGCTCCGCTTCAAGAAGCGCATTGTAAGATGCATTGGATTTCGGACATGATGCCAGAAGCACCACAGCTTCAGCAAGGTTGATCTTTGCCTCAGGCAGCCCTATCATCTGTGCAGCCTGAACACATGATGTAACAATTGAAATCGCATTCGGATATGCCATTCCTACGTCTTCGCTTGCCATTACCATCAGCCTGCGTCCTATCATCATGATATCCGCACCGCCTTCAAGCAGCCTTGCCAGATAATGAATCGCCGCATCCGGATCACTTCCCCTGACAGATTTCTGAAGAGCCGAAAGCAGATTGTACTTATCCTCTTCCTTATCATGAAACGTAGTCTGCCTCTGCATGGCTTCAGCAACTATCTCTCTTGTAATCTCATTGCCTTCGCCGAGATTATCTATAATAAACCCAAGTGTATCAAGCGCCACCCTGCAGTCGCCCCCGCTCATGGAAGCAAGTATCCTCAATGTGTCATCATCATACTTAACATCAAGTCCACCGAATCCTTTTTCATTATCATCGATTGTTCTTTTGAGTATGATCATCAGTTCGTCAACAGTCAGTCGGTGGAATTCATATATATTCCTTACTCTGCTCAAAATGGCGTTATTTACCGAAAAGTAAGGGTTCTCTGTTGTGCTCCCGATGAACCTGACAATCCCCTCCTCAATGGCTTTAAGCAAAGAATCCTGCTGCAGTTTGTTCCATCTGTGCACCTCGTCAACATAAAGGCACGTGGTTTCCTGCAGAAGACCATGAAACCTGTCTTTGGCAGCTTCGAGAACAGCTTTCAGTTCTTTAGTTCCTGTAGTGGATGCATTTATCTCTACAAAGCTGCTGTCCATTTCTCTTGCTATGAGTCTCGCCAGAGTAGTTTTGCCTGTTCCTGAAGGTCCGAAAAAAATTGCCGAGTCAAATGTCTTGTTTTTTATGGAATTGTAGAATAACGAGCCTTCAAACATGAAATGGGTCTGCCCCACAAATTCATCAAGCTTTGACGGTCTCATTCTTGTAGATAACGGTATCATGGCTCTCCTTCCATCAGAAATCACTTTATACCGTTTATCCTACATCAAAATGCATATTTTTTCAATTCACCACCATATCCTGCATATAGAGTTTTCTCTTATACAGAGCAACCTGTGTGATAACGTCCTTAATATAGTAGTTCTTGTAGTATATGCATTTGGCCGTTTCAGTCAGATAGTCTTCCCTGCCGTCTCTGATATCCTCCTTCAGCTGTCCGATAAAAGCCACCAGGTTTTTCCTAAGGCTGGTTTTATCCTCCGGGTTCGGCACGTATGCTATCTTAACCTGCCCGGTATCTTTGTTATAAAAAACCGTATCGGTATTCAATGTAATCCTGTATGGTGAAATCAGGTACTCAACGGATTTCCCCAGAATGATGAGTGTTCGTTCCAGCAGATAAAGCGCATCTTCTGTTTTTTCTATTCTGTAACCGCTCAAAGGAACAAATCCGCTGCAGTCGTAACAGACAGTTTCACCGCCTTCTTCGCCCATGAAGCCCATAGGCATGAAAAAATCGCACTGCCCCGAAGAAAGCATTATCTTTTCGTATTCCATTATGCTGTTTTCTCTCAGTTTAATTCTAAATTCATTGTTTTCCCACATCATTGCACCTCCGCATCAGCCTCCGCCGCATTTACTGCACGGCAGATATCCCTTTTTAATCGCTTCTTTCCTGTCCATTGTCAATGTCCGTCTGTCTATGGATCGACAAGATTCTCTATGGTATGCAGTTCCCTTGCTGCTAAAGCAGTATACTATCGAACCTATGTCCATGTTCCCCGATTTACACAGTCCGCAGGCTTTGTAGTCATGTTTCAATTCATTGGTCAGAATCCGGCTGCGAACTTTTGCCACCGAATACGTACAGCTTTCATCATGATATTTTTCTCCTTCCTGCGGAAAAATAACTACAGCGCTGCCATCAGAAAAACGCTCCATTCCTTCACGGCCAATACCTCCGTCTCCCGGCATGCTTCCTGTAAAATTTCTGTATTTGATGTCTGCCTCCATGCTGAATTCATTTTTCAGACCGAATGGCATTGACAATGAGATTCCGGCAGATATTCTATATGCTCCCACAGCATTGTCGCCCATTGAACCTGACGCTCTCCAGGCAACATTTAAATGGCTGAGGCTTCTGTTTTCTTCCTGGATTCTGTTTCTTATTCTCGACTTGACTGTCAGCGGCGATACTCCGTCATATCCTTTGAGCATACAGTACTGCGTCTCATCGGCAGCGCCATGAATGATATTCTCCCATGTTGACTCAACCCTTATCAGATAGCTCAAGGCAATCACAGCCACTATCATTATCGGCAGAATCAGTGCAGCTTCGACAGTATAGAATCCTTTAGTACTTCTTCTCATATCTGAATGACCTGCCGTTAATCTTCACCGCAATATTCACTCCGACGCAGTGCTCTTTTATTACAAAATCGCTATCGCTGTTCATTCTGGTATTAATCTGAATAAGATCCATAATCCTTGCTGTTTTGACATTTATGTTTACGAAGAACAGCATGCACTGAAGGTATTCTTCATAATCATATCCCTTTTGTGTGTCAGGCACTGCTGTTCCTCCGCCAATACCCTCAATTACGTTGTCAAGGTCCATTGCCCATGTGCTTTTATCTTTAAGAACCGGCACTTTATATCCTTTCAATAGCAGTTCCACATCATTATCTGCCTCCGCATATGCCCATGCTGATGCAAGTGCAAACTGTGCTGCTGCAGACGCTTCAGGCGCAAGCAGTTCTGCCGCAGCAAGAAGCTTTTTCATTTTGGACGGGTCGGAATATATGTGCTGCAGATTAAGCGGAAACCTGAGTGCTTTAAGTCCACCGCATACAGCTTTTTCATTCTCTTTGTCCGACAGTTTACCACCAAGAACATACTCAACCTCATCTCTAAAGAAATGACTGCTATCTGCAGAATGGACCTGATTGTTAAAGTACCTCATTACGTATCTGTTCACCATATACTCATCTGTTTTATCAGAAAACGCATTTCTGATTCCGTCCGGATCAGCAGCCATATGCCTTGCTGTCATAGTCAGGCTATTCTCGGCCATTCCGTATGAAGGTAAAGATACTATCGTTTCACGGTTACGCAAAGTCTCCCATGCCATGCTGTTCTCTTGATCAGCAGATTTCATCACCGAATCCGCCAGCCCTGCTGCAGCCGCATATTTCATATGCTCTACAATCTGTTCTCTGATAAGATCCGTATCTGCCAGTGAATATCCTCCGCACCACGCATCTGCCTGTTCGATTTCAAATCCCCTTACGCCGTTCATCGAATAATCCAGATAACTTCTCAGGTTCGCAGTAAGTTTCGACTTCCTGCCATCAAGAACAAACAATCCATATTCTTTATGTACGTAGCTGTTGTACTCTGACATAAGAGAGTCACCTGACAGGCTGATAACGGCATCAGCGCGACTTTTCACATACTCATTTCGCGCACCTACGAAAAAAAGCAGGACAATTGACATTACCGTTGACAGTATCATCATTAGGAAAACGGTGCTGCTTCCTCTTTTACTGCGCATCATCAGCGGTTATCCCTTTAACTATGCTGCAGTATCTCACGTACTTGGGACCGTCAACAGCATAATATGTGCCTTCAATTACCCGCTGCCTTCTTCCGACCATCATGCCACGACCTAATATCTCCACATAACTCTTGCCGTACACTTTACCGCCTGTCGCATTTTTCTTCATTTCCATTTCACCATCCCAGCTGCCATCATCAGAGTATAACGTCTTTCCTGTCAAAGCCCCTGCACTGCTCCTCAATGCGATATGCATTCTGCTTGTTTCAGCTGCTGCCTGATAAAAAAATCCCTCGATCAGCACAAGCGTAATCATTGCTGCTATTATCACCGGCAGTACAACCGCAGCTTCGACAATATATGTTCCCCGTCTGCTGTTTCTCATTAGTTGAAATTACTCAGGCCTTCGAAGGTGGTATTCACAAAATCAGTAATCTGCGTCTTGAATATAAGACCCAGTGCTACAGCAATTGCCACCAGAATTGCCACCTGAACAAGTTCCATTCCCTTTTTACTTTTGATTCTGATTCGAACATTCCCCTTAATCCTTTTACCCATTAATATCTCCTTTTCCTTTCTGCTGTTACAGTTCAATCAAAGCAGGTGCAACAGTAATTACAATCAGCACCATCAGTAGCATCATCAGAGGTAAAGTCAGTTTCGTCTCTGCCATTTTGCCTCTTTCCTCGCAATTCTTTTTACGCAGTATCCAAAGCAGCTCACTCTCCCTTTCCAATTTTTCATTCAGTTCAACGCCTTTACTTATATTATCTGCAATAATATTGGACACTCTCATCAGTTCCTTAATGCCGGACTCTTTCGCAAATCTGCGAAGTTCCCTGCTCATTGACCCGTTGGCATATTTGACAGACTCGTAGATACCATTGATGTTCGCATAAAAGTAATCATCCACGTCTCTGCCGTATCGAACCGACTCTTCAACAGTCTTCTCGAAAGCCGTATTTAAAACCAGTCCGGCATTCATCAGCAGCACAAGTCTGTTTATAAACTCAGGAAGCTGTCTCATTACCGAATTCCTTCGCTGCTCCATTTCCTTTTTGCGAGATGCTCCCTCATTTTGCCAGATTGCAATCAATGCTCCCAGAATCAGAACGCATATTATCATGGTGTGAGTCTGCTTCTTCCTGTACCAGTGCACTTTTTCTCCGGACTTGAGTTTTGTTGGAAGTTCAACCTTTTTTAACGAAAGATCGCTGTTCAATGCTCCCATTGCAGTACGCATTTCGTTTTCAATCATCTCTCGGCTTGACATGCTCTCCTCGGGAGCATTTTCTTCTTCCGTCTGGCTGCTGAATGGCTCAAGTGACAAATCGTACTTCCTTTTGAACTCATCATCGTCGTATTGTATCTGCGCCTCCAGCACAATTCTCTGAGCCTTCTCTCCTTCCGTCGGTCTTACAAGAAACAGCCTGCTGTCATTTCTGACTATTTGCGCCCCGGAACCTGACACAGCTGCCGCTATATCCGCAATAATCAGAATACATCCTGCGACTGCAGCCGCTATCATCCGGTTACGTGTTTTCTTGGTGAACGAGTAATTCATGACATGCACCTTTTATACTTCAACAGAAGAAATCTTCTCCATAAGACAGATTCCGCAAGCCATCACGATTAATGCTCCCGACATTATCGCTCTGCCTGCCGGCGTAGTGTACAATGGTTCAATATACGAATATGACACCACATTCATAGCCAGGAGCATTACAAGCGGCATGGCTGATATGATTCTTCCTTCCGTTTTTCTCTGATTTGTAAGCACTCTAATTTCGCGTTCTATATTCATCTTATCTGTCAATACATCAGTAGTATGACAAATTATTTTCTCTAAATTCCCACCCATGCTTCTACAGGTTATGTAAACCTGTACGAAGTTATCAATGTCCTCGCTGTGACTTCTATCAGCGAAATCCTGCAGTAAAACCTTGTCGCTCTCTTTGTTTTCTACAATACTTTTTTTCATGTGTCTTAGTTCTATCATTATCGGCTCGTCATCATCATATATCAGTGACAACGCCTCCTCAGCCTCCACAAGCCCCTCTGCCATCTGCCTTCCTGATGCTGCTGAAGCTGACAGTGAATATAGCATATCCTTGAACTGAAGATTAAGTTTCGCTCTTCTTCTGTCTGCCATCACCTTCTCCGCCTGCGGTCTTAACAGCCTTATCAATACCCCGAATACGCAGGCGGCTGCTATACTGTGATAGAACATATACGATACTGTGAACAGACACATGAACCCTACCAGATAAAACGCGGCCTTTTCTTTTTCACTCAGAGTATAAACTGAATAATCACGAATCATACGCTGCACCCTGCAAGTTCAAGCTTCTCACGATGCACCAGAGTATTTCCTGTTCTGTTCAGCCTTCCGCAATCATTACCACCCGAGAATTTAAAAAGACTTGATGTAATGATGTTTCTGCCGTCAAATTCAAGTATTTCTGCTATTTCCATCACCTTGCGGCTTCCATCCTTTAACCGGCTCATGTGAATCATAATATCAATGCCTTCCGCAATCTGGCTTCGCATGGCCTCTACCGGGAAATCAACAGCCTGCCTGTACATTGCTTCCAATCTATGAAGCATTCCTTCTATACTGTTGGCATGCCCTGTACACAGACTGCCGCTGTGTCCTGTATTAAGTGCCTGTATCATATCCATTACCTCCTTCCCCCTTACTTCTCCAATGATTATTCTAGATGGTCTCATGCGAAGGCTGGCTTTGACCAGTTGTGACATATCAACTTCTCCCTTTCCATGGACATTAGCATTCCTGCATTCAAGCCTGACTATATTCGCCACATGTTCAATCTGCAGTTCAGCCGAATCTTCGATTACAACAACACGTTCTCCAGGGGGGATATACTGAGAAAGGACATTGAGAAAAGTTGTTTTCCCGCTGGATGTTCCTCCGCATACGAAGCAATTGTAGCCGGCCTTCACGAGCACCTTCAGAAATTCTGCCGCCTCCCGCGTCAAAGTCCCGCCTTCAAGCAAGTCATCCATACTCATAACCTTATCCGGAAACTTCCTTATGGTAAGAATGGGACCATTTATTGCAACATTCTTATATACTGCGTTAACACGTGAGCCGTCAGAAAGTCTTGCATCAACAATTGGATTGAGCTCATTGATTTCACGGTGAACGCGCGACACAATTCTCCTTATGAGCTCCTCCAAATCCTCCGTACTGTGAAAAGTAATGTCAGTCTTCATCATCTGGCCATTCCTCTCAATAAACACATGGTCTTTGCCGTTTACCATTATTTCCGTTATTGTTTCGTCGTCCACCAGAGGCTGCAGAATGTCCATTTCTGCACGGAGTGAAAGAAAAATTCTGTTCACAAGTCTCATATTCTCAGCATAGCCGAAGAACTCTGCCTCAGGCTTGGAAAACACATACTTCTCAATCTTCTCCATAGCATGATCGTCACATAATGTGCCGTATTCATCAGCTAGGATCATTCTCACATCCGATATGTAATTTCGCACTTCTTCACTGCTATACGATGTAGGGACCAGAATATCATTCATTTCCATAATTTTCCTTTCGACAATATAGTACAGCAATTTCCACATTTTGTAAATAG
>JALEUQ010000090.1 GCA_022780965.1 Clostridiales bacterium
TACTGTTATGGCAGGAGCACAGAAGATGATGGAATTCGAGCCTGACTGGATTGTTGCAGTCGGCGGCGGTTCACCGATTGATGCAGCCAAGGCAATGTGGATTAAGTATGAGTATCCTGAAACAACCTTCGAAGACATGTGCAAGGTATTCGGTCTTCCTAAGCTGAGGCAAAAGGCTCACTTCTGCGCTATTCCTTCAACTTCAGGTACAGCAACAGAAGTTACCGCATTCTCAGTAATAACTGATTATGACAAGGGAATCAAATATCCTCTGGCTGATTTCGAAATTACACCGGATGTTGCAATCGTTGACCCTGATCTGGCTGAAACAATGCCTGCTAAACTCGTTGCACACACAGGTATGGATGCACTTACTCATGCGGTAGAAGCATACGTATCAACAGCAAACTGCGACTTTACAGATCCTCTTGCAATTCATGCAATCGAAATGATTCAGGAAACCCTTGCTGATTCATATAACGGAGATATGGAAAAACGTGCCGCAATGCATAATGCACAGTGTCTTGCAGGTATGGCATTCTCCAATGCACTGCTGGGTATCGTTCACTCAATGGCACACAAGACAGGCGCTGCTTTTGCCGATTACGGTGCACACATTATTCACGGTGCAGCTAACGCAATGTACCTGCCGAAGGTAATCGCTTTCAATGCCAAGGATGAGACAGCGAAGAAGCGTTACGGTGTGATTGCAGATTACATGAAGCTGGGCGGCAGCACTGATGACGAGAAGGTACAGCTGCTCATAGAATACATTCGCGGTATGAATGACAAGCTGAACATTCCTCAGTGCATTAAGAACTATGGTGCAGACAGCTATCCGACAGAAACAGGCTTTGTACCTGAAGAAGTATTCCTCGAAAGACTGCCTGAAATTGCCAAGAATGCAATTGCCGATGCATGCACTGGTTCAAACCCAAGACAGCCAAGCCAGGAAGAAATGGAAAAGCTTCTTAAGTGCTGCTACTATGACACAGAAGTTGATTTCTAGAATATCCCAACAATATGAAAATGAAGTTCTGATAATCCTTTTTTAGATAAGTTGTGAAAGAAGAGGGCTCCCGAACGGGGCTCTCTTCTGTTATACTTAAAAGCAAAGAGGGAGAAAGGAGCCAAAATGGGATACGACAACGAAAAGACAAGAGTAATAGGAAGACGAGAAATACGGGACGATTATCCGGAAGAATACAATGAATTCAACAATGCATATGAAGACGGCGCATCACCTGACGAGGACGTGGATGAACTGGCATACCTCGATGAAATGGAGATGCGCGGAAGAAGTGCAGGAGCAGGCTTCGGAGAATCATATGAAGCGGATTACCGCAGTGAAGATGACGGTGATGTGCAGTCACGGAGCCCATCATCACATCCTAAAGGCTGTAAGAAGAAGCCCAAGAAGGGACTCATAATAGGGATTATAGCAGTTCTGGCGCTGGTCTGCGCCGGAGGAGCATTTGCATTTCTGTCCCTTAACGGTACACAGGATGTAGAGGTGGATCTGATATCCACCATGAACGAGCCGGAAATAACAGGCTTTGACAAGGAGGGGCAGCTTGGGGAGCTTACCCTTAATCAGGATGAGGCAGATAAGATAATTGCCGGAATTAAGAACGACGAGCAGAAAGAAGCTCTCGCTGAATTCTTTGCAGGCGTTGAATATGTGCCTGATAATACCAGCAAGCTGACCAACGGTGATAAGATAAAAATTGTCGCCAAATATGATGAACAGCTGGCAGAGGCAGCTTCAGTGACGGTTTCCGGCATGGAGACAGAGTACACTGTCGAGGGTCTTAAGGAAGATGAGAACAAGCTGTCGGTTGAAACGCCTCAGTGGTACAGACTGGTGCTCCCGGCAGGAGACGAACTGTCGATTACATGTATTCTGCTGGCAGATGTCGGTACGTCGGTAACTTTGCCGATACAGTTCATGTACTGTCAGCCGGGCGGAGCAATGTCAGAGATGATTGATACCAGCGGCACACCTGATATTACATACAATGGGACCGGGTACTTCATGGAAGACGGGTTCGAAGCTCCTGTAGGCAAGGTCTCTCAGATAGATAACAGACAGGTAGTTTATTCTGTAAAGCAGTACGGCAGCAGCTTCAAGATTACCGTAAGTTATGTCATAAATGATGATGGAACTCTCAACGTTGAAGCGGCCACCGGAGGTGAAGCGGAGATTCCTACAGGCAAGTACGAGCCGATCAGTGAATCCATGGCAAAATCGCTGGGTGCTGATAACTAAGCAAAACGAAAGACCGACCTTAGCGGGTCGGTCTTAGTGTAAGCTGAAGAATATTGCCTTTTTTATCGGCTATGTTGACAGTCGTAATTGTTGAAGGACACTGGAAGATAATGCACTGTTCTTCAGGAAGTACATCAATAGGGTCAACATTGTTGCCGTCTGAGTCTGTTGCAGTTACTGAAGAGTAGTCAACTTCGGTATCATCGTCATATACATACAGATACACTTTGCTGCCGATTACCCTGGAGCTGTCCAGAACCGGCGGGGTATTGTCGTGGCTTGTGACAGTAACATCAATGTAAACAGTGTTTATCTGAGCGTTGACGATGGTTGCTGTAACAGTCATTTTGCCGCTGATTTCAGGAGATATCGTGAATACTCCTTCGGCAGTTTCGAAAACAGGAACATTATTGCCGTCGATTTCAGCAGTGACGCTTTTGACAGGAAGCAGTGAGTGAACTGCCACCTCGTACTGAGGAGATGCATCATCTGTAGTTTTGTCCGCCACAGTAAGTT
>JALEUQ010000101.1 GCA_022780965.1 Clostridiales bacterium
CAAAAATCACTCCCGTCTAATTCTATCAAGTTCCACATCAATTGCATACAGAAAGGGCGAAGTTTTTTCTCCGCCCTCCATGATTTCATTATAATGTATTTACTTGTCCTCTTCCCACAGAGCCTCGTTTAGCATTTTCCACATCTCGCCGTAGCCTTCTGATGCTGGTGTGACAGGCTGCTCAATGGTGTTTTCAATGTTGATTTTGATTTCGCCGCTTTTGGACATGAGCATCACTCTGTTTCCCAGAGTCAATGCCTCCTGAATATTGTGAGTGATAAAAATTACCGTGGCGTTTTCGTGCTCCTTGATTTTCACAAGTTCTGCCTGAAGTTTGTTTCGCGTCATTGCATCAAGTGCGGCGAAAGGTTCATCCATCAGAATGATTCTGGGTTTCAGAGCCAGACCCTTGGCAATGGCAACTCTCTGCTTCATGCCTCCGGAAAGCTGGTGAGGATAGAGATCTCCCTTGCCTCCAAGACCTACCAGTTCCAGATGCTCCTCTGCGATGCGGTCAAGTTCTGCCTTATCCTTAAGCCCGTTGACTTCAAGAGGATAAGTGATATTTTTCTTAACCGTCTTCCAAGGGAACAGCTGCTCGAAAGTCTGAAACACCATGAACCTGTCAATACCCGGCGATTTAACAGCATTACCGTCGACAAGAATTTCGCCCTCGTAGTCTTCGAAGCCGGCAATGCACCTTATCAATGTGGTCTTGCCGCATCCCGAAGGACCCAGTATCGTGAGGAAATCACCCTCATTGACAGTCAGATCGAGTCCCGACAGTATGTTCCGTGAATCGGGGCCGTCATGATAATTCTTCGTTAAATTCTTCACTTCAAGTAATGGTTTCATCATGCGCTCATACCCCACTTCTTGATTGTATTTCTTTCAACAGTTCGGAATACACCATATTCAATGATTACTCCGATTATTATTATTACCAGCAGTGCCGCATAAAGTCCGCTGTAGTCCAGATTGACTCTCCTCATGAATATGTACCAGCCTACTCCGGCTCCTGTTCCGGTAGTTCCAAAAATCATTTCAACAGCCAGCAGACCTCGCCACGCTCTTGCCCAGCCTACTCTCAGACCACTGAGCACGCTTCCGAAAGCTGCAGGCAGATACACACCCAGAACCAGCCTCATGCCTCTCAGTCCGATGTTGTTGCCGGACTCAATATATATGCTTGGAACTGTTTTGAATCCGTCCATGAGACTTCTTGACATTGGCCAGAGAATCGAATGTACAACAATGATAATTATCGTAGTTTCACAAATGCCGAAAATGCTCAGCACTACAGGCAGCAGTGCAACGCCCGGCAGCAGGTCAAATATAGAAACAACGAAATTATATACCGCATAAAAGTGTCTACTTACCATTGATAGGCTGGAAAGCACAAATGCCAGAACAATTCCTATAGCCAGACCTCTGGCAATCAGTGCAAGGGAGAACAGTGTGTAGCTCATGAGCCCGCCGCTTGAAAATCCCTCTACAAATGACTTTGCGATCTCTGCCGGTGTCGGGAACACCATGCTGTGCACCAGACCCGTTTTGCTGACAACATACCAGGCACCGATAAAGCAGATTACGAAAATAATCTGGTCTCTTATTTCAATTTGAGTTTCCTTTTTCATATCGGCTGCTAGTTCCCCTTAACATTGTCAAATACCAGATCGCTGATGTCTGATGGACCGTCAACTTCCAGGAAGCCTTCTTCAGCCATGAAGGTTGCCATATCCATTACGCCCTTAAGCTCAGTTGAATATGAGCATGCTGAGTCATTAAGCCATTCAAGCATGGTTGCTGCATCGACTTCTTCGTTTTCGCAAAGCATTTCTGCGGCTTCTCCCTTGTTGTTCTCGATGAATTCAGTGGCGTCTGATATGCCCTGAACGACTGCGTTGTATAAATCAGGATCGTTTTCATACAGATCTGTGGAGGCTACAGCCACGATAAACGAATTGCCTTCAGGCCATACAGACTCGATGGCACCTTTGCTTCCGTCAGCAGTCATTACTTCAGCAAGGTCTGCATCTTCTGTTGCCTCTTCCTTAAAAGTATAAGGTGAAGTTGTTACCTGCGCAGTAACATTGCCGTTAATAAGTGCTGTCATGCCGTCAGGATGTGAATACGGATTCAGATTGTTATCCAGTGCATGCGCATCGCCCAGTTCTTCCTTGGCTGCCATTGCAAGCAGAATGTGCTGGATGCTTCCGATGTTAACAACTGCAATTTTGTCATCTGCTTTAATGTCCTTAAGGTTCTTGACAGATGAGCTGTTTGTCATCATCTTCTGAGGCTGTGCGGACATGTTGGAACAGATTTTATATCCTGCACCGCTGAGTGTGCCTGTTACTGCAGGTGCAACACCCATTGCTCCTACCTGTACCTGACCGGAAGTGAAAGACTCATTGATTGAAGCTCCTGATGCGAGAACTGTATAGTTTACAGTCACATCGTTACCGGTTGCTTCCTTGTAGGCCTTCTCAACCAGCTGTTTCTCTTCCATTACCTTAAAAGGTGCGTATGCCATGCCGTACTGCTGAACAATAGTGATTTCAGCGGTTTCGCCCTGGTCAGATGAACTGCTTCCGCAGCCTGTCAATGTGAAGCTCATAACCATTACCGCAATAACGGTTAAAATAAGAATTCTAAATTTGTTCTTCATCTTTTCCTTCTCCAATCTTCTTCTGAAATTCGATGAACAGCTCATTCACGCCATCAATATAATCCAGATATGCTTTACCCGCTTCAGTAATGCGGATCGGCAGCACGCTTCTGTCGAAGAGTGCAACTCCCAGCCGTCCTTCAAGTTTCTTAAGATACGCGCTTAAAGCAGGCTGAGAAATCCCCAGTTTTGCGGCTGCCACAGATATGCTCTGCGTCTCTGCAATTATTCTGATGTACTGGCTTGATGCGTCGTTTTTCATTACAGAACCTCATATAACTTTTTGATTCTAGTTTTTTGGTTATACCTCTATAAGTATATCATTATATTATTGTCTGTAAAGAGCTACTTGCAAAAAAAAACGAAAGCGCAAATCCGTTTGGATTTACGCTTTCGCTGCTCAGCTGCTACATTATTACCTGTCAATATTCAGAGTTTCATTCATGCTTCCTGTCCTGTAACCCATAAGATCCAGCGCTACGTACGTAAAGCCATAGGACTGAAGTTTCTCATACACTTCTCTTCGGATATCTTCCTGCAGTATTTTTTCAAATTCAAACGGCAGAATCTCAATACGGGCAATGGTGCCGTGGATGCGCACTCTCACCTGATGAAAGCCCATATCCAGAAGATGCTGCTCCGCCCTGTCCACCATCATCAGCTTTTCTTTGGAAATAGTCTCACCGTATACAAATCTGGACGACAGGCAGGCAAAGGACTGCTTATCCCACGTGTTCAGGCCCAGACTCTTAGATAAAACCCGTATGTCAGTTTTATCAAGGCCGCATGCTCTGAGCGGACTCTTGACGCCCAGTTCTGCTACCGCCTGAAGTCCCGGACGGTAATCTCCGTCATCATCAAGGTTTGATCCTTCCAGTACATACTCTGCGCCTTGCTCCGCAGCAATCTGACCTATCTTCTCAAACAACTCCCTCTTGCAAAGATAGCAGCGGTTTTTCGGATTCATGACAAATCCTTCTATCTCCAGTTCTTCTGATTCAAATACTACCTGACGGATTCCCTCACTCCTGCAAAATGCATTTGCTTCGTCCAGTTCTCTCTGCGGGAAAGAGCATGACATCGCCGTCACTGCAACGCACTTGTCCCCAAGTTCATCTCGGGCTACTTTGAGCAGGAATGTCGAGTCCACCCCGCTGGAAAAAGCCACCGCTGCGCTTCCCAATTCTCTAATATATTTTCTCAATGATTCCAGCTTCTCCATCTGCTGTTCAGACGGATCCGGAATGTTCATAAATACTGATTCTTTCATCAATTAACATGCTCCTATCGTTCCCTACCATTTTAGTGGGTTTGCTGACAGAAATCAACACTTACTTTCCTCTATGAATTCTCTAATTCTGTTTTGATAAACTGGCTTGAGCTGACGTCGAACAATCCCATGTCTGTCAGCTTGATTTCCGGAATTACCGGCAGTGCCAGAAAGGCTAGAGTCATTATCGAATCAAGACCCGGGTTGACACCGAATTCCTCGACAGCCATTTCCTGCAGATCAGCAAGAGTTTCGGCTACAACTTCAGCCTTGTCATCGGACATGATACCAGCAATTCTAAGAGGCATTTCTCCGCGAATCAGGCCATCATCTACTAGCACGATTCCACCATTCATATCAATCAGCTTCTCTACAGCTGTAGCCATATCATAATTGTTAGTGCCGATAACGATAATATTGTGAGAGTCATGTGCCAGAGTGAGGCCAATGGCACCCTTTTTAAGACCGTAGTTGCGAACAAGGCAAGCAGCCATTGTTCCTAAGCCGTGATGACGCTCAATTACAGCCATTTTAACAATATCTTTTTCCGGATTGTATACGAAATCTCCGGTTTCATCAATATCGACTGAAGCAGTTTCTTTAGTAGTGATTAGACTGCCTTCGTTAAGCTTCATGATATTGACACGACCGGTCTTAAGTTTAAGCTTTAATCTATCTTCTGAGAAATCAGCCACATTGACAGAGTTTCCCACACATGAACTGTCACAAGTGTTTACCGGCAGAAGGTATTCGCCATCTGCTGCTGCCAGCTGCCCTTCAATCCATACACGACGAACTTTAAAATCAACCAGATTGTCAACAAGCGTAATATCAGCTCGGTATCCGGGAGCGATGCCGCCTCTGTCGCGGAATCCGAAGCATTCAGCTGCATTGATAGTTGCCATCTGTACGGCAGTAATCGGATTGATACCCAGTTTCACACACTCACAAAGGCTGTCGTTCAAATCTCCTCGCTGTAAGATAGTCGCAGCAAGTCTGTCATCTGATGCCAGAATGCATCTTCTTGAATTCTCTTCAGTCACACCTGGTGCCATTCTAATTAAATCATCACAAGCTGTGCCGTAGCGAAGCATAACATACATACCGCTTCTAAGGCGCTCATTCATCTCCTCGATTGTAGTGCACTCGTGATCATCGCGAATGCCCGCTGTGATGTAAGCCTGCAGCGCTTTGGAAGAAAGTCCGGGCGCGTGACCATCCACAACCCTGCCATTTTCAATAGCCTTAATGAGTTTGTCGATAACATGAGGCTCTGTATTCAAAACTCCATATGCATCCATTAATTCACCAAGACCCGTGTAGTCGCCTCTGGCAAAAAGACGACTCATTTCACTTGCCGTTACTTCGGCGCCTGAATTCTCATACGGCGTGCTGGGAACACACGAAGGAATCATGTATTTCACATCCAGTGCAGTATTCTCTGCAGCTTTTACCATATATTCAAGACCTGCAGCCCCGCATACATTGACAATCTCATGGGGATCTGCGATAGCAGTGGTGGTACCGCATGGTACGATAAGACGGCCGAATTCCTCAGGGGAGAGCATCGAACTCTCGATGTGTATATGGCTTTCGATAAATCCAGGCAGAACGTACCTGCCAGCAGCATCGTATTCCTCAATACCGTGATAATCACCAAGACCTGCTATGATACCATCACTGATAGCAACATCGGTGCGGATTATCTGGTGGGTGAATACGTTTACCACATTGCCTCCTTTGATTACCAGGTCAGCCGGAATTTCACCGGC
>JALEUQ010000028.1 GCA_022780965.1 Clostridiales bacterium
CTATACGTTGAACAGGAAGTGGCAGATATCGCCGTCTTTTACTTCGTATTCCTTTCCTTCAGATCTGAGCCAGCCCTTTTCTTTGGCAACACTCAGCTTGCCTTCGCATTCCATAAGCTTGTCATAAGCGATTGTTTCGGAACGGATAAATCCTTTCTCGAAATCTGTGTGTATCTTGCCTGCAGCCTGCGGAGCCAGTGTACCGCGTTTGATAGTCCAAGCTCTTGTCTCGTCTTCACCGGTTGTGATAAATGAAATCAGGTTGAGAAGAGCATATGATGACTTAATCAGCTTGTCGAGACCTGACTCGGTAATGCCCATCTCTTCAAGGAACATAGCCTTTTCATCGTCGTCAAGTTCAGACAGTTCAGCCTCAACCTGAGCACTGATGACAACCACCTGTGAACCCTCTTTGTCGGCAAGTTCGCGAACCTTTGCAACATACTCATTATCATCAGCTGCGGCGTCCTCTTCTGATACGTTGGCAGCATAGATTACAGGCTTGTATGAAAGCAGATCGAGACTTTTGACGAAAGCTGACTCCTCTTCATCAAGATCCATCATTCTGGCGGAGTTGCCCTCTGCGATAAAGTCGTAGATTCTTTTGAGCAGATCGATTTCCTTCTGCAGGCTCTTGTCACCCTTGAGCATTTTGGTCTGTTTGGTGATGCGTCGCTCCAGAAGCTCCATATCTGAGAGAATCAGCTCCATGTTGATGGTTTCAATGTCGGCAACAGGATCAATTCTGCCGTCAACGTGAACTACGTTAGGATCTTCGAAGCAGCGAACCACATGAACGATGGCTTCAACCTCTCTAATGTGACCCAGGAACTTGTTTCCCAGCCCCTCGCCCTTGGAGGCCCCCTTTACGAGACCTGCAATATCGCAGAATTCAATGGTGGTGTATATGGTCTTCTTTGAGTTGTATACCTGTGAAAGCTTAGTGACTCTTTCGTCGGGCACAGTTACAATGCCCACGTTAGGTTCAATAGTACAGAAAGGGTAGTTGGCAGCTTCTGCACCTGCTTTGGTTATTGCGTTAAAAAGTGTACTTTTGCCTACATTAGGCAGTCCTACAATTCCCAGTTTCATGTTGTCTTATCTCCTTTGGTTCTATGAGAATGCTCTATTAAAGCAACATATAATATATCACAAAATGAGCCCGATGTCATCCGCAAAAGGTGCATGGGACGGTGTCAAAAAGGAGCATGGTTACTTCATGTTATTGAGTGATCAAATTGACAAGAATGATAAGAATGATTATAATTATGATAAGAAAGATTGGAGGACAAGATGGTTTTTGCAGAAAGTGAATGTGTTGAACTAAAATCACAGATGGTTGGTGACATCTGCAGGGAAGTAATTGCTTTCGCCAATACGAAGGGCGGAGTCATCTATATTGGAGTTCAAGATGATGGACAGGTATTAGGAGTAAAAGATGTTGACCATGTAACATTGCAGATAAGTAACATGGTTAGAGATTCAATAAAACCTGATGTAACAATGTTCGTGCGTTATGAGACACTGGAAGTTGAGGGTAAACATATTATTGCTGTTACTGTTCAGCAAGGTTCTGCCAGACCATACTATCTTGGAAATAAGGGACTCAAGCCTAGCGGAGTATACGTCCGAAGCGGGACATCAACGAATCCGGCATCTGATGCAGCAATAAGGACGATGATTAAAGCGACTGACGGCGACTGTTTCGAGACTATGCGCTCCATGGAGCAGAGCCTTACATTTGAGACTGCAGCTAATCAGTTTGAAAAGTGTGAGATTAGCTTCGATGAAGGAAAAATGGAGACGTTGGGTCTGGTGTCGCATGACGGAGTATATACAAATGCTGCAATGCTTCTTTCTGATCAGTGCAGCAGTACAATAAAGGCGGCTGCATTTGCAGGTACTGACAAGAATGAGTTTCAGGACAGGCGGGAATTTGGAGGCTCTTTATTCAGACAAATGGAAGAAGCATATTCGTATCTGGATTTGAGAAATCAGACGAGGGCAAGTTTCGAAGGATTATACAGGAGGGATGTACGCGATTATCCAGAAGAAGCTCTTCGCGAAGCATTGCTCAATTCCCTTGTGCACAGGGATTATTCTTTTAGTGCCAGTACCCTGATCAGTGTGTATGAAGACCGCGTTGAATTTGTATCGGTAGGGGGACTGCTGGACGGGATTTCGCTGGATGATATTATGCTGGGATTATCTATTTGCCGCAATCCTAAGCTGGCTGCAATATTCTATCGCCTTAAACTGATTGAAGCTTACGGAACGGGATTGCCAAAGATTATCAAAGCATATGAAGGAAGCGGATTGAGACCGACAATTGAAGTAACGAGCAATGCGTTTAAGATTACTCTTCCTAATCGTAATGCTGATGCCAAGGAATCAAGTGAACACAATGAAGCTGAAGTGACAGACCGGAATGAAGAAATTATCTTATCCTATATTGAATCCAATGGGCGAATCGCACGAAGCGATGTGGATTTGCTTCTGGATGTCAGTCAGGCAACTTCAAATCGAATCCTGAAACGCATGGTAGCCGAAGGTCTGCTATATAAGGATGGAAATGGGAAAAGGACAAAGTACAAGAAGATTTGATAGAGCGAGAGCTGAATAATTGAGTTGATAAGAAGGTCTAATGTTAGGCATTTAGGACAAAACTCAAACCCCTTTGCCTTAAGGCAAAGGGGTCGCATTATGGAGTTAAATTGTACAATTGTCTGCTATCTTAAAATGTAGGTTGTATTGTATTCACAAGGTTCATCGTAAACAAGCTGTTTGCATGCCAGAACTCTCTTAACAGGCAGTGCGGCAAGGCCTGCGCCTACATTGCCATTAGTTGGCCAGTCTCCCCATTCAGGCATTCTCCATTCGATAGTGCCGTCACAGAAAGTCACATCAGGTTTCCTGATTTCATAAGGATAATCGTCAGGCTTAACCCAGTTAGGAAGGATTGTAGGATATGCTACATCCGGAGTTGTGAAGTTCATGTTTGGATCTTCACCCTTTTCCATTACC
>JALEUQ010000045.1 GCA_022780965.1 Clostridiales bacterium
AAAAAACGAACTGGGGCTTACCTTATCCGCCGGAGTGTCATACAACAAGATTTTTGCCAAAATGGGCAGTGATTACAAGAAGCCTGACGCAACCACAGTCATTTCAAGGGAAAACTACAAAGAACTTCTCTGGCCCATGGACATTGATCAATTGTTTTTCGTAGGCAGAGCTACTGCTGATAAGCTTCGCAGTGCAGGCATCGGTACTATCGGAGAGCTGGCGCTGTCAGACAGAAACTATACTATGCGCCTTCTCGGAAAGCAGGGCGGTGTCATTCACGATTATGCCAACGGTCTAGATAACACTCCTGTTCTTCGCTACGATCAGCGTGAGGACATTAAATCTGTGGGAAACGGCACAACTTTCAGAAGGAATCTTGTGAGTGAAACAGACATACGAACTGCTGTCAAAGGTCTGTCAGATACAGTAGCCACAAGGCTTAGAAAGCACCACGTCAAGTGCTTCGGTGTGAAAGTTGATATCAAAGATGTCAGTCTTAAGACCATTTCACGTCAGACTCAGCTTGACAATCCGACCAACCTTGCAGAAGTTATTGCCGAAACCTCGCTGCGCATCATAGGCAGATCCTGGCCGGAAGGCAAACCGATCAGGCTCCTGACAATTACGGGCATTAACCTTTGCGATGAGAATCAGGCTCAGCAGCTTTCACTGTTTGCAAGCGAAAACATTGCCGAAGAAAAAACAGAAAAGGCAGAACGCGCCATGGACAGCATCCGCAGCAGATTCGGCAGTGATATCATCAATTTCGGAAGTGTTCTCAATAATGATATAGGAATCAGTGTCGGAGCCCCTCTAAAAAAAGAAAAAGAATAAAACAGAACCCTGCCGGAGCCATCTGACAGGGTTTCTGATTTGTTTAGGGTCCCCTTTACTATTGAACAGGAAATTCCAAATCAATCCATCCAGCTTGTTTCCTACAAAGCGGTAAAGATTAAGTCATCTAATGACTAAATAACCAGCCTCGATTGACAAAGCAACTTTCAGTATTTACAATTAACTGAAACATAATGTCATATACAAAGAAGGGAAAAAGCAATGAAATCAAAGATAGACGTTAGAAATCAGCTGGTACTCAGCCAGATTATGCTCCCAGCTCAGGCAAATGTTGCCGGCAATGTTCACGGCGGAGAAATAATGAAGATGATGGATGCTGCGGCGGCTGCAGTAGCTCAGAGATATGCCAAGGGCAACTGTGTTACAGCACGTGTTGATGAGCTGGAATTCCATCTGCCTATTTTCATCGGTGCGCTTGTTACATGTACAGCTTCCATCATATACGTAGGCAGAACTTCAATGGAAGTTCACGTATATGTTGAAGCAGAAGATCTGGAATCATCATCAGGTCCTGAGAAGGCACTCTCAGCTCAGTTCACGATTGTATGCGTCGGCAAGAACGGCAGACCACAGCCTATTCCGCCATACACTCCTGAAACCGAAGATGAAATCAGGCTCTATGAAGAAGCCAAAGCTAAGCGCGAAAAGGCAAAATCAAATAAATAATACATACTAACGAAGACCGCTTTATCAGCATCCTGACAAAGCGGTCTTTTTATCTCATTTCAGCCTATATGTCAACCTGCAGGCCTCATTTTACTTTCACCTGCACCCGGTTATGCGGCCTGTTCTTTTTTCTTGCCGAAGATTGTTCGAACTCCCTCATATGCCAGTTCTACTGCCAGTATTACAAGGAATATTCCGATTACAACCTGAACATATGGACCCCAGTCTGCTCCTCCTGCCGAGATGATTCCCAGCTGCGTCCTGGTGTTTACAATAAGTGATGCGATAGTAACGCAAAGCATGAAGAACATTGGAATTACTACCATAGCATTCTTCCTGCCTGCATTAGCAAGCCATGCTGATATTGCCAGCAGACCGAGCGCTGCCAGCAGCTGATTGGCCGAACCGAAAAGCGCCCATACCTTGACGTAACCAGTAAATCCAAGAATAATTCCAAGAGTAACTGTCAGTATTGTTGCGAAATACGGATTAACCATCAGTTTCTTGAAGCCGGTAACGTTATCCGGAGTTTCACCTTTTGATGAATCAATCCAGAACTCCTGGAACATGAACCTGGCCAGTCTTGTTGCCGTATCAAGTGAAGTGAGGCAGAAGGCAGAATATGTGAGCACCAGCAGAGTGAAGAGAATATTGTACATTCCGCTTCCTACTCCGCCTGCTACACTGGCTGCCATGCCTGCAATACCGCCGGCAAATATGCTGGTTGCACCCTCAAGAGGCACTTCTGCTGTTGCATTATAAGCGAATGCATATGAAATTGCGCATATTGTAAGAATTGCCAGTACACATTCAAGAAGCATGCCGCCGTATGCCACAGGCTTGGCGTCCGAATACTTATTCAGCTGCTTGGCTGTCGTTCCCGAGGAAACAAGAGAATGGAATCCTGAGCACGCACCGCAGGCAATTGTAGTGAAAAGTACCGGGAATACAGGTGTTACACATGTATCTGACTGAATGAGCGGCACAGCATCCAGTGACGGATGTCCAGCGAACACAGCGAAGATTGCTATTGCCAGCATTGCATAAAGCAGAAACGATGACAGATAATCACGAGGCTGCAGCAGAATCCATACTGGTGTAACTGATGCAACTGTGATATATATGCCTACTATTATCATCCATACACCATAAGTAAAATAAAGCGGATGGAAGTTCATGCCTATTACCATGCATATTGCTATGGCTGCAATACCCAGCAGTGTCGATACTCCCACAGGAGCATTCCTTCTGTGCACCAGTGCTCCGAATATTATTGCAACTACTATGAACAGCAGTGAAACCATTGCAACCGATGCGTTGGTTTCCGGACTTGCAGCCGGGTCACCTGCTGATGTTGTTACTCCGAAAGTTCCAGCTACAATTGATGCAAACGCAGCTACAACAAGTATTAGTGTCAAATATGAGAATATGATAAACAGTCTCTTGGCTCTCAATGAAATATTGGCAGCAATGATTTCACCAATAGATTTGCCTCCATGTTTAAGCGATGCAACCAGTGCTCCGAAATCATGAACGCCTCCTACGAAAATTCCGCCTATTAATATCCACAGTGTACATGGAAGCCATCCGAAACCAAGTGCCACTGCGCTAATAGGTCCTGTTATCGGACCCGCACCGGCAATTGACGAGAAATGATGCCCCATTACTACAGGAGCTTTGGCCGGAACATAATCCACATCTCCATCATCCACCGTATGAGCCGGAGTCTTGCCGATTTCCTCATCAAGCCCCCACTTTTTACACAGATATCTTCCGTAAAACAGATATCCGCATGCAAGAACGATAAGTGCAATAATCAAAAGTGCTAACGAATTCATTTTTTCTCCCTCCTAGCAGTATACTAAACAGATGCAAGAGAATGCTGTTCCAGCACTGACTCGATAAACTTCCCGGTTTCCTTAGCTGCTCTGTTGCAGATGACCATATCACCCTTCTCTCCGAGAACCGCTGCAGCAACGTGAACTTCCATCCACCCTTTGAGAGCGAAACAGAAGTCGCGCCTCAGGCTGCACTTCCTGATATATCTACCGGCTTCTTCATCAATGTCATTACACAGGAATACGACAACAACTCTGGTGCACATGTGGTGCTTCCTGTTCTCAATGTCAATGCGCCTTATGCCCTCATCATATGCATGTCTGACATATTCCTCTGC
Source organism: Clostridiales bacterium (assembly GCA_022780965.1). Taxonomy (GTDB): domain Bacteria; phylum Bacillota; class Clostridia; order Peptostreptococcales; family Anaerovoracaceae; genus Lentihominibacter. The sequence continues at coordinate 3,699 of JALEUQ010000045.1, forward strand.
AATATCAGCCGTCAGTCTCTGTTCTTCAACAAAAAACACATACTCATCGCTGTCTGCTGTCCAAGTCTGCGCCTTTCTGAAAAAAACATATCCCGACTCTGAAACATGATACTCTGCCTCAGCCACAATGCCGCCTGCTCCATGATATCTTGTGATATTGTAGTTTTCCGAATAACCTTTAAGAAGTCTCTCCTCTATACGAGCTATTTTGTTTGCTGGCATATCTTTTTCTCCATACATTTGTTCTAATAAACAATTCTACTCTCCCAACCCTGCGTTTCCTATTAGGGAAAAACCTTATTTTTATGGATTATGCAAAAAAAATGACCGCCGGTATTATTCCGACGGTTCAGTTTCACCACGTTCGATTCTGGCAGCCAGTTCGTTCAGGTACTCCCAGCGTTCCATTTTATTCAGAAGTTCCTCGTCAAGGCTCTCCTTCTCTTCAGTAAGCCGGGTCAGTTTCGCATAATCTGATGAGTTCAGACTGATATCCTTCTCTATCTGAGCAATTCTCTCTTCCAGCTGAGCGATATCATCATCTATGGTTTCATATTCTCTCTTCTCGTTATATGAGAACTTCAATTTTTTTAGCCCCTGGTTTCGTCCTGTAGACGATGCCGCTTTCGAAACGCCGCCAGAGTCAAGAGTTTTATCTTTTTCCTGTTCTGCCTCTTCAAGTTCCCGCTCTTCCTTCTCATTCATATACTTGCTGTAACCGCCCGTATAGTGACCTATATGTCCGTTTTCTTCGAACGCAAAGGTTCTGAGCACAAGTCTGTCCAGGAAGTATCTGTCATGCGACACGATAATGACAGCTCCGGGAAAACTGTCAAGATAGTCTTCCAGAATGGTGAGTGTATCAATGTCCAGATCGTTTGTAGGTTCGTCAAATATGAGAACATTAGGTGCCTGCATGAGAACAGACAGAAGATAAAGTCTCCTCTTCTCTCCTCCTGAAAGTTTCTCAATTTTGACAGAATGCATATACGAAGGGAACAGGAACTTTTCCAGCATCTGTGAGGCAGAGAAATAACCTTCGTCTGTCTTGACGCTGGTGGCAATGTTCTCAATGTACTTGATAACCCGCACATCTCCCTCCAGTTCTTCAGCTTCCTGCGAGAAGTATCCGATTTTGACGGTCTGTCCTATTTCTACAGTGCCTTCATCCGGTTCAACCTGCCCCATTATCATCTTAAGAAGCGTAGTCTTGCCGCATCCGTTTCTTCCGACAATGCCTATTCTGTCATTCCTAAGAATGTTGTAGCTGAAATTGCGAATATAAAACTCCCCGTCATAGGCCTTGCCCAGATTGTCTATTTCAATAATCTTGCGGCCCAGTCTGGAGCTTGCCGCGCTTATTTCAAGCTGAGGATTGTCAAAGGTCTGCCTGTCCTCTTCAAGTTTATGAAATCTCTCTATTCTGCCTCTCGCCTTGGTTGTTCTGGCAGGTGCAGACCATCTTATCCATCTCAGTTCCTTCTTGTAGATTGCAGCACGCTTTCTCTCACTTGCCATAGCCATCTGCAGACGCTCAGCCTTGGCAGTCAGATAAGCATCGTAGCTGCCCTCATAGGATACCAGCTTCCCTTTCTCGATTTCACAGATTCTGTCCGTCACTCTCTCCAGGAAATATCTGTCGTGGGTAATCATGAATACAGCGCCCTTGAATTCAATCAGCTTCTCTTCCATCCACTCGATGATATCGTTATCCATGTGGTTGGTCGGCTCATCAAGAACCAGCAGATTGTTGTTTCCTGCCATGACCGCAGCAATTGCCACCTTCTTGCGCTGTCCGCCTGACAGCACGGACATTTTCGCATCATATGAGTCCATGCCCATTTTGTTCAGGTACGATTTGAGAATATACTCTTCAACTTCCGGAGCATATGTCCTCGCCTGCTCTATTACTGTCAGATCCGGATCATACTGTGGATTCTGAGGCAGATAACCTGTCCTTAAGGCGCTGCTCCTGCTGATTTCACCGCCATCCACATCCAGCACACCTGCGATGATTTTGAGGAGTGTGGACTTGCCGCTTCCGTTCACCCCAACCAGTCCTGTTTTGTCGCCTTCATGAATTATTAAATTTATGTCTGTGAGCAGAGTCTTCTCAGTAAAGCTTCTGCTCACATGTCTCACAGTCAAAAGGTCCATTGTTCCTCCTATGACAGAGTGTTGGCCAGTTCATAGAGATCGTATTCGACTTCTCGTTCCATTTCAAGAGCTTCTGCCAAATCGACAGCTATTATCTCGTTTCTGCATATTCCTATCGCCTTGCTTGGTTCGTCATCATAGAGCAGCTGCACTGCTTTGCTGGCCGTCCTGCTGGCAAGGATTCTGTCACTGCAGGATGGTGTGCCACCTCTCTGAATGTGTCCGGGGACCACTACTCTGACTTCTCTTCCGGTAACGCTCTGAATCCTTTCGGCAAGCTCTTCAGACGGGATTTTTACACCTTCCGCCTTAAGGATGATGCTGTGCAGTTTTCCTGCCTGCTGCCCTTCCAGAACCTTGCGGCATACAGCATTGATATCCGGCTCAATCTCAGGAATCAGGATACTGTCTGCACCGCCGGCAAGTCCTGCGTGAAGAGCCAGATCTCCACATCTTCTGCCCATTATGTCCATGATAGTGGTCCTGTCATGGGCTGATGAAGTGTCTCTGAGACGTGAAATCATGTCCAGTATTGTATTTACTGCTGTATCGAATCCGATAGTGTAATCTGTATACTTCAAGTCGTTGTCGATAGTGCCCGGCACTCCCATGACAGTCACTCCCAGCTTGCTCAGTTCAAGGCCTCCGTGAAGCGATCCGTCACCGCCAATGACAATCAGTCCCTCCATTCCGAATGTATCCATCATCTGCTTGGCATGCTTCTGCCCTTCTTCAGTTTTGAACCGTTCACTTCTGGCACTTCTCAGTATGGTGCCGCCGCGCTGGATAATGTCTCCCACGTTGCGCCACTCCATCTTCCTGATATCTCCGTCAAGGAGACCTTCATACCCTCTGTTGATACCGTACACTTCCATGCCCAGGCTCAAAGCCTGTCTTACTCCCGCTCTGATTGCAGCATTCATTCCGGGGCTGTCGCCGCCGCTGCACAAAATACCTATCTTGTTCATTTCTAACACCTTCCTGTTTTTATTATCACTATCCCTTGTAGTTTTCTTCGCCTACTATTGATATAATTATCCTTCTGAAATCCTCATCGGGATTTACCCACAAGTCGGGGGTGGTTCTCACCGATCCTCCCCCAGGCAGATACACTATTGACTGATATCGTCCTTCATGTCTTACCATAACAGCTTTAAGCTTCTCCATAACGGCAGGCACACTTCCGCTCTGTTCCTGCGGTATCCTGATTTTAACAATTCCGTCCGGTTTGATTTGATCTGCTTCAACTGATTTTGCGGTTTGAGCCTGTGACTTTCCGGCAGATGCCGCATCCGGCTTTTTCTCCATTTCCTCAAGAAGCCGCATGTCGACAACATTTTCGGCAAGCAGTTTAGGCATCTCCCCTTCCTTGAAGTTTACAGTGCCGGACACTCCTATGATAGCATCATCAGCCAGAAGATGCGCGCTCTTTTCATATACATTAGGGAACACAACGACTTCGACAGGGCCGTACATGTCTTCAAGATCAACAAACGCCATCATCTTGCCGCTCTTGGTAATTAGCGTTTTTTTGGATGACAGTATACCTGCCATACGCGCTTTCATACCGTCCTTAACCTTGTCACTTACTGTCCCGTTCTCTTCATTCTCAAGAACGTCAGCCAGATCTGCAGATGTAAGTGATACATATTTTCTTATTTTGTCTTCAAATTCCCGTAGAGGATGATCCGAGATGTAAACACCCAGCATCTCCTTCTCCAGCGCCATAAGCACACTCTTCTCGAAGTTCTTAACGTCAGGCAGCATATTCATTGCTCTGCTCTCTTCCATGGCTTCTGCCGCAATCTGAAAGAGTGACATCTGCCCTTCGATGGTATTTCTGGCATTAGACTGAGCTGACTCGATCAGACTTTCGTATACACCCAGCATGGCCGCCCTGTTCTCACTGAGACTGTCCAGGGCTCCCGCCTTAATCATGCTCTCCACAGCCTTCTTGTTAATTCTGTGAATATCAACATCTTCGATAAATGCGAAAATATCTTTGAACGGCCCCTTATCTTCTCTTGCCTCAATGATGGCATCAATCACCTGCTCTCCCACGTTCTTGATGCCGAGAAGTCCGAATCTGATTTTGCCGTCTTCTACAGTGAACTTCTTGCCGCTGGAGTTAATGTCAGGAGGCAGCACTTCTATTCCCATCTCCGTACAGTTCCTCATGTAGCTAGAAATGGATTTGGCATCCCCCATTACACTTGTCATCAGCGCTGCCATGTATTCAACAGGATAATGCACTTTGAGATATCCAGTCTCGTAGGCAACAACAGCATATGCCGCTGCGTGTGATTTGTTGAATGCGTACTCGGCGAAGCTGACCATCGAATTGAATATTTCCTCGGCAGCCTCTCTTGGCACTCCGTTCCTGATGCATCCTGCAATTTCAACATTACCGTCATCATCCAGCTTGCCGTTTATGAAATACTCCTTCTCCTGGAGCATTACGTCCATCTTCTTTTTGCTCATGGCTCGGCGAACCAGGTCTGAACGCCCGTAGGAATATCCGCCAAGATCACGTACAATCTGCATTACCTGCTCCTGATATACCATGCACCCGTAGGTAACTCCCAGAATAGGCTCCAGGCTATCATGTATGTACTTTATGTTGTCAGGGTGTTTCTTGTTCTCAATGTATACAGGAATCGACGACATTGGACCCGGTCTGTAAAGGGATATGCCCGCTACAACATCTTCGAAGCAGTCCGGCTTCAGATTCTTCATGAATGAAGTCATTCCGGCAGCTTCAAGCTGGAATATTCCCTGTGTATTACCTTTGGCTATGGCCTCGTATACCTTAGGGTCATCGTAGTCCATGGCGGAGAAATCTATTTTAACCCCATGATTATCCTCTATCATCTTGAGTGCATCTCTGATGGTTGTCAGGTTCCTAAGACCTAGGAAGTCCATTTTGAGCAGTCCCAGTTCTTCAATGGTAGTCATGTTGAACTGGGTTGCCAGACCTTTATCCCCCATGTACAGAGGTACATATTCATCTACTGCCGCCTTGGAGATAACAACGCCCGCAGCGTGAGTTGATGCATGACGAGGCATTCCCTCTATGGCACGTGCAGTGTCCACAACCTTCCTTACCGTCTCGTCGCTATCGTACATTGCTTTGAGATCCGGACTTGTATCAAGTGCCTTGTCGAGCGTCATCTTAAGAGCCGCCGGTATGGCCTTGGCAATTGCATCGGTCTCTGAGTAGCTTACATTGAGCACCCTGCCTACATCTCTTACCGCCTGCTTGGCCTTCATGGTTCCGAAGGTTACAATCTGCGATACATTATCGCTGCCGTATTTGCGTGTTACGTATTCAATAACCTCTCCACGGCGTTCAGCACAGAAATCTATATCG
>JALEUQ010000040.1 GCA_022780965.1 Clostridiales bacterium
AATCCGAAACCAAGGTATTTGAGTTTTGTTGGCGTTGTTACCTTTGATTTGGCAGCATTCACCTTAAGCCCGAGTTTCTTCTCAATCCACCTCGTTACGCTCGCCATTACTCTGTTCGCTGCTGCACTGCTTCCGACTGTGATTACACAATCGTCTGCATATCTTACGAAGTGGAGTCCTCTTGATTCGAGTTCTCTGTCGAGTTCATTCAGCATTATATTGCTGAGAAGAGGTGAAAGGTTTCCGCCCTGTGGAGTTCCCTTGGTGGTTTTCTCATATTTACCCTTAACCATTACTCCTGCATTAAGATATTTCCTAATGAGTGATTCTGTATCGGGGTCGTTTATGAGATTGTGTACCAAGGTCATGAGTTTGTCCTGTGGTACATTATCGAAGAATTTCTCAAGGTCTATGTCCACAATGTAGCTATATCCGTCATTAAAGTATTCAAGCAGTTTGACTATTGCCTGCTGGGCTCTGCGGTCTGGTCTGAACCCGTAGCTGTACTCACTGAAGTGAGGTTCTGCTATCGGTGTCAGTACCTGCGTTATTGCCTGCTCGATGACTCTATCCACAACTGTGGGTATTCCTAGATTTCGCACTCCCCCATTCGGTTTGGGTATTTCTACTCTTCTTACCGGCTGTGGCTTGTACTTTCTTCTTCGAATCTTGTCTCTGATTTCTACCCAGTTTTCTCGGAGATACTGGTCGATATCCTCTATCTCGATTCCATCGATTCCGGCAGCACCCTTGTTAGCTTTTACCTTGTCGAGTGCCATTCTCATATTTTCTCTACCGAGTATCTTCTCAAGCAGTTCGGACATTTGGATTTGTCTCCTTTCTTTGTTATGCTTCGCATCCTCTGTACCTCTAACTCCTATGGAAGTTTCACTCCGTTACGTCTTCGCTACTACCTTCCTCGTCGAGTATGGATGCGTACCTTCGCAAGTCCATTTGACTCTTGAATTGTTCAGCCCTTCGCTCCATCCCCATTACAGGGACTTCATCACTACTATGGCTTCAGCTGACTTCTCACAGTTCGTTGTTACTACGGCTAATGAGACCGCCTGTGAGACCTCACGGGATAAGTCGTCAGTCTTTCCTCGTCTACCTGCCTAATCTACCTGCATAGGTTACGGTTGCCCTTTGGACTTTACGGCTTTCGGCCCGCTCATCCGCTATGCAAGCCTTGGTATTAGGTTTCTGTTCGTCAGGCTACAATTTCGCTATCCCTTCTTCTCGCCTGCATCTCGCGGTGCAAACCTTGAGAATCGCTATGGGGTTCGTCGGCAACTACGCCCCTTGTGGACTTTCACCACAGACTGACGGCATGCCCGTCATACCAAAAACTGCCGCACCGAATCTTCTTCTGTGCAGCAGTCATTATAGCTGTTACTTCTGTTTATTTAACCAGCTTCATCATGGTCTCAATGTCTTCTGATGTGATGAAGCATCCTCCGTCCCACGGATTCAGGCAGATACCGTCAATTGCACCTTCCCGAATTACGCTTCCGCACACTGCTCTCAGGTTGACATGAAGCTTGGACAGACCTTCTTCTTCCATCTGAGACATGTCATCTTCAGCAGGACACAAGATGTAATATGATTTGCCATCTGTATCCGTCATAACACCGGGAACTGCCATCTCGCTGCCGCCGCGCGTTTCAACTCTCGCTGCCAGCCAGCCGCTGCAGTCTTCCTGCAGACATAGATTCAAAGCCTCCATCACTTCCTGATAGCTGTTCCCGTCTCTGGTTTTTTTGTAAAAATACAGGGCTCTGTACAGCTTGTATTCAGTATCGTTCATTGATTTCTCCTATGCTCCTGCTACCATTGATGCGATTACATCCCCTGCTGCAGATGTTCCAAGCCATTCTTCGCCTTCGACTGCAATATCAACTGTTCTGTTGCCTTCAGCCAGGAATCCTGCCACTGCAGCCTCAACAGCATCAGCCTCAGTATCAAGATCCAGCGAATATCTCAGCATCATTGCCGCCGAAAGAATAGTGGCGATTGGATTAGCAATTCCCTTGCCTGCAATATCAGGGGCTGAGCCGTGACTTGGCTCATAAAGGCCGAATTTGGTTTCGTTGAGGCTTGCCGACGAAAGCATGCCGATGGATCCTGTTACCATGCTTGCTTCATCAGAAAGAATGTCGCCGAACATGTTCTCTGTAACGATTACGTCAAACTGTGCAGGGTTGTGAACCAGCTGCATTGCACAGTTGTCAACCAGCATGTGTTCCAGAGTCACTTCAGGATAGTCCCCGGCAACCTCTTCGACAACCTTTCTCCACAGCCTTGAAGAGTCCAGCACGTTTGCCTTGTCAACGCTTGTTACTTTCCTGCGGCGCTTCATGGCAATGTCAAATGCGCGCACTGCAATTCTTCTGATTTCTTTCTCATTATATGAAAGTGTATCAACAGCTGTCATTACGCCGTCAACTTCCTTGGTTTCTCTGTCGCCGAAATAGAGTCCGCCGGTCAGCTCTCTAACGATAATCATGTCAAATCCGTCAGGACCGATAACGCTTTCCTTGATAGGGCATGCATCCTTAAGCTCATTGTAAAGGTATGCCGGTCTCAGGTTGGCGAAAAGCCCAAGCTCTTTTCTTATCTTAAGAAGTCCTGCTTCAGGTCTCCTGGACGGCTCCAGCTTGTACCACGGTGATGTTGCCGCATCTCCTCCGATGGAACCCATCAGCACAGCGTCGCATGATCTTGCCGTTTCCACAGCCTCATCAGTGAGAGGGATACCGTGAACATCGATTGATGCTCCGCCAAGAAGGATTTCATCGTAATCAAAAGTGTGGCCGTATTTTGATGCCACCGCATCAAGCACTTTAACTGCTTCTGCTGTTATCTCCGGTCCGATGCCGTCTCCGGGGATTACTCCGATTCTAAAGTTCATCTATCGTCCTCCCTTACTTCTTACCGTTAATGCTGTTCATAAGACCGCCTGCCGAAATGATTTCCTGTATGAATTCAGGGAACGGTGCCGCCTGATATGTTTCACCTTTGGTTTCATTTGTGATTACGCCTGTGTCGAAGTTGATTGACACTGTTTCTCCTGCCTGGATAGCTTCTGCCGCTTCAGGGCACTCCATGATAGGCAGCCCGATGTTAATGGCGTTTCTGTAAAAGATTCTGGCAAATGTCTTGGCGATAACGCAGTCAATGCCTGCCGCCTTAATTGATGCAGGCGCATGCTCCCTTGATGATCCGCATCCGAAGTTCTCGCCGCCGACCATTATGTCGCCTTGCTTTACCTTGCCGGCAAACTCTGTATCGATGTCCTCCATGCAGTGCTTGGCAAGTTCCTTCATGTCAGGTGTGTTCAGATATCTTGCAGGAATGATTACGTCTGTATCAATATTGTCTCCGTACTTGTGAACTAATCCTTTAGCTATCATCTGTCCGCCTCCTTACTTAAGATCATCGGGACCTGCAATCCTGCCGGCAACAGCTGATGCTGCCGCAACGATTGGGCTTGCCAGGTAAACTTCTGATTTAACGTGTCCCATTCTTCCAACGAAATTTCTGTTAGTTGTTGCTACGCATCTCTCGCCTTCGGCCAGAATGCCCGAGTGACCTCCCAGACAAGGACCGCATGTAGGGGCTGTGATCGCGCACTCTGCATCCAGGAAAATCTCCATGTATCCTTTTTCCATGCACTCTCTGTATACCTGCTGTGTAGCCGGCATAATCAGGCAGCGCACATCAGGATGAACCTTGCGTCCTTTGAGAATCTTGGCAGCCGCTTCCATGTCCTCGATTCTGCCGTTAGTGCATGAACCGATAACAACCTGCTGGATAGGCACATCGCCAACCTGATCGATTGTTCTTGTGTTCTCCGGAAGGTGAGGGAATGATACTGTAGGCTTCAGCTCGCTCAGGTTGATGTCATATACTGCAGCATATTCTGCATCCTCATCAGCCTCATACTTCGTCCACTCTCCCTTGACTCTGCCCTTCATGTATTCTTCTGTAATCTCATCAACAGGGAAAATTCCGTTCTTGCCGCCGGCTTCGATGGCCATGTTTGAGATGCAGAGTCTTGATTCCATGCTCAGGCTCTTGACGCCCTCGCCTGTGAATTCCATTGATTTGTACAGTGCTCCGTCAACTCCGATCATTCCTATGATGTGGAGAATCACGTCTTTGCCCGTAACGTTCTCCGGAAGTTCACCGGTCAGATTGAATTTGATTGCTTCCGGAACCTTGAACCATGTCTGCCCTGTTGCCATACCTGCCGCCATATCAGTTGAGCCTACTCCTGTAGAAAATGCTCCCAGTGCTCCGTATGTGCAGGTGTGCGAGTCTGCCCCGATAATGCAGTCTCCCGCCTTAACGATGCCCTGCTCAGGCAGAAGTGCGTGCTCTACGCCAACTCTGCCTGTGTCAAAGAAGTTAACAACATCGAATCTCTTGGCGAAGTTACGGCATGTCATGCACTGCTCAGCAGCTTTGATGTCCTTGTTAGGTGTGAAGTGGTCCATTACGATTGAAACCTTCTCTTTATCGAAGATTCCGTCAAACCCTGCCTTGTTGAATTCGTTTACCGCTACCGGTGTTGTTATGTCGTTGCCCAGTACCATATCAAGATTGGCTCTGATCAGCTGTCCTGCCTTAACGCTGTCAAGACCTGCGTGTGCTGCCAGAATCTTCTGGGTCATAGTCATTCCCATAGTTTTTACCTCCTGCAATTTATTAAATCGTCCTATTCAACGAAATGATCTCTTCTGTTCTGTCTGTTCAGTGCACTTACGAGAGCGTTTACTGAAGCCAGGATGATATCCTCATGGATACCTACTCCCCAGAACTGATCTCCTTCTGCGTCCTCGATGCATACATATGATGCTGCCTTGGATGTTGACTCGCTTGAAAGCGCGTGCTCCGAGTAAGTGATGAACTTGTAGTCAAATGTATAAGGGCTCTGCTTGAGAGCGTTTCTTACTGCGTCCAGACGTCCGTTGCCGACACCTTCAAGGCTGTATTCTCTGTCCATGATTCTAACAACCATGTCCACAATGTATCCGTCATTGGACTTGTAATCGGATACTTTCCTGAATGTTGCATCTGTAATGTCGATTGGCTTGAATACATTGACATATTCCTTGGCAAATACCTGATATACTTCTGCCGGCGACAGTTCCTTGTGAGCCTTGTCTGACACATCCTTGACCATATATCCCAGCTCTTCTCGCATTTCTTTTGGAATGGCGTATCCGAAGTTCTGTTCCAGAATATATGCTACACCGCCCTTGCCGGACTGACTGTTGATCCTGATAACATCGGCTTCGTATTCCCTGCCCACATCCTTCGGGTCGATGAGCAGATACGGCACTGACCATCCATAAAGGTCGTTCTCTTTGTGGAATCGCATTCCTTTGGATATTGCGTCCTGATGTGATCCGGAGAATGCTGCGAACACCAGCTTGCCGGAGTACGGCTGCCTTGGCGGCACTTCCATATCTGTGAACTTTTCGTACATTTCTACTACTTCAGGCATGTTGCTGAAATTAAGTCCTGATACTACTCCGTGTGAGAACATGTTCATGGCCATTGTAACTATGTCCACATTACCTGTTCTCTCGCCGTTACCGAAGAGTGTTCCTTCGATTCTGTCTCCTCCTGCCAGCAAAGCCAGCTCTGCAGCTGCCACTGCGCATCCTCTGTCATTGTGAGGGTGGATTGAGAGGGAAACGTCCTCTCTGTAGTGCAGGTTCTTGCTCATGAACTCAACCTGTGAAGCGTATACATGAGGCATTGACATCTCAACTGTCGATGGCAGATTGATGATAATCTTTCTGTCAGGATCGGCTGCCTTCCATACGTCGATAACTTCGTTGCAGATTTCGAGAGCGAAATCAACTTCTGTACCTGTGAATGATTCAGGCGAGTACTCGAAGGTAAAATCCGTGTCAGGATACTTCTCAGCGAACTCGTTCATCAGATGAGCACCGTCTGTTGCAATCTTGATGATTTCAGGCTTTTCCTTACGGAATACCTGCTCTCTCTGTGCCACTGAAGTTGAATTGTAAAGGTGAACTACTGCCTTCTTTACTCCAACCAGTGAATCGAAAGTTTTCTTGATAATATGTTTTCTCGACTGAGTCAGCACCTGAATCATTACATCATCAGGCACCATGTTATCGTCAACCAGCTTCCTGAGGAATGTATATTCAGTCTCTGAAGCTGCAGGAAATCCTACTTCGATTTCCTTGAATCCCAGTTTAACCAGGTACTTGAAGAAGTCCACCTTCTCCTGAAGGCTCATTGGAACGATCAGCGCCTGGTTGCCGTCTCTAAGGTCAACACTGCACCATCTTGGTGCCTTCTCGATATGGTCCTTCTTAACCCAGTCGTAGCAAGGTTCTGATGGCGGGAAGTATCCCACCTGGTATCTGTCGTAATGTCTCATTTCTCTCCTCCTGTAGGTCAGTATTTAAAAAAGCCTTCGTCTCAGACTAAGAGACGAAGGCAATAGCTTCCGCGGTACCACTCTTATTGACATGCTGTTTCGACTGTCCCGATTGCTGTGCAACCCTTCGTTTGTGCCGTTACACTTATGGTGTAAAATCACATGCCCACTTTAAGTTTTCTGCTCCCGGGTGAGACATCTGAATCCACATGCAACCTCACACCATCCGGCTGCTCTCTGTAATGCCTTCATCAGACTTATTCCGTTCATCGCATCTTTATAATATTGTAATCAGCAGAATCCTCAATCTTAAAACGTCGAATCTACCGCATGTTAGTAATATACCTCAGTTGCAATCACATGTCAACAAGAAACACTTGAAATTTGCCCGTTTCCCGATTCTTCAGCCCCGGATTTACTATGACTCCCTTCAGAAGGCGGGTCTGCCCGTCTGCTATGTCTTCTTCCAGTTCTCCGGCTCCCCACGAACCTGCAAGCCCGGTGCATCCCTCCTCCACGGCGACAACTCTGGCTCTGCCCGCCATGACTGCTCTGCCGCTTCTGTTTACAATCTTCACATGGTACGCATCCCGCTTCTTATCAAATCCTGCGATGATACCCGCCGGCTGCAGGTAATCCTCTCTGGTATCACACTCATAACCTTCCACCGGAACGATTTCCACCTGGCAGCCGTCGCTGCCTGCAGTCTTGATTAACGCGCACATGTATCCTTCCTCGTGTGCAGGAATATATCCCGAGGCCTTGAAATAGTCGCCCCCGTTATCATCATTCGTCAGAATTCTGTCACCGCATGAAACGAGAAATAGCATCCCGTTTACTGCTTCCTCGTTATCATTTCGCACTCTCATCAGCACGTACACACCCGCCTTCTCAGGATCTTCCGACTGACTGAAATTAATATCGCTTGCTGTCACCGTCATTCGTTCTGCCGGATTGACATATTCAGTCTGAGGCTCTTGCCGGGTCTCCTGCTCTGCATGCCTCCCATCACCACTGTAATCGAAGCCGCCTATCCGGGTCACACTGTCCCATATGGTTCCGAACAGGAATCCACTGCCTAAGAAGACGCCCGCAAGCAAAACAATCAAAGCGAGCCCTCCGCGTTTCTTCCGTCTGCCATGCCCCTTCTCGGTACTTGCAGCGGTTTTCTCTTCAGGCTCGCCATGCTCTCTCTCACTGGTATTAACTTGTCCCGTTTCATGCATCCCGGTCGGAGCGGTGTTTACCTGATCTGACCATCTGCCCGGAAACGGCTGTCTTGCTCTACTGCCGGTCTCTTTCATATTCAATCTCCCTTTTGGAAGATTTTACCATATTTTATCGGCCGGCGCTACTCCTTTTGTGAGGAATCTTTTTTATTATAATTCTGCAGCTTGTCAGTAGCCTCCTGAAGAACTTCCATCTTCTTCTCAGCTTCCTTCAGCTTCGATGTGTCCAGCATCTTGGCATACTTATCCTTCAGCTTGTCAGCTCTCGCGCGAAGGTCAGCCACCTTGTCCTTGTCTGACAGCTTGAGACTCGTCACATCCAGCTTGTTGATATCCCTCTGCAAAGTGCCCACAGGCTCATATTCAGCCACGAAATCCTTGTACTGGGATTCGATTTTGCTGCTGTCAAAGGGATCCAGCTCCTTGAGTTCCTTAAGCATCTTGTTGGTTTTGCCGTCATAGGCATGCACGTCGGCACGAATTGCAGAATATGCATAAAGCTTCTCTGCATCCTTAGTGGTCAGCTCTCCGAGAACTGCTTCAGCCTCACTGTACTGTTCTTCAAGTATCAGCTGTACACCCTTGTCATAATACTTGTTCTGCATTCTGTGATTATCAAACAGATACCCGCAGACACCACCTGCAGCAAGGGCCAGAACCACCAGCAGAAGCACCCAGTACTTGCGGTTTTTTTCTTTCTTGATGCGTTTGCCCTCCCGCTGTCTGGCACGCTCAATCTTCTTTTCTCCCTGACTTTCTTCGAAACGATCGACTCTTTCTCCTATGAAACCAATCTTATGAAGAGCGTCCGGCTCACGACCTGCCTTCTCTGCTCTTGCCGCTTCAACCTTTTCGCGTTCACGGTCAGCTGCATAATTCATTCTTCGCTCTTCTTCAGCGGCTCTTGCGGCTTCCTTAGCCATGCGTCTTTTTTCAAACATATTGTCCTCCTGATTCCGGAGAAATAACTTATTGCAGGTTACAGTCTCTTGATTATTTCGTCTGCAAAGATTTCCTGGTCGTCTTCTGTCAGGTGTGTTTTGTCAAAGCACAGTGTCAGCGGCCAGTCGAAGGAATCGATGTACTCAACGCCAAGCCTTGCTGCTGTTCCGGCGAAGGCATTGTTCATCTCTCGCGATGCTTCAAGATGCTGCTTCGTCACTTTGAGAGGAGGCGGCCCTATGAGAATTATTCTGTCGGCTGCATTCCACCTGAGCACTTCCTTGATCATGGTATTCATGCGTGCTTCTACAAGCTTCACATTGAGACTTGCTTCAATGTCATTGGATCCGAGCATTACCATGAGTATGTCAACATGCTCCCTGATCTGTTCATGCATGGCTTCCAGCGGTCTTGCTCTGAAAGGAATCTGTCTTCCCGGCATGCCCATTGCAGTTACAGTATGGCCGGTCTTCTCAGCTAATATTTCAGGCCATATCCTGTCGTATCTGTCACCGACGAAACTTCTCGGATCGTATCCATATGTATTGGAATCTCCATAACAAATAATCTTCATCTTGCTCATCTCCTTCCGGGAGCCCTGAGGCTTGCTCTGTTCTCTATTACTGTCTTGTCCGGATGCGCTACTGCATACTTGAGCAGCTCTTTAAGTAGCGGCGACACATCCTGGGAATCTGTCAGTATCATGTGTATGTCACGTCCCATGTTCACATCATCAAGATCGATTTCGACTACGTTTACTCTGCTGGACAAAGTTCCGTGGGGCACTATGGCAATTCCCATTCCCGCGCTTACGAAACCTGCAACAACTCTCTCCTCCTGCAGTTCGTACTTGATTTCCGGCATTCCGCCCGCGGCTTTGATATACGGCTCGATAACATTTCTGATTCCGTTATTCTTCACATAATATATGTACGGATATTTCATCGTATCCTTAAGTGTGACTTTTTCTTCGTTTGCCAGAGGATGTCCCGGCGGCACTATCAAACTGAATTTCTGATGATATATGACGCCGTGCTCTTTATATTTGTCATTAATATGGGCGCAGCATACAACATCCAGCCTGTTCGCTGCCATTGCCTCGTGGAGCCCTGCGGAATTGGCCGTCTCAAATTCAAACTCTATGTTGTAATCGGAAAATTCTTTCTGAAATCCCACCACAAGCTGGGGCAGATACTCCGATCCGAGATATCTCAAAAAACCCAGGCGTATTACGGTATGATCCTGAACACTCCTGTGAATGGCGTTGACCCCAGAGTCCAGAGTCTTCAGTGTTCCTTCTGCGTACTTCAGGAACTGCTTGCCGTAGGCAGTAAGCTGATTTGTCCTGCCCGTTTTGATAACCAGAGTAACTCCCAGCTCATTCTCCAGCTGTGTTACCGCATAGCTGATATTCGGCTGCGTAGTAAGCATCCTCTCAGCTGCCACCGCATAACTTCTAGAATGTGCAAGCTCAACAAAATACCGCAAATGTGTCAGATTCATGTTACCCCTCCTTGTTGGTTTTCATGATTTGATTATATATAAAATCACTTGATGATTCAACAAATCAATTGATTTGATTTATACTTGCACCGGTTTTATACTGACAGCGTAGTCAAAGAGATTACGCGGTGTCGATTTTAGAGATTTGACCTCTAGAAAACTCAATAAATAATGAATAACTCACAAACCGAAAGGCCGTATCACTCCTCATGATACGTCTTTTCACTTTTTTGTGCTTTTTTGCAATTTATCAGCTGCGTCTTCGCAGGCGACTTGTGGTAAAATGTATTTATCGAAAGGAGCCGCTTATGTTCAAATTAAAAGATAAACGCATCAAAGGCTGCTGGAACCCTCTGTGCCGCAGTCACAAGAAACATCTCAAATTCAAATCCGACGACATCTACTGCCCTAAATGCGGCAGAGAGCTGGTCTATGTATGCGCAAAGTGCGGCCGCATGATGGAGGATCGCGGGCGCAAGCACACAGTATGCGACCATTGCATCGAAAGAAAAGAAGCCAATGCTGCAGCCCGCAAGGAAGCGACAGCCAGCGTGCTCAATGCCATCGCTGCTGTTGGCAATCTTATTGCAGAGAGGATATCTATGAACAAAGCAGAGAGGATATCCGGGAGCAAATCTGCAGAGACTGATGAAATAAAATGACAGGATAATCTTCAAATCCATTCATTGCTGAGTTTGATACAATATCTGCAGAAGTTATAGGTCTGGAACCTGAGCAGATTAAGGCGGCGCACAATTCAGATTGAATAAGGGGATGAGTGTTATGAGGAAAATTGAAACGATTTTGGTGACGATTTTGATGGTTCTTGGTTTGCTTCTACTGTTGTGCGGCTGCCAGTCCGAGGCAGGTAATCAGGAGCAATCAACACAGGAAGATGTTATTTCACAGATTAATCCATACGTAATCAAAAGCGACATTAAGTCCTATCTGACAAAGGAAGAGGAGGATAGTTTTCATCAGTTACTGGATGCAGTTTTCAGACAGGATGAGGATATTGAACTCTCATCAGATTACGATTCCAATTTAAGAGTCCTTAGTGCACTTATGAATAATCCATATTACTACTTCGTAGACAGTGTTAATTTCCACCAGGATTACAAGGGGCTCCATATCACATACCGGTATTCTTTATCAGAGCAGAACCAGATAAAAGAAAGTTTTGAAAATGAATTCCTGAGTATTATTAATGAAGAAATCGATCCTCAGATGAACCAACTGGACAAAGTGCTGGCGCTTTATCACTATTTTGCATCGCGGCTTGAATTTGATTACGAATATGAACAACAGTTATATGGGCTGAAGGATGAGGAAATCATTAATGAAATTGGTATTTTTGAAGCATTTGAGAACAACAAAGGTGTGTGTCACACGTACACTTTTCTGATGGAATTCGCTCTGGCACAGCTGGATATCGAATGTCTCAGAATGTCGGGAACTTTGCAAAGCAATGAGGACGTTTCTCACATGTGGCCGGTTGTTCAAATTGATGGAGCTTTTTATCACTGCGATTTGACATGGGATAAAAATGACGAGCAGAAGGTAGGACTGAACTATTTCGGGATGACGGACCAGGAAAGATTTGAAAGCGGAATCATTGTAGATAATATGGTTGACGAAAGCTACGGAGAAGTTGTTTGTGAAAGCGATGTTTTCCAGGTGCTCAGGGGCGTTGAAGATTATGAATTCGAGAAAAACAAAGGAAGCCATATTATTACTCTGCACTATGCTGACGGTTCTGATCAGCGCTACAGCACACAGACAAAGAGCATTGCAGAATAATGATTTTGCGACTCCACTCTCTACTGATGATGTGGGAAACTTTCTCTGTTCCGCCTGTGGGACTGAAAATTATTTCTACTGTGTTCATATATATTTCCTCCTATTGTTATATTCTTCTTCGTATGTCTGCAAGTGTTTTGCCTGCAAGTGAATGGGCGAAGTCTTCTTCGATGTCCTCAAACATACCGGTCAGCACAGGCTTGATATGACGCCCGACGATACACCGATCGTCAGGATTTTGGTGAATATCCAGCAGATGAAGCTTCTGTTCCTCCGTAACCGCCTGATAGACTTGGAGCAGCGTAGGCTGTTCCGGAGCGGCAGTCATACTGTAGCCGCTAATCCCCCTGCGACCGTCAACAATCTCTGCTTTTTTCAAAAGCGCCAGTACTTTGCGAATATAGCTGGAATTTGTTCCGACGCTTTCAGCCATCTGTTCCGAATTGATAGGGGCTGGTGACTCTGAAATCATAATCAGCACGTGTACAGCAACGGAAAACTTTGTGTCAAAAGGTTCGACTGTATAAGTAAAGGCGATAGATCTCAGCTCACGGAGTTACGTAGTTTCAGCTAAAAAAATGTCGAAAAACCGTCTAAATTGTGTCATTTCACTACAGTTTCTTAAATTCTTTGTTAAATCTACACAATTTATGAAAAATTAATGTTGACATACTGTTTCTACCCTTTATAATTGAAAATACAGGCAGAAAAGTCCTGTATTTTCAGTCAATTACACTTGCAAAAGGAGATATAAAAATGATTGTAACAGGTTCACAGCTGGTTGCTGAAGTATTGCTTGCACACGGCGTGGATACAGTATTCGGATATCCTGGCGGCGCTGCGCTGAACATGTACGACACCCTTTACATGTACCGTGACAGAATCAGGCATGTGATGAGTGCTCATGAGCAGGGCGCATCCCACGCTGCTGACGGCTATTCAAGAGCAACCGGCAAAACAGGAGTTGTTTTGGCAACAAGCGGTCCGGGCGCAACAAACCTGGTAACAGGTCTTGCTACAGCTTATATGGACAGCATTCCTATGATCGCAATTACCTGCAATGTTCCCGACAGCCTTATAGGCAGGGACGCTTTCCAGGAAATTTGCATCACAGGTGTGGCAATGCCTATCACCAAGCACACATTCTTCGTTAACCGCATTGAAAATCTGCAGGAAGTTCTCATGAACGCTTTCAGGATCGCCAACAGCGGCCGTAAAGGTCCGGTGCTTATTGACATTACCAAGGATGTTACTGCAGCTGAGATTGAATACGTTCCAATGGATCCTATGCCTCTGAACGCTCCACCGGCCTTCACAGAAGAGCAGGTTAAGGAAGTTGCCAAGATGATTAACATCTCCGAGAGACCTATTCTCTATTTCGGAGGCGGTGTTACTTCATGCAATGCGGGTGATGAGGTTCGTCAGTTCATTGAGAAGGTTGACATGCCGGCTACACATACACTGATGGCTGCCGGAATCATCGGTTATGACGACCCAAGATGCCTGGGAATGCTGGGTATGCACGGCAGCATCGCAGCCAACAGAGCCATCGACAGAGCAGACCTGATAATTGCACTGGGTGCCAGATTTTCAGACAGAGTTGCTCTCAATCCAAACAGATTCGGCAAGAAAGCTAACAAAATCCAGATTGATATTGACGCAAGTGAGCTTAATAAAAATGTACAGCTGGATATCGGAGTTACTGCAGATGTTAAGGAATTCCTCCGAGCGCTCATGCCTCACCTTAAGCAGAAGGATCATCATGAGTGGGTAACACAGTCAACTGAGTGGAGGAAGAAGACAGGCGACATTAAATCGCAGGATGCACAGCTCCACCCAAGCGAAATCATCGAGTCAGTCTGCAATCTGACAGACAAAGAGACAATTTACGTTACTGACGTAGGACAGCACCAGATGTGGGCCGCTCAGTATCTGCACCACGAGCATACAAGCCATTTCCTCACAAGTGGAGGTCTGGGCACAATGGGTTACGGCTACGGAGCTGCCATAGGCGCACAGGTAGGCTGTCCTGACAAGAGGGTAATCCACTTCACAGGCGACGGCTCCTTCCACATGAATCTCAACGAGTGCTGCACTGCAGTAAGCGAGAAGCTGCCTGTAATCACCATTATTATGAACAATCAGGTTCTGGGCATGGTATATCAGTGGCAGACTGCTTTCTACGGTTCCAGATATTCATCCACAGATCCCGGCAGAGCCACAAACTTCCCTAAACTCGCGGAAGCTTTCGGAGGCAAAGGCTACTCGGCATCCACCCCTCAGGAATTCGAAGAAGTCTTCAAGAAGGCACTCCAGGAAAACGGCCCGGTATGGATTGACTGCGCTATTGCTAAGAACGAGCGAGTACTTCCGATGATTCCGTCAGGCGGCACCATCGAAGACATGATAATAGGTTAGGAGGCAGGATATGGCAGACGAAATCAAAAAATACGTAATCAGTATTCTGGTAGACAACCAGTCAAACGTACTGACAAGAATATCAAGCCTCTTCGGTCGACGAGGTTTCAACATCGACTCCCTGACAGTATCAACAACCAATAACCCTCTTTACTCAAGAATTACGGTTGTTTTTAAGGGAACAGAACAGGGACTTCACCAGATTGTTTCACAGACATCCAAGTCGGAGGTTGTAAAAAAGATCTTCGTGCTCGATGAAAGAAAGAGTATCTACAGAGAGCTGCTGCTTCTCAAAGTGCTCTGCGACAAGACAGAAAGATCGGCAATCAAGGAAATCGTGGAAATTTTCAGAGGCAAAATCGTAGATCTGAGCAAACAGTCAATCGTTATCGAGCTTACCGGCTCAACCGAAAAGATCGACGGATTCATGGAAATGATGAACTGCTATGAAATTATCGAGGTGTGCCGTACAGGTATTACAGGCATCAGCAAAAGTTCCCATTCGTGGAATGACGACATGAACGAAGAAGAGCTGAGACCCCTCGTTACACCTATTGACTAAAGGTATATAATAAGTAAGTGAAAAGCAAATAATATAACTATATTAATATATAAGGAGAAATAAAATGATCACTAAGTACTATGATGCAGATTGCAATTTAGGTATGCTGGACGGCAAAACAGTTTCAATTATCGGATTCGGTTCACAGGGTCACGCACATGCAATGAACCTGAATGACAGCGGTGTTAAGGTTATCGCAGGTCTCAGACCAGGCTCAGCTCACATTGCCAAAGCTGAAGCTGCAGGAATCGAAGTTATGGGTATCGAAGAAGCTGCAGAAGCCGGCGATATCGTAATGATTCTTACTCCTGACGAACTGCAGGCAAAGATTTACAACGAACAGATTGCCCCTCACATGAAGGAAGGCAACGTTCTGGCATTCGCTCACGGATTCAACATCCACTTCAAGCAGATTAAACCTGCTCCATATCTTGACGTAATCATGATCGCACCTAAAGGCCCTGGTCACACAGTAAGATCACAGTATCTGGAAGGCAGAGGCGTTCCTTCACTGATCTGCGTTGAGCAGGATGCATCAGGCAAGGCTAAGGACATCGCACTGGCATATGCATGCGGAATCGGTGCAGGCCGTGCAGGAATCCTGGAAACTACATTCAAAGAAGAAACAGAAACTGACCTCTTCGGTGAACAGGCAGTTCTCTGCGGCGGCGTAACTGAGCTGATGAAGGCAGGATTCGATACACTGGTAGAAGCAGGATACGAACCAGAAATGGCTTACTTCGAAACTATTCACGAAATGAAGCTGATTGTTGACCTTATCAACGAAGGCGGTTTCGACAAGATGAGATACTCAATTTCAAACACTGCTGAATACGGTGACTACAGAACAGGAAGAAGAATCATCACAGAGGACACTCGTAAAGAAATGAAGAAGGTTCTCAGAGAGATTCAGGACGGTACTTTCGCATCAGAATTCATTCAGGAAATGAACACAGGCGGACAGGCACACTTCCTGGCAACAAGAAGAATGGAAGCAGATCACCTGCTCTGCAAAGTTGGCGCAGAACTGAGAAAGATGATGAGCTGGCTGAAGAAGTAGTGCAATCTGTCCCAAGAGCGACGCAAGACGCGATTGGCTAGACAGATTCGTCTGCCAGAGCGGTCAAAATGCAACGCATTTTGGGAACCGCGGGACGGCGCAATCTGTCCCAACAACCAGGATATTAGTTTTTACGGGTGCCCGGTACCAGCCGGACACCCTTTGCATAAAGGAGAAAATTATGGCACTTAAGCATAATCAGGTAATGGAAGGTGTTGAGAAGGCACCGGCAAGAAGTCTTTTTTACGCCATGGGGTACACTAAGGAAGAACTTGAGAGACCTCTCATTGCAGTAGTTTCTGCACACAGCGAAATCGTACCAGGTCACATCCATCTTGATAAAATCACAGAGGCCGTTAAAGCCGGCGTCAGAATGGCGGGAGGCACACCTATCATGGTTCCTGCTATCGGCGTATGCGACGGCATCGCTATGGGACACATCGGCATGAAATATTCGCTGGCAAGCCGTGAGCTTATCGCAGACAGCGTTGAGACAATGATCAAGGCGCATGCTTTTGACGGCGCCGTTCTGGTTCCTAACTGCGACAAAATTGTCCCAGGTATGGTAATGGCAGCCGTTAGAATGAACATTCCTGCCGTTGTATGCTCAGGAGGACCAATGATGAGCGGTCTGGTAGGCGGCGTAGAAACTTCACTTTCAAAAATGTTCGAGGCTGTTGGTGCTCACAAAGCAGGCATCATAGATGACGAAGGTCTCCTGGAGTACGAACAGAATGTTTGTCCGGGATGCGGTTCATGCTCCGGAATGTACACAGCCAACTCAATGAACTGTCTCTGCGAGGCAATCGGTATCGCTCTGCCCGGCAACGGCAGCATCCCTGCAATCTCAAGCGGCAGAACCATGCTGGCCAAGCACGCAGGCATGGCAATCATGAACATGCTGGAACAGGGCATCACAGCACGTGATATCATCAACGAGAAGAGCATTCGCAATGCCATCACTACCGATATGGCTCTTGGCTGCTCATCCAACAGCGTCCTTCACCTGCTGGCAATTGCCAACGAAGCAGGCGTAGACGTTGACCTTCACACTTTCAACGAAATCAGTGAAGTTACACCTAACCTCTGTCACCTGGCACCTGCCGGCGGCACTCACATGCACGACCTGAACAACGGCGGCGGAGTCCCTGCAGTAATGGCACAGCTGGCATCCAAAGGACTGCTGGATACAAGCGCCATCACAGTAACAGGCAAGACCATCGGAGAAAATATTGAGGGCAGGAAGATTACCAATACTGATGCAATCAGGCCAATCGACAATCCATACACAGCAACAGGCGGTCTTGCTATTCTTTTCGGCAATCTGGCTGAAGACGGATGTGTTGTCAAGAGAAGCGCAGTAGCTCCTGAAATGCTCAAGCATTCAGGTCCTGCCAGAGTATTCGACTCAGAAGAGGAAGCAATAGCAGCAATTTATGAGGGTCAGATAGTTGACGGGGATGTGGTTGTCATCAGATATGAAGGTCCTAAGGGCGGTCCCGGAATGAGAGAAATGCTCAATCCAACTTCTGCTCTCGCAGGCATGAAACTGGACAAGACTGTTGCACTTATTACAGACGGCAGATTCTCAGGGGCCAGCAGAGGCGCTTCAATCGGTCACGTTTGTCCTGAAGCTGCTGATGGAGGACTTATCGGTCTAGTTGAGGACGGAGATATTATCGATATCGATATCCCTAACTACGCAATTCAC
This sequence comes from Clostridiales bacterium, assembly GCA_022780965.1. Lineage (GTDB taxonomy): Bacteria > Bacillota > Clostridia > Peptostreptococcales > Anaerovoracaceae > Lentihominibacter. The sequence goes on from JALEUQ010000040.1 coordinate 17,650, forward strand.
CTCCATATTACAGATGAAGAGCTGGCAGCAAGGAAGGCTGCATACGTTAAACCTGAACCTAAGGTTAAAGACGGCTGGCTCAACAGATACTCAAGACTCGTTGCCGCATCATGCAAGGGCGCAGTAATGGAATAAACCAGCCGAAAAGCTGCTTACAGAAAGGGACCGGAAATTCCGGTCCCTTTGTTATTTCTCTATCTTGCCCTATAGGCCGTTATTTCTCAATTTCGTCCTCTGGGCTATAGACCTCTATTTAACTGCAGTCGTCAGTTCAGAATCATCATACCCTCAGATTATACCCTCAGCACGAGATCAAGCTCGCCTGCAGCTTCCAGCTGCTCTTCGCTGCCAACGATGCAAAAGCCGCCTGAAGCAAGTGCCGCCTCTATGGCGTCCGCCATTTCAATGAGCTCCTCTCTTGTTACTGTCAGAAGCTCTCTGCGCACCTGACATCTGTATTCATAAGTAGTACCTTTGAAGTAGAAGGCATCACCCACCTGCGCCTTAAGCCGCGGCGTCATCAGCGGCGAAGCTTCAGATACAGCCCCGATAATGAATCCTGTCAGATCGAAATCTTCGGACGCAATTTCCCTCAGGAATGCTCCCGTTTCCAGGAAAGTGTCAAGACTCGATGCTCCCGACGGATCTCGATACGAATAGCAGGTCAGCAGTCCCGACGGATTGGCTGACATTCCTGCTCCGTATGCTCCGCCTTGAACTCTTATGGCGTTCCATAGATGCGCCAGACTGATTATTCTTGCCGCTACCTGCATTTTGCCCGAAAATCCACTGTTGTGAAGACTCAGGTCGCCGCCTCGTACTGCAAAGGAGATATCTGCAGGAATTATCATTCCTTCTCTTCTGAACCCTGCCGGTTTCACATCATCGAGACACTTGCGAACCTGCGTCTGTATGCCGCAGCCACCGGCCTTCGGCCCTATTCCTGCTGTAACAGCCTCTATCAGTTCAGTATCATCAAATCCTTTGCCTGCTGTAACACTGATAGTCATGTTATCCGTGCGAATAACGCCTCTCAGGCACTCAGCCATAGTCGCCGCCATTTCCTGCGGATTCCAGTTGTCCAGCTTATCCTTAAGCCACTGGTAATATTCGAATCCGGTTATTGCCTCCTGGGCAGCCCCCAGCTTGCCGGCCATTGCCAGAACTCGTCTGTTAGCAGCAGAGTTCCCACCCATTATAAATGACTGTCTTCGCTCCTGCTTGCACTGCTTGAGAATGTCCAGAATCCTGTCTTCCTGATCGAAGACTGTCCCGCTGAGAATGTCGGTAATAAGTTCTGCGGCCGGGAGCATATTATGCTGGAGCACGCTGAAAGTTACAGTAAACTGTACGCTTGAAATTTCTTTGCTGTTGTTCATGCCGTAGAGCAACAGATCGAAATCCAGCCTGCCAAGATGCTTCTGCTGGCTTACAATGAGTTCCTGTGAATCATGCTTCTCAGTTCTCAATGCTCCCAGAAGCTCCGCAAGGAAAGAAAGCTGCGAAAGCTTTTCTTTGTCATATTCATCTATTTCAAAGTACATGCTTACGTATCTGATATCGCCTGTTTCTATCGGATGGCGCACTACAGTAACGTCGCCGGCCTTCCTTGTTTCTGTCGGTATATCTTCCGGCTTATCGTCCATGTCTTCAAGTGTCAGATGCGGCAGTTTCTCCAGATCTTCAGCCCTGTCTTCGCTGTTCTGCCAGGCTGTAAGCCTGTCCTGTGCATCCTGCACTGCAGCAGCATCTTCGGCTGACCATCTTCCGGTTTCTTCTTTAATCCTGTCTGCTTCTCTGGCTCTTCTCTCTTCACCCAGAGTCACTGACGGCTCCAGAATTATCTGGCATTTATGGTTGTTGTCCAGGAGCACTTCTCTTATCAGCTTCTCGAAATATCCATCCTTCATCTTGGCTCTAAGGTCATCATACAATGTACCTTTCTCCAGATATAATTCGGGAGCACCGCCATAAAGCATGCTGTCCATTATCATGAAACCGAAGAACAGCCCCTGCGGATATGTTCCGAAATCGTGCTCCTCCATGAGAAACTCGCTGTTTGCCATAATTGCTTCCAGCCTGTCTCTGTCGATGCCTTCCTCTGCCAGTCTCTCCAGTTCCCCAAAAATAATTTCTTCTATTTTATCAGCATCATCTCTGCAGAAATTGCGCACTTCAACCTTGACCCACGGCTGCGCAATACCTTCGTACACGCGCACTGCTACATCCTCTGCAAGGTTTCTCTCCAGAATCAGCTTGTTCAGATATGCCTCATTGTTTCCTGCCAGCACCTCACCCAGAATGTCCATGGCGAGAATCTTCTCACGCTGATCATATGTGCACAAACCTCTGCCCCATGCCATTCTCATTCGCTGTTCAATCGGCTCTTCCGGTCCTATCTCATATTTTACCGTTCTCACTCCGCCATCCACAGACTCCTGAACAGCCGGCGGCGCCACACGTTCTCCTCTCGGCAGATCGCACAGGAACTCATCGTTAATAATTCCCAGAATCTGATCCGGATCAATGCTCCCATCGAGAAAAATGATTCCGTTTGATGGAGAATAGAACTTGCGGTGGGCCTCCACGAACTGCTCATATGTCAGATCAGGAATAGCTTCAGGACTTCCGCCGGAATTGTACGCATAAGGCGTATCAGGCAAAAGCGCTTCATTTAATGCCGCCTCCATTATCTCACCGGCGTCTGCCATGGCCCCCTTCATCTCGTTGAATACAACACCTTTATATGATATGTTCCCGGATTCGTCCTTCTCATAATGCCACCCTTCCTGCATGAAAATTTCAGGCTTGCTGTAAATTGCAGGATGGAATACTGCATCAAGATACACCCTCATGAGATTGATGAAATCCTGATTGTTCTGGCTGGAAACCGGATACATGGTTTTGTCCGGGAATGTCATGGCATTAAGGAATGTATTCATGGAGTTCTTGAGCAGCTCGATAAAAGGTTCCTTGACAGGATATCTGTCAGAACCGCAAAGAACTGAGTGCTCGAGAATGTGGAATACACCGGTGTTGTTCCACGGAAGTGTCTCAAAGGTTACGGCGAAAGTTTTGTTTTCTTCTTCTCTGCTGAGCCAGACAAGTTTCAGCTGTGTCTTCTCATGAACCATCTCAACAAGCTGCGCCGCCAGTTCTCTAATTTCTGTTACTCTCTCTACGCGGAAACCGTGCACAATTTTATCTTTTGCTAATTCTATCACTCTATTTCTCCCTTATACATTAATGGTGCCCGGAATTACCGGGCACCAGCCTAATTCATTAAATAAAATAACACGGGTGAAGCTGCATTGCAATTGTTTTCGCATTCACACACATTCGTCAGCTGCTCGCCTCTATTCACCCTTGATGCGTTCCCACCTGCAATCCAGGCTGCATGCAGGCTTGTTCTTCGGCTGAAGCTCTCTGAATGATGCTTCAACTCTCTTGCAGACTGTTGCAGAGTTGATTTCATCTGCTCCGTTGAATATTGCCATGTACTGGCTGTTGGAATATCTGCAGTAAAGGTCTCCGAACCTCAGTGTCTTGTGAAGGGCCTCACCCAGAATCTCCATCATTGTTTCATTGACATCGTAATCAGCAACTCCGCCTGACTCGTTTGTAATGGAAAGAATTGCAAGGGATGCAACTATGTCGTTTCTAGTCATGCCCCTTACAATATATCTGTAAACCATCTTGAAAGTCTCCGGCTCTCTGCAGAGCGCCCCGCCTGTCTCTTTCATCTCCTCTGCCAGTTCTCCATTGAGAATTTTCATGTCAATGGCCCAGTTCTCCGGTTCTGCAATTTCCTTTGTCAGTCCCTTTCCGATCATTTTTTCATCAAGGCGACGGCTTGCTCTGGTAAACATGCTTCCGAAGGTATCGTTGTTCTGATAAAATGCCGTTCCTATTGTAAGGGCGAGGGGAATATCAGCATTCAGATTGTAACTGTCAATGCGCCTGATAATGTGATCCGCCAGCTCGTCGACTTCTTTGATATCTTTGAAACCCAGACTGTATATTACGAATACGTTACCGTTGACACGCACTACTACAGCTCTCTCCCCGGCAATGAATCCGAGGAGTCTGGCAATGTCATGCAGGCATTCATCTCCTGCTTTATGTCCGAAACGGTTGTTAATCACTCTGCAGTTATCCACATTGCATACCAGCATGGCACCTCCGGGCTGAATCATGGTTCTAATTACCGCTTCTCCCGCCTGCCTGCTGTATACGCCTGTAAGTCTGTCAATGTCTGCACTCTCAATTGTCATTTCATTATCCATCTCGTAATTCCTGTTCATACCCTTCTCCTGCTGTCGTTCCCATAATAGAATAGTGTAGTATAATTATACACCGATGAATTAGTTTACGCACCACTTTGTTTCAATATATATCGTAAAACAGCACTTTTTTAATGACATTTTTGAGATATAATAAGATAGTAAATCAAAGAAAGGAGTGTCGGGCAGGAGACTGCCCGCAACAAGATAATGGCAAGAATAAACTTCGGACCTAAATCATTTATCACACCCGAACCGGTGCTGATGATTGCAGCTTATGACGAGAACGGAACACCTGATATCATGAACGCAGCATGGGGCGGCGTATCAGGTGCAAATCAGATTACAATGTGCCTCAGCCCAACTCACAAGACAGTTAAAAACATCCTCGAGAGAAAGGCCTTTACTGTCAGCTTCGCTACTGCATCGACTGTAACTGAGTCTGACTATGTGGGAATTGTCTCAGCAAATGAAGTCCCTGACAAATTCGCCAGAGCTGGTTTCACAGCTGCCAAAAGTGAATTCGTAGATGCTCCGCTGGTTGACCAGTATCCCGCAGCAATTGAGTGTACGCTGGTCAGCTATGATGCAGATACACACATCATGATTGGAAACATCGTTAACGTATCAGCTGATGAGAGCGTTATCACAGACGGTTCCATCGACCTGGCAAAGCTCGAGCCAATCACATACGACGGCCTCAATCACAACTACAATGTTCTGGGCTCTGTAGTAGGCAAAGCTTTCGCTGACGGCGAGAAACTTAAGTAGCATCGCAATTCATAATCGTAAGACAATTACAGCAATGCCCCCGCGAACATGCGGGGGCATTCTTATTTACTTCTCTGCTGTGCTATTTATCTGTTCTTACTGCCACAACGAAGAATCTTCCTTCATCGCTAACATTGGTACATGTGCTAAGTGTAATAAGCTGACTGCCGTACTCCGGAACAACACCGGTATCATAACAGCTGAGTTTCTTTACACCGTCTACAAACTCATGGTATTCCCGTTCAGAAGTCATTCCGGCATATGCATAGTACTTGAATTTGCTTGAATCCTTATCATATATCTGCGAGTAGCCTGCTGCCACCACCTGATATACACCCTGACCGCCTTTGTATATGGTATCAAAGTTAATGGTCTTGTGATCCCTGTAGAACTCCTCGTCTTCGTACTTAATCAGATCATGGAACATGCTGCCGTTCTTCATGTTGTGTCCGTAAATCATGAAATTGGAAGTCGGCATGAATATGTCACTGTGAACATCCATGAACGGCACCCCGCCGGTGGAATGCTCCCTGTTGAAATCCCGCCTCAGATAATACTCAGGATCATCAGGTGTCTGCATTACCGGGAAGTCTATTTTGGTTCCGTCAATTCTTATCCAGCCGATAAGGTCGTTGTTCTTCTGCCAGATTGGCACGTATTTGCCGATTATTATGCCCTTGTCCGTCTTCAGGTCCTCAAGCTCCTCTGACTGTTTAAGGTCTTTGAGGGAATTCATCTCTTTGTATCCGTTGTAATAGTACTGGATAAGAACTCCTGCTGCTCCCACGAAGACAATCAGACAGACTACAAGTATTATTTTCCTTACTAATCCCATTACTTCTGCTATTCCTTTCCCTTAAGCTTCTTCTGCTTCTTTCGCTCTTTGTGCTCCGCCTTGGCTGCCGCCATGTCCAGCGTCTTGATATTGCCGGCAACACCGCGTCTGCATAGAGCAAGCTGTCCTGTTTCCGGATGTTCATGGAAATAGTACATGTCATCCTCATCCATAACATAACTGGAGACACCGTTAATTTTGATAATGTGCTGCCTTGCCGTGCTGTTATATCCATGAAGTTCCCTGGTCACAGCACCGCCTTTGACAACTTCTTCAATCCAGTAAACAATGCCGAATTCCGATCCCAGGCTTCCTCTTACTTCTCGACCGTCAACCATGGCGCATTTGAGAGTCTTCTTGTCTCCTACTTCATATACGACACCTTTGCCCTTCTCAATGGCGTGTATCATGTATGTCATTCTGTGAAGGTTCGGAGCAATATCTATTACCTTGTCCACTGTCAGTTCGTATCTGCCGTCAGAAATTCCTGTTACACCCATCCTGATATCTGACTTGACCAAAGTGTTCAGATCCACAGCCGCCAGCCTGATTTCGCTGGTCAGATCCTGCTCGATTACGGTCATGATATTGTGATAAACCTTGAACCCTTCTATTGGCCTGCTCACGCCGTCAACAACATGAACAGACTCTATCACCTTCTCATCTCCGGTCTCAAGATTGTATTCGACAATGTTCACCTTCGTGCCGTCTTCATCAGCTTCTTCGAAGTATGCGCAGTAGTCACATACACCCACAGAGCCTGACACCCGGCCGGCATCCTGCTTCTCGCAGATTTTTTCCAGTTCCCCGGTATTCACATAGTATGTCCTCACGGATATGCCATCACTGTCCAGCTGGCTCCAGACTACATAATTGTCCTTGCCGATAATATCCAGAACTCTGCCGCTCTCGGTGCTGTAAATGAGCTGCAGATCGTCAAGGCGCGTGCCCATGCCGATGCCGAATCTGTCTGCGCTGCTGTCTTCGTACACCATAAAAAAGGTGTCGCCTGCTCTCACCATACGCGATGGTGCCATTCCCTGGTCGCTTGGATATGTGGCGATTACATCATCATCCAGGTAATCGTCTGTCTTGAACAGCTTGACTATTGCAGCAATCAGCACAGCCAGTGCACACATTACCGCAACAAGAATTAATACTGCAAATGTCATTTGTCTTCCTCCGAATTTCGCATTTTACTGATTATAACATATATGCGGTCAGCAAATCAAAAGGCGCAACCCTAAAGTCACGCCTGATATCCATATTCTTTGTTTGCCTTAATTAATCACTTCGTCAGTTATTTGCCCAGAGTGAGCATTGTGTCGATACATTCCTTGGCCTTGATTCTCACATCTTCATCCAGCTCTATTACCTCGCCGCCTGTACCCATTACGCACTGATACACCTGAGGCAGTGTGGTAAGCCTCATGTTAGGACATACGCATTCCTTGGATAGCGGATAGAACTTCTTGTCAGGGCACTCGAACTGAAGATGCTGCACGATACTGTTCTCAGTACCGATTATGAATTCTTTAGCATCGGAGTTCCTGCAGTAATCCATGATTCCAGTAGTGCTGCCTGCGTAGTCTGCCATTGCAGTTACTGCCGGCTTGCATTCAGGGTGAACGGCAAGAAGTGCATCAGGATGCAGCGCTCTCGCTTCCTTGACCTGGTCGGTCGTAATTCTGAAGTGAACTGGACATCCGCCCTGAACGAGCTTGATGTTCTTCTCAGGAACCTGATTGGCCACCCACTCGCCAAGATTGCAGTCAGGCACGAAAAGAATGTTCTCCGCGTCCATGTTCCTGATAATCTTAACTGCAGATGATGATGTAACACATGCGTCACAAACCGTCTTAAGCTCAGAAGATGTATTAATATAGCATACTACTTTATGATCAGGAGCCTTCTCCTTAAGGGCAGATACAAGTTCTGCATCCATCTGGTCTGCCATAGGGCATCCTGCCTGAGGATTGGAGAGAATAACCTTCTTGTCCGGCGAAAGAATCTTAACTGTCTCAGCCATGAATCTCACACCGCACATTATCACAGTGCTCGCATCTGATTCTGCCGCCTTGACACTGAGTCCGTATGAGTCGCCCACATAGTCGGCAACTTCCCATATGTCCTGGCTCTGATACGCATGAACCAGTATGCAAACATCATTTTCCTTCTTCAAACGGATTATTTCATCCTGTAATTCTCTGGTAGTCAACATTTCATTCTCCTGCATACCCAGACCGCAGAAACTGCAGCCCTTCAAATAACTCTGTCTATTCTCGCGATGGCGATTACACCCATTATATTGACACTTGGACAGCATGTCAAGTTATCTGTAAATAAATATGTCCGACAACTGTCTTGTCACCCCTTGACACTTGTGATATACTTGTGCCATTACAATCAGAAAGCGGCGTGCATCGCTTTCTACATCGCTATTACATGTTATTTTTTGAGGAAATTATGAAGACAGACATTTTAATTGTAGGCTGCGGCTGTTCGGGTCTTTACTGCGCCCTTAACCTCAGCAAAAACAAGAATATCACCATCATATCCAAGAGCGACCTTGTCAGCAGCGATTCCTATCTGGCCCAGGGAGGCATCTGCATGCTCAAGGATGATGAGGACTACAACAAGTACTTCGAGGATACCATGAAAGCCGGTCACTACGAGAATGACAAGAATTCTGTGAGCATTATGATTAATTCTTCACAGCAGGTGATTTCGGATCTGGTTCACTTCGGAGTCGAGTTCGCGAGGGAAGAGGACGGACTTCTGGCATTCACCAAGGAGGGCGCCCATTCCGATAACAGAATACTTTACCATGAGGACACTACAGGCAAGGCAATTACCGAGAAGCTTCTTGCTGAAGCACAGTCACGTGATAACATAACCATCATCCCTTACACATCCATGCTTGACATAATCAGCAGTGATAACTGCTGCTACGGAGCGGTGGTTCAGAAGGAAGACGGCACTATAGATGAAATCCGTGCAGACTATACTGTATGGGCAACAGGCGGCATCGGCGGTCTTTACAAGCATTCCACCAACTTCAAGCATCTGACTGGCGACGCCCTTGCCATCGCCATCAGGCATGGCATCCAGCTTAAGGATATTGACTATGTGCAGATTCATCCTACGACACTATATGTAAAGGGTGAAGGTGAGAGAAGCTTCCTTATTTCTGAGTCGGTAAGAGGTGAAGGCGCCAAGCTTTATGACAAGAACGGCAATCGCTTCGTTGATGAGCTTCAGCCTAGAGACGTTGTTTCCAAGGCGATTTTGAACCAGATGGAGAAGGACGGCACTGACTTCGTATGGGAGGACCTGAGGACCATTCCTGAAGATGAGCTTCGTTCCCACTTCCCTGCAATCATCGAACACTGCAGAGAAGCTGGATACGATGTTTTCAAGGAATGCATTCCTGTGGTTCCTGCTCAGCACTATTTCATGGGCGGCGTCAAGGTAAACTACGAAAGCCGGACTACCATGGAGCATCTGTATGCTGTTGGCGAGACGGCATGCAACGGTGTTCACGGCAGGAACAGACTTGCCAGCAACTCGCTTCTTGAAAGTCTTGTTTTCGCAGGCAGAGCTGCTGACGAGATGAACATCAAATATCAGAAGCTTGACCAGGACAAGGCACCAAGTCCTGATATGGCAGTTTATGCTGATACAGCCGCACTGGCAGAAGAGTACAAAGAACTGGCAATGGCCGAAATCAACAAGGAAAGGAAGGAAGTCTAATGTTTGATCCTGTAACACTTAAACTTAATATAGATCCGCTTATCATCAGCGCATTAAGAGAAGATATTACTGACGAGGACGTATCGACAAACTGCGTCATGCCTGAAGCCAAACCTGGAGTAGCCACTCTCATCTGCAAGCAGGATGGTATCATCTGCGGACTGCAGGTTTTCGAAAGAGTCTTCAAGCTCCTTGACGATAACGCACATGTTGAATTCACCGTATCTGACGGCGAACATGTTACTTCGGGTCAGATTATGGCTCGTGTCCACGGCGATATTCGCGCCATTCTCAGCGGCGAGAGAACTGCACTTAACTATCTGCAGAGAATGAGCGGCATTGCTACATACACACATGAAGTGGCCGCTTACCTTGAAGGCACATCAACAAAACTTCTGGATACACGCAAGACAACACCAAACAACAGAATTTTTGAAAAGTATGCAGTTGCCACGGGCGGCGGCAGCAATCACAGAATGAACCTGTCCGACGGCGTAATGCTGAAGGATAATCACATCGGCGCTGCCGGCGGAGTGAAGGAAGCCGTAGAAATGGCCAAGGCATACGTGTCCTTCGTTCGCAAGATTGAGGTAGAATGCGAAACACTTGAAATGGTAACAGATGCTGTTGAGGCCGGAGCAGACATAATCATGCTTGACAACATGGACAACGATACCATGAAAGCAGCCATCGAAATTATCGGCGGCAAAGCACTCATCGAGGTTTCCGGCAATGTAACCAGAGAAAATATTGCCCGCCTTACTGAACTTGGAGTCGACTACATATCGAGCGGAGCACTGACACATTCCGCACCAATTCTGGATATTTCCCTTAAGAATCTGCACGAGGAGGTTATTTAATGAAGGGACAGGCTCGCAGAGACAAGATACTTGAAATTCTCAGACACAGCGACAGAGCTGTATCGGGCAGCGCTCTGGCTGACAAGCTCAACGTAAGCAGGCAGGTCATCGTTCAGGATATGGCTCTGCTTCGTGCCAGCAATCATCAGATTATTTCTACGAACATGGGTTATGTTCTGGTGGAGGATTCTGAAATCAGCAGAGTCTTCAAAGTCATACACAATGATGATGAAGTCAGAGACGAACTGAACATCATAGTAGACTACGGCGGCACTGTCAGAGATGTGTTCATTTTTCATAGAGCCTACGGCACTGTCAGAGCAGACATGGATATCCGTTCCAGAGCAGATGTAATCCGGTTCTGTGAAGATATCGAGCACAGCAGTTCCAGACTGCTTCTCAATGTTACAAACGGATATCACTACCATACTGTTATAGCTGACAGTGAGGACACTCTGGATCTTATCCAGAGCAAACTGCAGGAAGCAGGATTCCTGGCAACCCTCAAAGACTATGAGCCTGTAAACTTCTGGCAGGATGCGGACAGCGAATAACACATCCCTTCAAACATGACCGATTTTCACAAATACAATAAAACAGCAGCCGGTTTGTCCAGTGACAGATTCCGGCTGCTTTATTACTTAATTTTGCTATTTCGCTGGTGCAGTTCTCTATGCTTCTCTGCCTTCAGCGAATGCCTTCTTGTTCAGTTCAACGAATTTAGGCTTAACGAACTTCTCGATTACTTCAATCCATTCCTCTTCTGAGAACGGCAGTGCCTTGGATGCTGCTCCCAGGAGCACCACGTTAACTGCCTTGACGCTTCCGCAGTCTGAAGCAATCTTAAGAGCGTCGAATGCCTTCACCTGTCCGGCCTCTCTGCTGAGTGTCCCCATGATATCTGCAGGGTATTCTGCAGCTCCTATGACTACAGGCATCGGCATAATCTGCTGTGTGTTCATGTAAATGGTGCCGCCTTCCTTAAGATACGGCAGCCATCTGTATGCTTCAAGTTCCTCGAAAGCCAGAATAACGTCTGCATCACCTTTTTCAATTAAAGGCGAATTTACTGTATCATCGCTGATCTTAACATGGGTTACTACACTTCCGCCTCTCTGAGACATGCCGTGAACCTCGCTCAGCTTAACGTCATATCCTTTCCTGAGGGCAAGATTGCCAAGGAGCACGCTCGCAAGGAGTGTTCCCTGACCGCCGACTCCGACGATGAGAATATTAGTATTCATTATTTACCCTCCTTTGCAACTACCTTGATTGAATCGAATTTGCATACCTTGGTGCAAAGACCGCAGCCTACGCATGACTCAGGCAGAATGTACGGTTTGCCGTCTTTCTCTTCGATGGCAGGACATCCTATCTTCATACACTGTTTGCACTTCCTGCAGTCATCTGTAATGATATGAGGCACCATCGGCTGCTTCTCGATGAGGGCGCATGCACGCTTTGTGATTACTACAGACAGCTCATCTCTCGCTGTTTCTTCGCGGAGCACCTTCTCCAGATCCTCAAGTTCGAACGGATCGATTTCAACAACATTCTTGACGCCAAGAGCTCTGCACACTTCACCCAGATCAACTGCGGGAGCATCTTCCAGCTTGGCGTTCTTGCCTGATGCAGGATTCTGCTGATGCCCCGTCATTCCTGTAATTCTGTTGTCCAGTATGATTACAGTTCCTGTTGAACCGTTATATGCCATGTTGAGCAGTCCTGTCATTCCTGAATGGAGGAATGTCGAATCACCCAGCACTGCTACAGTGTTGTCCGATGATCCCGTTGCTTTCTCGAAACCGTGTGCCATGCCAATTGATGCTCCCATGCAGAGACATGAGTCCATGGCCTCTGTAGGAGGCAGTGCTGCCAGTGTATAGCATCCGATATCGCCCATAACGTTCAGCTTCAGCTTGCTGAGAATATGGAAAAGGCCTCTGTGCGGACAACCTGCACAAAGGAGCGGAGGTCTGCCCGGAGCATCTGTGATTTCCACGTTCGGTGCCACCTCTCTGCCGAACGCTTTCTTTATCATGTTAACGCTGTATTCACCCTGGATGGTGAACATGTCCTTGCCGCCTGCGAACTGAATGCCGTCAGCCCTCAGCTGCTCCTCGAAGAAAGGATCGCCTTCTTCTATTATATAGAGCTTGTCCACCTTGGCGGCAAAGTCGTGAATCATTGCCTTAGGAAGTGGATTAATAAGTCCAAGTTTCAGAACACTTGCTTCCGGAAGTGCATCCTTGACATACTGATAGCAGATGCCGCTTGTGATTATACCGATGGAAGGATCGTTCATCTCCACTGTATTAATCGGCATTGCAGGACCGTCCGCTTCAATCTGTGCCAGTCTCTTCTCCTGAGCCACATGCAGCTTGATGGCCATTGCAGGCATCGCCACACGCTTCTGGAAATCCTTAACGTACGGAATAATCGGCTGCTCTACTCTTTCATCAACTGTCACTATTCCTCTTGAGTGAGATACTCTGGTATTTGATCTTACCAGCACTACTGTATCGTACTTCTCGCTCATCTCATAGGCGAACTTCATGAAGTCCTTGCACTCCTGCGCATTGGCCGGCTCCAGAACCGGTACTCCTGCGCTTCTGCCGTGATATCTTGAGTCCTGCTCGTTCTGACTTGAATGGCATCCGTTGTCATCTGCAACAAGAATAACGCATCCGCCTGAGACTCCTGTGTATGCTGCTGTATAAAAAGGGTCTGCGGCAACATTCAGTCCCACGTGCTTCATGCATGAGAGCGAACGTGCTCCGCCAACCGATGCACCGATTGCCACCTCAACGCCAACCTTCTCGTTAGGCGCCCACTCTACGTGGACTTCATCTGCTTTGGCGAGGGCTTCTGTCACCTCAGTGCTTGGTGTTCCCGGATATGATGAAACAACCTTGACGCCGGCTTCATACGCACCGCGTGCGAATGCTTCATTACCCAGCATTATCATTTTGTCCATTGTTAAACTACCTTTCTCAAATTTTTATAAGTACCCATAAACTATACCACAAAACCTTGTGGTTTGACACACAAACCTTTATAATTAAAGGGAATCGGCGCTCCTACGAATGTCGGTATTTTTAAAAAACAGGAGAAAATAAAATGGGAAAGTATTTTCAGCCAGAAATTGAAACCATGCCGATCCCTGAACTCAGGAAGCTTCAGAGTGAGAAACTGGTAAAGCACGTTAAGTATGTCTATGAGAACTGCGCACCTTACCGCGCTAAGATGGACGAAGCCGGAATTACTCCGGACGACATCAAGGGCTACGACGATTTACCTAAACTTCCGTTCATCACCAAGGATGACCTTAAGGATGCCTATCCATACGGATATGTGTCTGTTCCAATGGAAGAATGTGTTCGTATCCAGTCAACCAGCGGTACTACAGGCAAGAGAGTTGTGGCATTCTATACTCAGGACGACATAGATATCTGGGAAACATGCTGTGCCAGAGCCATCGTTGCTGCAGGCGGCTCAAAAGAGGATGTAGTTCACGTTTGCTACGGCTACGGACTCTTCACAGGCGGTCCCGGACTCAACGGCGGTTCACACAAAGTAGGTTCACTCACCCTGCCTATGTCATCAGGCAATACTGACAGACAGCTTCAGTTTATGGAAGACCTGGGATCAACCATCATCTGCTGCACACCGTCATACGCAGCCAATCTGGGTGAAACAATAGTTAAGAGAGGTCTCAAGGACAAGCTTAAGCTGAAGGCAGGTATCTTCGGTGCAGAACCTTGGACTGAGGAAATGAGAAAAGACATCGAGAGGACCCTCGGCATCAAGGCATACGATATTTACGGTCTGACAGAAACATGCGGTCCTGGCGTATCCTTCGAATGCGAAGACCAGAGCGGCATGCACATTCAGGAAGACTACTTCATTCCTGAAATCATCAATCCTGACACAGGCGAAGTGCTCCCTGACGGAGAAGTTGGTGAACTGGTATTCACATGCCTGGACAAGAAGGCATTCCCGCTCATCAGATACAGAACCAGAGACCTTTGCTACCTGAAGAGAGAAAAGTGTGCATGCGGACGTACTCACGTAAGAATGCACAAGCCTATGGGCAGAGCTGACGACATGATGGTTGTTAAGGGCGTTAACGTATGGCCTTCACAGATTGAAGCAGTTCTTCTGCAGCAAGGCTATCAGGCAAACTATCAGATCGTAGTTGACAGAATCGGAACCAAGGATACTATCGAGGTTCAGGTTGAGCTTACTCCTGAAATGGCAGAAGCAAACGATATTCCAAACTACGAGAGAGAAGCTAAGATTGTTGCAGGACTCAAGTCAATGCTTGGCATCAAGGTTGATGTACAGGTTGTTGCTCCAATGACTATTCCAAGAAGTGAAGGAAAGGCCAAGAGAGTAGTTGACAAGAGAGACCTTTATAAATAAAATATAGATGAACGAGGAGGGACTACTACTCAGAGTAGTCCCTTTACCTTTTTAGGAGGATTGACATGAGTACGAAGAAGACAGTTGCGGACTATATCATTGACATCCCTGATTTCCCTGAACCCGGAATCATTTTCAGAGACATTACAGGCGTGCTCAATGATGCTGAAGGTCTCAGACTGGCTGTAGATGAGATGCAGTCGAGACTTGAAGGCGTTGAATTTGACAAGATTATCGGACTTGAATCCAGGGGATTTCTGCTGGGAATGCCTATCGCCTATAATCTGGGCAAGCCTTTCGTTCCCGTGCGCAAGGTTGGCAAGCTGCCGCGTACCACTATACGGAAGGCTTACGATCTGGAGTACGGCACTGCTGAGATAGAGGTTCATGCCGATGATATCAGACCGGGCGAGAAGGTTGTAATCATCGATGACCTTATTGCTACAGGAGGCACTATAAGAGCAGCTGCGGATATTGTTGAATCTCTGGGGGCTGAAGTTGCCTGCATGGTATGTCTTCTCGAATTAAAGGGTCTTAACGGACGTGCTGTCCTTGAGAAATATGATGTTAAAACAGTTATTCAGTATGAAGGGAAATAGTATCCCGAACGAAGAAGGAGAGGTTGTTTAAATTGGAAAAGTTTTTTAAACTCCAGCAAAACCAGACTTCGGTAAAAACCGAAATCGGTGCCGGCGTCACAACGTTCATGACAATGGCCTACATCCTGGCTGTAAACCCAAGCATTCTGGGTGCTGCAGGCATGGATCCAACAGCAGTTCTCATCGCAACTGCACTCGCTTCATTCATCGGAACATGCTGTATGGCGTTCCTGGCAAATCTGCCGTTCGCACTTTCAGCGGGTATGGGACTGAACGCATATCTGGCTTACACAGTTGTTCTGGGAATGGGAGTACCTTGGCAGACAGCTCTGCTGGCAGTATTCATCGAAGGTCTTGTATTCATTCTGCTGACACTTACTAATGTACGTGAAGCAATCTTCAATGCAATTCCGCTCAACATGAAGACTGCAGTATCAGTTGGTATCGGTCTGTTCATCGCATTCATCGGTCTGCAGAACGCAGGTATCTGCATCGACTCTGCAACACTGGTAGGCATTACCGACTTCACTGCAAACTTCCACACTGCAGGTATCTCGGCACTTCTGGCTATTGTTGGTCTGTTTATTATCGCAGTTCTTTATATCAAGAACGTTAGAGGCGCAATCCTTATCGGTATCATCGTTACATGGCTCATCGGCATTATCTGTCAGCTGGTTGGACTTTATACTGTTGATGTTGATAACGGATTCTACTCACTGATTCCAAGTGCCATCATCAGCTTTGACTTCTCAGCTCTGGGCGAAACATTCGGACAGTGCTTCAAGGCAGATCTCAACGGAGTGAGCATTTTTAACTTCATCGTTATCATTTTCTCATTCATGTTCGTTGATATCTTCGATACAATCGGAACAATCATCGGCGTAAGCACCAAGGCTAACATGCTCGACAAGGACGGTCATCTCCCTGCTATCAAGCCTGCACTGCTTTCAGATGCTATCGCTACTTCAGCCGGTGCTATCCTGGGTACTTCAACAACTACTACATATGTTGAATCAGCTTCAGGTGTATCAGCTGGCGGACGTACAGGTCTCACAGCACTTACAACAGGCGTACTGTTCCTGCTTTCAATCCTGTTCGCACCGCTGTTCACAACTATTCCATCATTCGCTACAGCACCTGCTCTGCTCATGGTTGGATTCCTCATGTTCGAAGGAATCAGCAAGCTCGGCTTCAGCAAGATTGACCCTACAGATGCTATTCCTTGCTATCTGTGCATTCTGGCAATGCCGCTCTTCTACAGCATTTCAGAAGGTATCTCAATCGGCTGCATCTCATATGTAATAATCAAGCTGGCAACAGGCAAGGCAAAGGATGTTACCCCATTAATGTACATCCTGGCTGTACTGTTCGTACTTAAGTACATATTCCTGTAAAAGGGAAATATCACGAAGATTAGGAGGAGGCTTACCGGCCTCCTCTTTTGTTGTCATTTTGGGGCCTATAGGCCTTATTTTTTCTCTTTACAAGATATAACCAAAAGTAAATAATTATGCAGATATAATTATTTAATTATACTAATTATTTGTATCGGGAGAACGAAAATGACAAAAGATAGTAAGATTAGAGTTATTCACCTGCTTATTGGGCCTGCTCTCTTCGTGCTGTGTTATCTCTGCCTGCCGCAGACATTCTTCGAGACTGCTGCAGCACGCGGAGCCATAGGCACAATTGCATGGATGGCATACTGGTGGATTACGGGTCCTGTTGACTTCGCAGTAACGGGCTTCCTGCCCATAGCAATCAATGCACTGTTTCAGATGTGCGACATGAAGCTGGTGATAGCTAATTACGCGGATGAAATTATTCTGCTTCTGCTGGGAGCATCAATTATCACAGCATCATGGGAAATCACGGGACTGGACAAAAGAATCGCATCCACTTTCCTTATGCTTATCGGCAACAATCTGAGGAGTCAGATCATCTTCTGGTTCCTCCTTACCACTGTGCTGTCGGCTGTGCTTCCTAATGCGGTAGTATGCGCTGCTATTACCCCTATTGCTGTATCAATGCTCAAGTATGTAGGCATTGAGGACATTGGAAGCAACCGGATTGGATCAATGATACTGCTGACCATCGCGTACGGCGCGGGTGTCGGCGGACTTGCTTCACCTCTCGGCGGTGCCATGAACCTGGTTACAGTTCAGTACCTGCAGCAGGTGACAGGAGAAGAGTTTATCTACTGGCACTGGGTTGTAAGATTCCTGCCTCTTATGTTAATCTTAGTAGTAAGCAATATCGCATATCTGCTGCTCTGCTGCAAGAAGACCGATTCACTGGGCGAATCCAAGGCCTTCTTCATCGAGCAGTACAAGAGCATGGGCAAGATGAAGCGTGATGAGAAATGGGCGCTGGCACTGTTCGCAGTGGCTACGATTCTTAGTTTCACTCGTCAGTTCTATCAGGACCTGCTGCCGGGACTCAAACCGGCCTACGTGTTTATCATATGCGCCATCATCTCTTTTCTCATCATGCAGAAAGACGGAGAGAGACTTATTACCTGGAAGAGCGCTCAGCGTAAGGTTATATGGGATCTGCTTTACATCTTCGCCGGCGGTCTGGCTGCAGGAACTCTGATTAACGAGACGGGTGCGGCAGGCGCCATCGGAGAAGCCATGAAATCAATGGGACTTACCGGAGGTTTCTTCACAATACTTATTATTATTACAGTTACTCTGCTGATGAGTGACATGACCAGCAATACTGCTACAGCAGCGGTAGCCATGCCGATTATTCTCAGCATAGTCCAGGGTATCGGGCTTAACCCTATTCCGTATATCTACGTTGCTACAATCGGTGTTAACATATCATACATGCTGCCTACTTCAATCAGGGCAATTCCTGTAGGCTACGGTCTCAAACCAAGTTTCATGCTGAAGAAGGGAATAGGCATGACTGTTATGGTTATCCTGATCATGTCAGTGGTATCATATCTACTTGTTACCTGCTGGCCGGCTTTCAGCACAATATAATATGGAGCTTAGTGCTCATCAGATGTAATGGGGGCATCAGAAGTGAACGGGGGTGTCATTATTGAACAAGAGATCGGTAAATGATTACATAAGAACCATAGCTGAACTGGGAAACATTTCTCTGGCTGCAGAAACTCTTGGAGTGTCTCAGCCTGCAATCAGCGCGGCACTCAAAAAAGTGGAATCCGAGCTAAACACCGTGCTCTTCGACAGGAGCAAGCAGCCTGTTGAACTTACAGACGCGGGCAGGGTGTACATGGATTACATGGACAAGCTTGAGGGGCTTCACAATCAGCTCACTCAGACCATACTTGATATTGAGGAACTCAAGACCGGTCATATTGTCATCGGCGGTGCAACATTCTTCAATGTGTCATATCTGCCGGACGCCATCGCATCTTTTGCAGGAAAATATCCGGATGTCAACATCGAGATAGTGGACGGCAAAGTGCCCGAACTTACTTCTGAAGCGCAGAAAGGGATGCTGGATCTGTTCATAACTCCGGTGGTTGAAGACGAGGCTCGCTACGAGTACGTTGAGTTTGTAAACGAGAAGATATATCTTGCGGTTCCTTCCGGCTGGGATGTAAACAGGAAAATTAGCGGAACTGTTTTAACAAAAGAGGATTTCACCACTCTCTGCCGTCACACATTCCTGATTCTCAAAGAAAACCAGCATCTTGGGCGTCTCATGTGTTCACTCTTCGACAAGTTCGGATGCAGACCGGAACACATCATTGCAGCCGAACAGACAATGACAACTCTGGCTCTCACCCTCAAGGGTGTCGGAATTTCTCTCATAACAGAGAGCAGCATAAACAGCATGCCGCTTCGAGAGCGTCCTGCCTTGTACATTGCCGACGAGGATCTTTGCAAGCGCTCAATATACATAGCCTACCCCAGAAACAAGTACCTATCCAAGGCTGCACGAGAGTTTATCAGTGAGCTGAAGGCGGTCCACGAGAAAAAATAGGCCTATAGGCCAAATATTACAGAATACAAAACGGGCCATGAAATCCTGTAATCCGGGATTCATGGCCTTAAACGTTTCTGATAAGCTTTATTCTATTTGCACTTGGACAGCAGCTTCTCCCACTGCTGATCTACGTATTCCTGCGTCTCATCTATCATCCATTCGTTGCCTTTTTTGAACATGTGAGCGAATCTGCCCTGTCTCTTGAGGAATTCTTCTACAGGCAGCGGCTTCTTCGGTTCGTATGTGAGATGCCACTCGCCTTCAACGATTTCGTACATAGGCCATACTCTGGTGTCTACAGCCAGTCTGCACATCTCTGCCAAATCCTCTGTTTCATAGCGCCAGCCTCTAGGACATGGAGCCAGGATATTGAGGAAACAAGGACCTTCTGTATATATTGCCTTCTCAGCCTTCTCGTGAAGGTCTCTGAAGTTGCCGATGAAAGTAGTCTGCGCCACATACGGAATGTTGTGAGCCGCGATAATCTCTGTAAGATTCTTTTTGTTCTGAACTTTGCCCGGAATCACTGATCCTGCAGGTGCTGTAGTCGCATCGGCAAATCTTGGTGTCGATGACGCCCTCTGAATACCTGTGTTCATGTACGCTTCGTTGTCGTAGCACACATAAACCATGTCGTGTCCTCTTTCCATAGCGCCGGACAGGGACTGAAGTCCGATATCGTATGTACCGCCGTCACCGCCAAAAGTGATGAACTTGAATGTATCATCAATCTTGCCTCTCTTCTTGAGAACCTTGTATGCCGTCTCAACACCTGCGCACGTTGCTGCACCGTTGGCAAATGCCGTATGAATGTAGCTGTCGGTGTATGCTGTGTTCGGATATATGAATGTGGATACTTCAAGACATCCTGTGGCGTTGGTGATTACCGCCTTGTCCTCAGGCTTAAGCGCTCTGAGCACTCCACGAACCGCTACGCCTGCTCCGCATCCGGAGCATAGTCTGTGACCGGGCGCCAGTCTCTCCGGTTTACCCAGCTGCTCTTTTAAACTGTATGCCATGTCACCCTCCTAATCTTCGTACTTCCTGTGGTCGAATCCGCGTTCGCCGTATCTTGAGTCTCTAACTCCAACGTATCTGTAAATATCGCCCGGATCATCAGTGTCGTGAATGATGAACAGGTCGTTAAAAATCTCGTAATAGTCTTCTACTGTAATGTCTCTGCCGCCGAGACCGTAGATGTAATTGATGCAGTATGGCTTGTTTGGCAGATCGTAAAGTGAACTTCTGGCTTCACTGAAGAGGGGGCCGCCGCTGTTGGAGAAGGACTCTGCCTTGTCCATAATTGCAACAGCCTTAACCTTGAGCATTGCCTCGGCCAGCTGCTGTCTAGGGAACGGTCTGAATACTCTCAGCTTGATAAGTCCAACTCTCTTACCTTCGGCACGGAGGCGATCAACAGCTTCCTTGCCTGTTCCTGCACTTGAACCTATTACAACCAGCGCCACATCAGCATCGTCAATCATGTATTCCTCAAAGAATCCATACTTCCTGCCTGTAACCTTTTCGAATCTCTTGGCAACATCCATAATGACAGGCATTGCATCTTTCATTGCCTGAGCCTGAGATCTCTTGGCCTCCATGTAATATGGAGAAATGCCGTAAGGACCCACTGCCAGCGGATTGTCATGCTTGAGCAGATAGTTGTCAGGCTCATATTCGCCGACAAACTCCTTAACTTCCTCATCCTCCATAAGCTCAATGTTGGAAACACCGTGGCTTGTAATGAAGCCGTCCTGGCAAACCATGATAGGAAGTCTGATTGTTTCGCTGATAGGCATTGCCTGAATGTAGTTGTCGTAAACTTCCTGGTTTGACTCTGCATATATCTGAATCCATCCGGAATCTCTGGCACCCATTGAGTCTGAATGGTCATTGTTGATGTTGATTGGCCCTGTAAGAGCTCTGTTAACTACTGCCATTGTAATCGGCAGTCTCTGTGAAGCTGCCACGTAAAGCAGTTCCCACATGTATGCAAGTCCTGCTGATGAAGTTGCTGTTACTGCACGTGCACCGGCAGCTGCTGCTCCCATGCACACGGACATGGCACTGTGCTCAGACTCAACTGCCACGAACTCGGTATCAACCTCTCCGTTGGCAATGTACTGTGAATAATACTGAGGAATCTCAGTTGACGGAGTGATCGGGAATGCACCCATAACATCCGGATTGATCTGTTTCATGGCTATTGCCACAGCTTCATTTCCTGACATTCTGTCTCTCTTTGACATTACTTATCCTCCTTCACGAAATCTATTGCATCGAAAGGGCATGCCTTCCAGCAGATACCGCAGCCTTTGCAGTGCACGAAATCGAATTCCAGTCTCTTGCCGTCTTTAACCGGAATTGAACTGTCCGGACAGAAAGGTACGCAAAGCAGGCACTGCTTGCAGACGTCCTGCTTCCAAACAGGAATCATGACACGCCAGTCACCTGTCTCAACCAGAACTGATGTGGCCGGCTCGTATATCTCAGTGCCGATGGTAATATCCTGCCAGGTTATCTTCTCGTTTATATCCTTAGCTCTTGTCTTCATTATCCTACCTTAACCTCTTCTAACGCTTTAACTAATGCCTTCATGTTGCCTTCGATGAGCTGAGGCTTCCTCCTGAACTTGTGCTCAAAGGATTCCTGCATGTCGTCTACAAATTTCTTCTGATCTATCACCTTGCTCACCTTAACTACTGCTGCGAGCATTGGCGTGTTAGGGAAGTTCCTGCCCAGAGTCTCCATGGATATCTTCTCGGCATCAATGACGCCGATTCGCCCCTCATATCCCACAATCCGGCGAATCTCCTCAGGCGACTTCTTCGTATTGATGATAAGCGCGCCTGAGTCCTTAAGTCCGCTTGTAACATCCACGGACTTAAGCAGCGTCTCGTCAACCACAACAACATAATCCGGCTTGTAAATATTCGAATGAACCTTGTAGTGCTCATCAGTAATTCGGTTGTAGGCTGTAATCGGAGCACCCTGTCTCTCAGGACCGTATTCAGGGAATCCCTGCACATGCTTGCCCGAGTTGAATGCACAATCCGCCAGCAGAAGACATGCCGTCTTCGCACCCTGGCCGCCTCTGCCGTGCCATCTGATTTCTACCGCTTCATTAAGTCTCTTCGCCATTTAATGTATCTCCCTATCTGCTATGGTGTCAGCTCTTCAGCCGTCATCCACATTATTATCATCTTTACCGCACATCAAAAGCCATCACGACTAAATCCGTGCAGTTTATAGACTACATTATTCAAGTCGTGATGTCAACAAAAACAATAGAACTTTTTATGTATTTTCAACAAAAAATTTTAAATTATTTTGTTTTGTTTCTACAAACAATTTTGCTCGCTACTGACGGCACTTTTTTATATCCCGTCAATCTCATCAGTCACATTATCCATGGCAGCTCTCGTAATCTCCAGCAGGTCACCCACCTTAAGCTCCATCTGAAGCCCCACCTTGCCAGCACTGACCATTATGGTCTCGAAGTCTGCCGCGCTGTCGTCAATGACCGTCGGAAACGGCTTCTTCATGCCGACAGGCGAACAGCCGCCGTGAACATACCCCGTAGTCTCAAGCAGCTTGCGGCTGAGCAGCATTTCCACCTTCTTCACACCGAAATGCCGGGCAGCCTTCTTCAGGTTCAGCTCCCTGTCCACAGGAATTACGCAGACGAAATGCTCCCCTGATGATGACACTGTCACAAGTGTCTTAAACACCTGCTTGGGGTTCTGATTCAGCATCTTCGCCATCTCAACACCGCCCAGGAATCCCTTGGAAATATCCTGCTCACGCAGCACGTACTCGATTCCCGCAGCCTCTACGAGCCTTACAGCATTGGTTTTATCTGTCTTTTTGTCCTTTTTCTTAGCCATTTCTATACATCCATCCCATAGTATTCAGTATTCAGCAGAGAGTAGCACGCCATATCTGCGATAACATTGTCATAACGCTTGTATGAGTGGCGCAGTATCCCTTCGAAGGTAAAGCCGCACTTCTCGGCAACACGTCTGCTGGCTTCATTATCCGGCTCGACTCTCAGGGTCAGGCACTCAAGGTTCAGCACCTCGAAGCAATACTTGACTACAAGGCTTACTGCTTCAGTTGCGATACCTCTGCCCCAGTAGTCAGCCGCAATGGAATATCCCACCTCTCTGCTGTGAATCTTAGGTCTGACAACCTCTTCATCCAGCCCGATGTTGCCTATTGGCTTGCCGCTTTCAATATCCACTATGGCCCAGTCCAGCTTGCTCAGATACACCTCATCGATGATGAATCTGGACTCGCCCTGGCTTCTGTGCGGCGGCCAGCCTGCGGCAGGGCCTACCCTGGGATCCCTGGCGTACTCGAACAAATCGGCAGCATCCTTGCGCGACCAGCTTCTCAGTATTACTTTATCGCCCTTCAGAACGGGCACTCTCACTCTCTGAAACATTCTGTCTCCCACTTCAAATGCCGGCCATGAGAGGCCGGCACCTGCATTACTCTGTTGTACTTAAAATCTCTTTGTTTTTCTCAACCTGACTTACCTTCATCCTGGATGCATCTTCAGGATCCACTTCTTCGTTGAGAAGGAGAAGTGTAGGGCTCAGGTAAACTGTCTTGAGGGCCTTGCCGTCAAGAGATATCTTGCTGAATTCGGTGAAATTCTGTCCCTTGATATAGTATTTCTCTCCAACCTGCACCACTTCCTTGATTTTGATGGTTTTGACACCCATCTTAAGGTCCGTAGGCTTGTATGGATTTTTGCCGCCGTATACATATTTCTCACCATAGAGCATATCGTAAGTCAGCGCCTTCATATCATCCAGATATGTGTCTGAATATACATTTTCCTGATGGAACTTGGTCATTACGCCTGTAGATATTCCAAGTCTCTTCATTACATCGGCATTAAGCTGATATGCCATCAGGTCTTTATCCTCCTTGGCCATGCCGAAATTGTCCCAGATGATGTACTGTGTCTCGTAAAGAGACCCGTTTGTCATCTCAGCTTCGGTCATGTCCAGTGCAGGCAGATGGTCTCCGTACATTACCAGCACTACATCCTCATCGAACTTGGCCAGTTCATCGGTCAGTGCCTTGACAAACCTGTCCATCTCATAAACCTGGTTGGCGTAATACTCATAACCCCACTTCTGCTCT
The DNA here is from genome assembly GCA_022780965.1 of Clostridiales bacterium. Lineage (GTDB taxonomy): Bacteria > Bacillota > Clostridia > Peptostreptococcales > Anaerovoracaceae > Lentihominibacter. Next base: position 42,299 of record JALEUQ010000040.1, read on the forward strand.
TCTGAAGTCGCTTCCGTTACCTGAATCTCAGGATCTGTTATAACCTGTTCTGTTGGATACCTGCCGTGACCCTGAACAGAAATGGTGTAGATATAATCCTGTCCCTTGGTGCTCTTGAGGGCATCCTTTATCTGACCTGTCAGAATCTGATCCTTTGCCCAGTTCTTAGGTGTCTTCACAACGTTGTTCATGTATTCAAGACATGTGAACGTATCGAACCCCATGTTGGCGAATACTTTGTTTCTGTAATAGAACGCACCTCTGTGGTTGTGAATTGCGTGAGTTGAATACCCCAGCAGTTTCAGATCATACGGCGCACATTCCACAGTGTTTTCCTTAAGAACGGTCTTGTACGGATATTCTCCCGGTCCGAAGTTCTTGACACTCATTCCTGTCATTACCTCGAACTCAACATTTGCAGTACCTGCTCCACATGCCGGAACAGTCAGATATCCGCTTGAGTACTCCTTCATCAGCTTTCTGTAGTACGGCATAGGATCCTTATTGTACTTGACATCGTTGACCAGCATAGGGTCAATGAATGATTCCAGCTGGAGGAAAATGATGTTCGGTTTATTGCTTACTGATGTATTGTCGTCATTGCCGGGTTCATATACTTTGTCTTTGCCCAGCTCATTGTTCTTGAAAATGCCTTCAATGCGGTCTGCAGAGTAGTCAACCGGTTTGTCCACTCCCGACTTGACTGCTGTGATAACGAAACAGTACGGCACGCCGTTATCTGCATATGCATAGGCCAGATTGTAGAAGAATGTGTCCAGAATGCCGACTTTCATGCCGCCTGTTATCAGCGCGAAGCAGCTTGCAATGGCAATGGCGATGGTGGCCAGAACCTTCTTGTAGTTTGGCTTCTGCGACATTCGCGGGCTCTTCCTGTAAATGATAATTCCCAGGATCGTTGCTGCTATCACGGACACTATGACAATTATCAGCGTCTTCGTTGAGAAATAGTTGCCGATAATTGACCAGCCGTCCTTCAAGTTATCGAAATCCTTGGTTGTAAGCGGTGTCATTCTGTTAATGAGAATTACACCGTTGGCAATGCCAAGTGCAAGCCAGATAAGCGAGAGCATTGCAGTGGCGAAACATCGTTTCTTGAACAGCAGAGCCAGTGACAGCACTGCGAATATCAGTGAAATGTTGCATAATGCCACAAGCGGATGTCCCAGAACGAAGGCTGCACTCTTGATGAGCGAATGTCTCGCCAGGGTCTCGATAATCACATCAAGCGCTGCTGCTGTCAGCAGGAGCATGACAATGTATCTGCCCGGAAAACGTTTAAATTTATTCCAAAACTTTTTGATGAAATTCATTAATTTGTCTCCTGTTCTGATACGGCATTGGCTATTGCCGCGAATTCGTCAATGGTTAAAGTCTCTGCACGCCTTACTCCATCAATTCCAGCTTTGGCGAGAACATCCTTTACCTGTTCTCTGCTCAGGCCTCTGACTCCGGTCAGTGAATTGCTGAGAGTCTTTCTTCTCTGTCCGAACCCTCCTCTGACACATTCAAAAAAGGCCTGCTCATCCAGAAGCTCCACCGGTTTGTTTTCTCTGAGAGTTAGTTTCAGAACCGAAGAATCCACCTTAGGTCTTGGAAGGAAAACCTCCTTGGATACCAGGCACACCTGCTCTACGTCACAGTAATACTGGACTGCAACACTAAGAGCTCCGTATGCCTTGCTGCCGGGCGCAGCCTTGATTCTGTCTGCAACTTCTTTCTGCATCATTATTGTGATGCTCTCTGCTTCCACTCCCTTCTCGAGAAGCCCCATGATAATCGGTGTAGTTATGTAGTAGGGCAGATTGCCCATTATCTTAACGCTGCCGCTGAAAGTGCCGGCAGCTCTTTCTTCTGCGATTACAGCACTGATGTCAGTCTTGAGAACATCTGCATGTATTATTCTCACATTGTCATGATGAGCGAGTGTCTCATTGAGAATCGGAATCAGTTTGTCGTCGATTTCTATGGCAATCACTCGTGCAGCCGCATCAGCAGCCGCATCTGTGAGAACTCCGATTCCGGGACCGATTTCAATGACCAGATCATCAGGTCCCGCACCGCTGCCGCTGACAATATCTTCTATCACTCCATAATCTGTTATGAAGTTCTGACCCAGACTCTTGCTTAATTTGAAGTTATGTCGCGCCTTGATGGCTTCTATTGTGGATCTTTCGTGTAAATTCATTATTCTCTCCCGGCAGCCTCCATAAGCTGCTCCCTTGTAATGCCGAATCTGTTAAGGCGCGCCAGGAATGTCTTGGCATTGGCGTAGCCAACTCCCAGTTTCTTCCCTGTTTCTGCTCTCGCTGCAGAAGCGCCTGCACCGCCCGCCAGGCCGGCAGCAGTCAGATCCTCAAGTGTTATCGGGTCTGTGCTCTCATCTGCCATTGTGCAGTGTGCCTTGGCAAGAGCATCTCTGATGGCTTCAGGTGCGGCATTTTCTATGCCTATGTCACCCTTCTTAGTGGCATCATCTCTGTGCAGGAAAGCTTCCCCCGCCATTGGGAACCTGTCAAGAATCCGCCTTCTGATCTGCTCTCCTGCGAAATCAGGGTCTGTGAATACTATGATTCCCGGGCCTTCGTATGCCTCCCTGATAAGCTGCCACGTCTGTTTACTTATACCATATCCATGTGTTTCTATTGTGATGGCGTCGACACTTTTTTTAATTGCTGCCGTGTCATCACGCCCTTCAACTACTATTATTTCTTTAATTTTCTCCATTGTCGTCAGCTCCATTGCCGCTACCACCGAAATCTGACGGGAACATGTAAAGTATCTCGCCCGGTTTAATCAGTCTGAGTTTCTCTCTGGCAATATCCTCTAGAGTTACCTTGTCTCCTGCATTGGCCAGTTCCTGTTCCAGTTCCTCCTTCTGCTGCTGAAGTGCCTGCTGCTGAGCTTCCACCTGATGCTTCTCCTTCACCAGGGACACTACCTTGAAGCCCCATCCTGCCAGAAAAACGATTACAAGCAAAATAAGCAGCGCTGCCATCAGCCGGTTTCTGTTTCTCTTACGGCGAATGGCGCGTTTGCCACGCGTTTCAGGCTCGCGCCGTTTTCTCGCCTGCTTCTTTTCCAAAGCTTCCTGCTGAGACCTGCGTTTGGCCTGTCTTTTTTCTCTTGCCTCATCCATGTCGATGACACGGCTGCTGTTTTTGAATTCTACACTGCGTCTTGTTTTACTCATGCAACGATTATACCATATTTGTCTTTATAAAATTGCAATATAATTTAGATATTGATATAATTCATATATATATGTAATTATGCAAAAGTGTACAAAACAGCGAGGTTCAGAGGAAATTGACCGGTTCTAAATTCAGAAATAAATTTGTGACATTACTGATGGCGACTGTGCTCGCCCTATCAGCCATATCTTTGACCTCCTGCTCCGGCTCAGGCAGCGATGCGCCTGCACAGACAGGACCCCTTCATCTGGCATCCCTTTCCGGGGAAAATGTGACGGGCAACAGCTATGCCAAGGTAGACATGTCAGAAACGTCCAAAGGCTATGTGGGCGTTAAATATCTGGGAAACAGCAGTAAAGTCAAGCTTCAGATAAAATGCTCCGGACAGACATATACATACGATATTGATAAAATCGATGAATACATGATATTCCCCTTCTCATGCGGAGACGGCACCTATTCTCTGGAAGTCTACGAGAACGTGTCCGGCAATCAGTATGCCATGGTCTATGCATGCAGCATCAGTGTAAGTCTTGAAGATGAGAATCTTCCTTTCCTCTACCCTAACACCTATGTGTACTATTCAAGTGAGAAGGATTCTGTAGTATCTCTGACGGGCAAGGTAATCTCCGGAGATGAAACTCAGCTTGAAATCGTCCAGGACGTGTATGATTACGCTGTCAAAAAAATAGATTATGATTACGAAATGGCCGCTTCAGTGTCCTCAGGCTATGTACCCGATCTGGACCAGGTAATCGACAGAGGCAAAGGTATCTGCTTCGATTACGCTTCACTGATGACAGCGATGCTGAGAATCAGCAACATTCCAACCAAACTGGTTATCGGATACAGAGGCAATGACTACCACGCCTGGATAAGCGTATACATTTCCGACATAGGATGGGTCGACAACGTTATAGAGTTCGACGGCAAGGACTGGACTTTAATGGATCCGGCCACGGTATCTTCAGGCGGAAGCGCTGCTGCAGATTACGTCGAGCATCAGGACAAATACCACGCGCTTTACTTTTATTAACCCCATTTCAGGAGTATCGTATGTCAAAACCAGCCAGCAACAGACAGTCAGCACTCACACCGCTGCAGATTTCGCTGTTTTTCAGTGAACTGTCACTTCTTTTCGGAAGCGGTATAAGTCTGAGTGAGTCACTATACATAATGGCGGACAGCGCCACAGATAAAAGCAGGAAACAGCTTTGCTCACAGATGGCCTCATCTATCGATTACGGCGGAACTCTGCCCGAATCGGCAGATGCTTCGGGAGTATTCCCCGATCATGTGGTCCAGATGCTGAGCATTGCGCAGACTTCAGGCAAAATGGAAGAGACCATAGCAGGCCTCGCTGCATATTATGACCGCATGGATTCTCTCAGGAAGGCAGTAAAAAACACCATGACATTCCCTCTGGTCATGATGGCTGTAATGTTCTGCGTGCTTGCTGTTCTCATCATCAAAGTGCTCCCCCTCTTCGGGGCTGTGTTCATTGAAACAGGCGCGAAAATGCCGTTAATCATCAGCCTTGTAACCGAAAGCAAAGCATTCGAATTCATTCTTCTGACAATTCTCGTGCTGCTTGTAGGGCTTGTAGCTGCAGCTTTCGTTTCCGGCGGACGTATCATGATATCCGCGGACGACAGCGGCAGTCTCATGGCCAGGCTGCCTGTTATCCGCTCCATAAGGCAGAAGACCCAGTCAGGAAGCTTCGCATACAGCATGGCGCTGCTTCTTGCAGGCGGTGTTACTGTAGAGCAGGCTCTGCAGCTGTCAGCTGACACAGGAGAATCAGAATGGATCCGCGCCAAAGCGGCTCAGGTGCTTGCTGCAGTCAGAGAGGGAGAAACTTTCACCTCTGCTGTCTCAGAATGCCATGTCTTCGATGGATATTATCCGGCGCTTCTTGCCGCCGGTGAGAAGTCCGGTGAAATTGACAAGGTAATGAACATGATTTCCGATAGATACACGGAGGAAATAAACGATAGAATCAGTTCCGTTCTCAGTCTTGTGGAACCTGTGCTGGTAATAGTCATGACGCTTATCGTCGGCTCGATACTGCTCAGTATCATGATACCTCTCATGAACGTGATGGCATCAGTATAAAGGGGTGCATGTCAATGAACATCAGAGAACTGGTTAACAAAGATTACTTAAATAGAAGACTGCTGCTGAAGACAGGCTTCACCCTGTTATGTATACTGGCAGTATTGCTGATAATAACCTCTGCAGGCAGTCATTTCGGCAATGCATATTCAAATGAAAGTCTAAGACAGACGGAGGATACTGTACGTCAGTACGCAGTTCAGTGCTATGCCCTGGAGGGAGAATATCCCGAGTCTCTGGACTATCTGGTTGATAATTACATGCTCACTCTCAACGAAGATGAGTATGTTTACCACTATAAATTCATCGGCTCTAACATGATGCCGGACATTACTGTTTTCCCTGCCATGTAGAAGCGGAGTACCAATGAGAGATAAGAAACATCATATTGACATCATTTTCATAATTGTTCTCATAGGGCTGTTCGCTCTGTCATCGACAGGGCTCGCTCTGCTTGGAGTAAACATCTACAAGAATACGGGGGCAGATTCGGGCAGTCACAATCAGAACACCGCGGCTCTTTATTTCGCACAGAAAGTACGACAGTGCGAAGATAAATCGCAGATTCGAACTGCAGTTGTCGGCAGCGAAACTCCGGCTCTGGTCATCGGTGAGACAAGCGGCGGCCAGAAACTTGAAACATGGTTCTACGTTCATGATAACAATCTCAAGGAGGTTACAGTCAAGAAGGGCAGCGCAGTGGATCCTCAATACGGACAGACGGTGATGGAAATGTCCTCTGCAGACTTCGAGATAGTTGACGGCAATCTTCTGCAGATTACCATGTCTTCCGGGGAAGACGTACATTCTTCAGTGAATCTTTATCTGATGGGAGGGCATGGCTATGAATAAACTGTCAGGCAAATCACTGCTTACACTGGAACTTGTAATACTGCTGGCATTCTTTCTCTTCGGCGCTGTTACATGTGCTGTCATTTTTGTCAAAGCAGACAGCAGAGCCGATGAAGCCAAAGCTCTCGAAAACGCAGTTGTTCGTTCGACTTCCATAGCTGAGACACTTAAGGCAGTTGACGGGGATCTGGCAAAGACCGGCAACAGAATAGGCAATCGCAGTTCATACGATACTGCAGATGACATGCTTCTCATTTACTTCGACGAAGACATGCAGCCTGTTTCCAAAAGCCGAGCTGTATTCACGGCTCAGGTTTCAAGTCAGATTGAAGGAAAATGCCGTAAATACCATATTGAATTCCTTCGAAGTGAGGACAAGATCAGCATTTACGCCCTTGACTTCAAGGGAATCAGGGAAGGAGGCGCAGGCAAATGATAAAACTTAGCAGGCGCAGCTTCCTTGGCGGAGGCATTGCATCAATTCTGGTTGTCCTGCTCATTCTGGTGACTGCAGCTTTCGCAGCTCTCACCTACATTTCCGCCGAAAGCAGGATGTCATCCAGCGAAAAGAGCCGAAATTACTGCGACAATTACTATGCTGCCGAGACCACAGCATCAGAACTTCTGGAGCTAATATCAACAGGCAATTCCGGAAGCAGCACCAGCGGCACCAAATCAGTATACGAAACTGATGCAGGCAGTATTATTGTAACCAAAGCGGACAAATACGTTTCATTCAGCGTTCCTGTAAACAAGAGCCAGGAACTGCAGGTGGAAGCCAACGTCAGCAAAGACAGCATAGACATTATGACATGGGTGGTGGAATAATTATGGCAGATTTAGCAAAAGTACTTGCAGATGCCCGCGAGAAGGGCGCTTCGGATATTTTCATAGTGGCAGGACATGCGATTTCCTTCAAAATCAGCGGTACCTTCCATGATTATTCTGAAGAGCGCATGCTGCCGGCAGATACGCGCGCTTTAATAGAAGACATGTACCGCCTTGCTGGACACGATGATCGCAAAGTAATCGAATACGGTGATGATGACCTGAGTTTCGCCATACCGGGAGTTGCAAGATTCAGAGCCAACATGTACAAACAGCGTGGCTCGCTGGCAGCTGTCATAAGGGTTATTCCTTTCAGTCTGCCGGACCCGGGAGCATTCCACATACCGGATGCAGTACTGGATTTCGCTGATAATACGAAAGGACTTGTGCTCGTTACCGGACCTGCGGGAAGCGGCAAATCGGTCACCCTTTCATGCATTATAGACAGAATAAATCAGACTCGAACAAATCACATTATTACGCTTGAAGACCCTATTGAATATCTTCATCCCCACAAGCGGAGCATAGTCAGCCAGCGTGAAATTTCACTTGATACGAAAGATTATGCTTCTGCACTTCGCGCAGCGCTTAGACAGTCACCGGACGTTATTCTGGTCGGAGAACTTCGTGACGCAGAGTCCATCAGCATCGCCATGACTGCAGCAGAAACAGGTCACCTGGTTCTAAGCACACTTCATACTCTAGGCGCCAAGAATACAATAGACAGAATCGTCGACGGATTCTCAGCGGAAATGCAGCCTCAGATAAGACTGCAGCTGTCCATGGTGCTTCAGGGAGTAATATCCCAGCAGCTCATCAACACTTCGGAGGGAACGCAGCGGCCTGCTTTCGAAATCATGGTGGCAAATCCTGCAGTCAGAACAATGATAAGAGATTCAAGAACCCATCAGATTGACTCAGTAATGCAGACTAACTCGGGCGACGGCATGATTACCATGGAGAACAGTCTTATGGAACTTTACAGTCAGGGACTCATCGATAAGGACTCTGCTGTTACTCACAGCTTCAATCCAGATGTGATCCGCCGCAAACTAGGCATTGTCAAATAAGTGATAAGGAATATTGATATAATAAATTAGCAGATAAGCATTAAAGTATTGGATAGGTATTTGGTTGGTATTTGTGAGGGAAAGAAAATGTCAAATCTTGAAGTATGTCTTCTGGGAAGATTCGAGATAACCCTGGGAGATCAGAACATTCTTAGTGCTCTCGGCAATTCTAAGAAGAAGATTGCTCTTCTTCAGTATCTTCTGGTGAACAAAAATACTCCGTTCACCAATTTCAATCTGTTCGAACATCTATGGGGGGATGAGGATTCGACCAATCCCGAGTCTGCTCTCAAGACACTTGTAAGCAGACTGAGAAAGGACCTTAAGCCTTACGGTCTCAGCGATATTATCTCCACTTCCCATGGAGTTTATCAGTGGAATGAGAACGTATATGACAATATCGACATTTACAGACTGGAGAGCCTGGTCAAGGAGCTGATGAATGTCAAGGTGCTGGATGACGCAAGCGAACAGGGTTTCGAAACAATTCTTTCGCTCTATAAAGGCGACTTGCTTCTGGGCTACGATACTGAATCGTGGATTGTGCCAAGAAGCATGTACTATCACGAGATGTTCCTGAGAGCAGCTTATAAATACCTGACGCTCCTTTCCGACAAGAAGCGTTATGAGGATGTTATGCGCGTATCCAGACGCGCTCTGGAGATTGACAAGTTTGATTCGCGTCTCAATCTGGAGCTGATGAACTCAATGGTTCAACTGGGCATGAAATCGGAGGCCATGAACCACTACAACTATACAGTCAACCTCCATTACACTCAGCTTGGAACACGCCCGTCCGAAGATATTCTCGACTTTTACAAGACTCTCATCAAAATCGAGCACAGTTCCGAAACAGCTCTCGAAGCTGTCTCAAGGGATCTGGAGAAGGATGACGGTGACAAGACTGCCTTCGTATGCGACTATTCAATTTTTAAAGATATTTACAAAATCAACATGCGTAACCTTCAGAGGCTGGGGATTACTGTTTTCCTGGGCGTGCTGACACTTTCAAGCACTAACCCGGAGCCGACAGACGCAGATCTTCTGCTTCTCGACAAGGTTATGGGAATGCTGCAGGCTACACTTAAGTTCAATCTTCGAAAGGGCGATACAATTTCGCGCTACAGTCCTTCCCAGTTCGTGGTGCTGCTGCCGACTCACAATCACAACACCGGTTCGCTGGCACTTGAACGCGTGAAAAGTGCATTTTACAAGAACTGCTCCATTCCGGACTTCATTCTGACTTACAAGCTGACTCCTATCGGATACAACAACGGGGCATACGACGGTTCTCAGTACAGGAAATAGCATTTCTCACTGGATGAATCGTCATCTACCAATTCTCTTATACAGCACAAAAGACCATCAGCGTGCATTGTCACATGCCTCGGATGGTCTTTTATAATCTTCACTGTCAGTGTATTGATATGAAGTTCAGCGGATTCTTAGGATCGCCGTGATATCTTACTTCGAAGTGGCAGTGAGGACCTGTACTGTTACCTGTACTTCCTACCAGTGCCACAACCTGTCCCTCGTATACCTTATCTCCCGGTTTAACGAGAATTTTGCTGTTGTGAGCGTATTTAGTGAGATATCCGTTCTGATGGTCGATTTCGACCAGGTTTCCGTAGGATGGCTTGTAGCTTGCTGTTACTACTGTTCCGCCGTCTGCCGCATGTACCTTGGTTCCTGTAGGACAGGCCATATCGATACCTTTATGGAATCTTCCCCATCTCATCTTGAATCCTGAACTCAGTCGATAGCTGTCATGAATAGGACTCGAGAATTTGCCGTCGCCTACTGTCGGCGGTCTTTCCTTGGTTCCAATTGTAATCTTCTTGGTTACAGGCTCCTTGGTTACGGTACTTTCCAGGGTATCACGCTCTATCTCATTGCCGTTGACAGTTACAATCTCAGCAACAATATCTCTGGAGCCTTTCTCGCCCTTCTGAGTGACTTCCTTGTCGCCTTCATACATGTTCTTGTCTTTGGTTTCCTCAACCTCGTAATCTATGGCTTCTGTATAGGAGATTTTTTCTTTGATAAGAACTGTTACCGGAGGTGCCGTTGTATTGATAACTACAGGTGTACCCGCATCAACCTTGCCTTTCTTGAGGTTTGGGTTGTCCTTGAGAATCTTTTTCTCTGTAGTTCCGTATTCCTTGGCAATGTACTCAACAGTTTCACCGGCAACTGCCGAATGGACGGTTTCTTTGTTCACATCAGAAGTGAGAACATCCACCATCTCTGCTGTTGTCAGCATGTTTCCAAGCTTCGTTGAGCATTCCTTAACGTCCACCTTCTCAAGGAACACCGCCTGCTGTATTACAGTCTCGTCCGCAGTGGTCACATACTTCTCTTTGATTGTCTCAAGAACCTGCTTGGCATCTTCCTTTGTCTGCACGGCGCCTATCTTGCTTCCGTCAACATATATTCCGTAGGATGCCACCTTGAAATCACTCATGTATGTCAGCCTGTTGAGAACGTTCTCAGTCGTATCAATCTTGATATCGCCGAAGTTCGGCACTCTTTCGAAGGTGATATCCTTCTCTCCAATGACCACATCAACATTATTGTCTTCGGACATGGCGCCCTTGATAAGATCAGTTACATCCAGAACATCATTCTTGTTCTTTACAAATCCCAAAGGTGTGCCGTTGTATGAATACTCATATGCCGAGCAGTAACTGATAAGTGTTGCTACGCATACAAGAGTCGTTGCAAGTGCCGAAGATACAGTGATGATTTTTTTCTTGTGGGTTGCGCAGTACTCTTCGAAGCTTCGCCATTTCCTGCCCAGTGCACTGTTCTCCCAGGTTCTGATGCTGAGCATTCTGTTAAATGAGAACTTGGCTCTTGCGTCTTCTCTTCTGTACTCTCGCTCCATTCTCAGAGCCATGCGCTCTTCTTCGGTTTTCGCGTTTCGCTCTTCTCTGGTTCTGATTCCCAGAAGATCTCGCAGTCTGATGTTTTCACGTTTATTGATTTCAGTTCTGATAGTGATATCGTGAACTGTTACAATTCCTCCGCCTCTTGCAGCATCCTTCTTTCGGATTTTCCAAAGACGTGTCAGTTCGTCTTCTTCCTGCTTTCTGGCGTTTCTGTAGCGTTCTATTTCCTGATGAATTCTCAGTTCGTTTTCGGCTTCTCGAAGCTTATCCTCACGTCTCTGTCTTCGTTTGGCCTGACGCTTCTCATCACGTTCGCGCCACAGCTTCCTTGCCTTGTCTTTGCGCTCTTCACGAATTCTCAGTTCTTCTGCCCTTTTGGCAGCTTCTTCACGTTCAATGCGTTCTTTGCGTTCACGCTTCTCAGCCTTGATTCTGGCTTCTTCTGCCGCTTTGAGAGCTCTTCGCTTAGCCGCTTCTGCGTTCTGTTCTGCCTTTCTCTGGGCCTTTTGAGCTGCCTTCTCCGCTTTGATGCGAGCATTCTGTGCCGCCTGCTCTGCCTTCAGACTTGCTGCCAGTGCTGCCTGTTCTGCCTTCAGCTCAGCCTTTTTTCGCTTCTCCTGCTCCTTCAGCTGCGCTTCCATCGCTTCGTGTCTGGCCTTATTCTGCTGGCTTTCTCGCTTTCTTTTTGCTCTCGACTCTTCCAGCTCGTTCCTAAGTGCTGCTTTCTGTCGCTCCCTCTCAAGTCTTGCATCTTCCTGAGCCTTGGTCAGCTCCTTAACGCTGCTTTCATGGCGTTCACTCAGGATGCTGGTAGCTGTATCAGTGATATCAGAAACCCTTTCAAGTACCTGGCCCTGCCTTGACTGTACAGTCTTAAGCACATCCTGAAGCTCTTCCAGATCCTTATGTGACATGGTTTCTCTTCTTGCTGTCTTATCGGCTGCACTGTCTGCATGATGCTTTGCTGAAGGCTCGTGTCTGCTGACATTTTTTGAAGCTCTCTCTGCTTCAACTCTTGTTTCTGCCTGTGCTGCAATTATCTCTTCTGCTGAGCCTGCCTGTGTTGCACGGCTCATCTCCGCAGTCTTTGCAGCTTCAAGGGCTCTCTGCTTCATAAGCTCAGCCTCACGCTGCTTCGCGGCTGCTTTGCGGCTGGCTTCTTCCATCTGCTTGATTCTCTGCGCCTGCTTCCTGGCCATCTCCAGTTTCCTGCGCTGAGAAAACTCTGATTCTTCTCTTGTCTTCTTTATGACGGCCTTCTCAGCTTCTGTTAATGATTCACGTCGTGATCCGCCCGGCTTAGAGGATCCTGTTTCTGAAGTTGCGCTCTTCCTGCTGTCAGAGATTGCCTGCTGCATTTCTTCTGCAGACAGTTCTACTGTGTGACCTTTGATAGCATCAACACTGCTCCTCAGATTACGCAGCTTCACGTACATCTCTCTAGCCTTGGGGTCTGATGCCAGAAGCTCTTCCCTTGTCATGGTATGCGTGTCTGCGCCTGTGTTTTCAGTTTTTATCTGGCCTGCTTTGACTTCATCAGCAGGTCTATTTTCTCTCGTGTCACTTCGCTTTGACATTGACATCTTTCTCCTGTTTCCAGCACTCCCGTATCCCTGCATCTATCGCATGAATACTTGATTTCCATATAATCCACCTCAAATCCGTTGTCGGTGAGCAGGAATGCCTCTTCTGTTCTGATCAGTTCTGCCTGATTCTTTAGCTTAGCTATTGCCTCCTGTTTATCTTCTCTACCGGACAATGTAAGCTTCATCATATCTGATGCTGACTTTATCAGCTCATCTTCTATTTCTTTGATTCTTGGCACCTTGGCGAAAACTTCTCGTCTGTGTGCCTCTGCAGTCTTTTCGTTGTTTTCGCGTGTAATCTCATAATACCTTGAAAGGTCGCCGGCGGTTACGTCTGAACGCCTGCCGCCTGCTTCAATGTTCGCCTGCTCTTCGTGCCAGTTAGCAAGCACCTTATTGACATAATTAATGTTTGGACTTGAAATGCCCGCAGTCCTTTTGCAGGCTTCAAGAACTCTGTCTATATTAAATTCCATTTCGTCAAACCATGTATCCATGATTCGACGTTCTTCCTCTGTAGCGTTCCTGGTGAATCCAAGGGCTTTGAACACTCTGCTGTACATGTACTGTCTCTTGTCGGACTTGCTGAGTTTTTCTTCGATTGACTCAACGTCTGTCAACCCTTCCTCGCTCCAGTTTCTTACAACAGCTTCAATGTATTTAATGTTCTTCTTCTTTTTATTCAGACTGTATTTGAATGCGTAGATTATCACCTCAGGTGTCACTCTGTAGTCATTAATCCAGCTTATTATCTCAGTTACTTCCGTGCCGTTCATCACGTTTCCGGTCATCTGCTCGATTGTATTGAGCATATCCTGAATTTCAAGATCTGCCATGGATGACTGAACACTCTGATCAATTCCTGCAGGTGCTGCCCCGGTTCCATAAAGGCCGTCTTTGAGACTGATGAATTCAACATCATACTCAAGCATGCCCTTATCACCTTTCTGAACCTTCCTTACTATGCCCTTCTTTTCCCAGTAGTTCCATGCCTTGAGTACGTCTTCCACTTCTATTGCAAGAGTTTTGGCAATGTCCTCATTGCTGATTGCCATTCCCGCATCGCAGTACATCAGTGCTATGAGATATATCTTCACATAGTCGCCCGGAGCTGTTGCCATATATTCATTTATAAAAATGTTTTCAACACTCGTTTCCGTCAGGAAAAGATCGCTGATTTTCTCACGCCTGAATGCCATGGCATCCTCCTGATTTAAAATGTCGGCAGTGTGCCCGATGCCTTATCCTTGAACTGGGTGTATCTCTCTATCCATGAAACGTCAATGGTTCCTGTCGGACCGCTTCTGTGCTTGGCTACGATTACCTCACACTCACCCGGTTTCTCAGTGTTCTCTTTGTTGTAGTACTCATCCCTGTAAAGGAAAATAACGATGTCTGCATCCTGTTCGATGGAGCCTGATTCTCTCAGGTCGGACAGCATAGGCCTGTGATCTGTTCTCGTTTCAGGCGCACGGCTCAGCTGCGACAGCACCAGTACAGGACAGTCGAGTTCTCTTGCAAGCAGCTTGAGATTTCGCGACAGAACCGAGATTTCCTGTGTTCTAGAATCTGCCTTGCCTTCAGGGTTCATCAGCTGAAGGTAGTCAATGACAACAAGATCAAGCCCCTTCTCAGCCTTGAGTCTCCTGCATTTGCTCTTCATCTCCATGATGCTGATGCCAGCTGTATCGTCTATATGTATGTTGGTTCCGGACAGAACGTCCATGGCAATGTTAATGTCTTCCCAGTCTCTTCTGTCCAGATTACCCTTCTTGAGTTTCTGAAGTTCTACCTTGGATTCCATGCTAAGCAGTCTCTGGCTCAGCTGTTCCTTGGCCATTTCCATGCTGAATATCATTACTGACGCATTGCCCTTGACTGCCGCATTTCGCGCCAGACTCAAAGCGAATGCCGTCTTGCCCATGGCAGGTCTTGCCGCCAGGATAATCAGATCGGACTTCTGAAGTCCTGATGTCTTGGCATCAAGATCCGCAAATCCTGTAGTTATTCCTGTAAGCCCGTCTTCCATCTGCGATGCCTTATCTATGGCATCAAGGTTGGAGAGGAGTGCTTCCTGAATATGTGTATATTTGCCCTTCTGTCTGGACTGTGATATTTCGAAAATTTCCCTCTCTGCGAAGTCTATCATCTGACTTGCAGCCATGCCGCCGTCATAACCTTTGTCTACAATGCCGTCTGCAGCTGCGATAAGTCTTCTGATTGCAGCCTTCTCAGACACTATTCTGGCATATTCCGGCGCATTGGAAGTAGTCGGTGTGCTTGATGACAAAGATGCTACGTAAGCTCTTCCACCGACCATGTTCAGACTGCCTCTTTTTTTCAGTTCTTCGGACACTGTCAGAACATCAACAGGCAGACTTTTGCGATTAAGGTCAAGTATTGCTTCGAAGATTTCTTTGTGATTTTTGTCATAGAAATCATCGGGTCTTACTGTTTCTGCCACGTCGCCGAGGGCTTCTTCCGAAAGCATTGCTGCTCCCAGCACTGATTTCTCTGCTTCAAGACTGTGTGGAGGGATTCTTCCCTCGTTCATCTGTTCCATGTTTATCCTTTCTTATGTCTAAGGATTGTTCAGGTTAAATTGTTACGTGTACCTTTAATTCTGCCGATACGTTTGTGAACAGCTTGATTGTTACTGTGCTCTCACCTGCAGCTTTGATAGGTGATGGCATTTCAATCTTCTTTTTGTCGATTCGGATGCCTTCCTGAGCTTCGAGAACATCTGCGATATCCTTTGATGTAATTGATCCGAAAAGTTTACCGCTGTCGCCGCCCTTTGACTTGATTTCAAGTGTGATCTCTTCAAGCTTCGCTTTGTCTTCTCTGGCTTTGGCTTCTTCTGCCGCTCTCTTTTCAGCTGCAATTGCCTTCTGCTTTTCAAGATTTCTAATATTGCCTTCTGTTGCTTCCTGAGCCAGTCCTCTTGGCAGAAGCATGTTTCTGGCATAACCGTCATTTACCTTAACTACATCACCGGCTTTACCTTTGCCTTTAACGTCTTTCAAAAGAATTACTATCATCTATTCTAACCTCCTATTGTGAATGTTTTACGAAAAAATCAATTTATGTTCAACATCCTGCTACGAATTAAGTGTATCAAGATATTCTCTGATATCCGCAAGTATTCGTTCCGGTTCCTCATTGACCTGTGTGCCTGCGACACTCAGATGTCCGCCGCCGCCGAACTTCTCCATCACCACCTGCACGTTCACTTCTCCAAGTGATCTTGCGCTTACCGAAGTCCTGCCGTCTTCATCTGAACCTGCTATGAAACTGGCCTTGACACCTTTTACTGTCAGCAGCTCATCTGCCACCTGCGAGTTGAGAACCTGCACATTCATGTTGCTTCCCGGAAGTACTGACATTACCACACCGTCATCATAGAATTTGGCATTGGCTACGCACATGGCTTTAACGCGCATCGCTTCACTGTCTCCCTGGAAATATTTGCGCACATTGTCCAGATTGGCCCCGCATCTTTTGAGCCACGATGCCGCTTCAAAAGTACGCACGCCTGCTTTGACCGCGAATCTGTTTGTATCCACCATGATACCGGCCATAAGTCCGTTGGCTTCCATGGTTGTCAGCGCCTTGCGGCCGCATGCATACTGCACCATCTCGGTAACCAGCTCTGAGGCTGATGATGCGT
The DNA here is from genome assembly GCA_022780965.1 of Clostridiales bacterium. Classification (GTDB taxonomy): domain Bacteria; phylum Bacillota; class Clostridia; order Peptostreptococcales; family Anaerovoracaceae; genus Lentihominibacter. The sequence continues at coordinate 58,523 of JALEUQ010000040.1, forward strand.
ACGACTCCATGTATGAAAGTTCCAGATTGCTTATAATGTCCTCGGCCATTCGGTGGTGGTCGATAAGCACTTTTCGCGGTGCCTTGGTGACAAGTTCCATGCTCTCAATCAGCATTGGCCTGTGTGTATCTACAATCACCAGAAGGGATGTTTCCTCCATCAGATTAAACGCCCTCTCCGGAGAAATGATGTTAAACTCTGCACATTCCTTGGCATCTTCTGCCATGGCTGCAAGTGCGTCGTTGTATTCTCCGAGAATTATGTATGTTTCCTTATTGAGGCTTCGCGCGATGCAGTTTATTCCCATCGATGCCCCGAAGGAGTCCATGTCAGGGTTCTTGTGTCCCATGATGAATACACGGTTAGACTGATTTATCAGTGCCTTGAGTGCATGTGCAATAACTCGGGATTTACCCTTGTTTCCCTTCTCGACGCTCTGCGACTTGCCTCCGAAATATTCGAACTGGTTAATGTTCTTGATAACCGCCTGGTCGCCGCCTCGGCCCAGTGCCATATCAATGGCAGCCTCGGCATAGTCCTCGCACTCTGCTATTGTTTTGCCGTAAACGCCGATGCCTATGCTTAGCGTAACCGGGAAATCAGCACTTGTTTCTATTTCCTTTACCTTGTCCAGTATCTCAAACTTATTGGCCCTCAATTTCTCAAGATGCTTATAACTGAACACTATTTCGTATCTGTGGTCTCTGTATCTTGCCAGCGCCGCTTCAATTGAAGCCGCCCACTGCCTTACGATTCTATCGATTTCGGCTGATACATTCAGTTCGTCATCTTCTCCTGCACTCTTGGTCAGCTCGTCGTAGTTGTCGATGTTGACGAACCCTACACACACTATGCTGTCGTTGTACAGTTCCTTCAGCTGTTCATACTGAGTAATGTTTATGAAATACAGCAGGAGTGAAGTGTTCTCCGCTTCAAGACTGCCGTTGCCCAGAGTGTAGCATCTGACTCTGAAATACTGCTCGCCATTGTTGTAGTAGAGGCTCTTCTCTTCTCTGGCTGCTTCGATGATGTCGCAGAGTCTCAGTCTTGTCAGCGCGAAAATATCCGCGCCTTCGATGCCCGTGTACTTGAATACATCACTGATTTTCTCACTCGCCCTTGTTACCTTGCCCTGCATGTTAACTGTACACATGGCCATAGGTGTGTAAAGTGCGAGCAGTTTCTCTAGTCGTCCAACATACATAAAATCACCCGTTACCTTCTGCCGTTGTTACGGTCCTGCTTCCTTTGCTCCTTAAGCTGCTGCTTGAAAACGATGAATCCTTTGAGTCCGAAAATCAGATCCATAATCCCGATGATTACTACAAGTTCTCTTAGAAGATATGCATTCCAGAGAAAAATTACCAGGATTACCGGCACTGCCTTAGGCACTCTCTTAAGATCGAAATACATGAATATTACCGATGCGCCCTGAATGCAGAATACCATGTCAAAGAGATAATTTATGTTAAGGAAAATGCTTTCGCCGCCTTCCATTCCTCCCTTGCTTATGAACCAGGCCAGGAAATACATTATTACCATTGCCATTACAGTGCTCGAAGGGAATGAAAACTCCTTGAACTTAGGCATCAGCTGGACCGGCTGTCTCTTGGCCTGACTTCTGCTGAGAATAATGTAATCGAAATAACATACAATTGTCGTCAGCAGAAGCAGATATCCCGGCATCTTCATTGCTATTTTGTCATAGAATTCAATCAATGACTTCTTTGCCTCTGCGTCAGCTACATCTGTAAGGCCCACCATGTCTCTCAGTCCTGAATCGTTGAGTATGGCTTCGCTGATTCTAACCACAGAGTCATGGTACATTTCAAACAAAGGGTTGCCGGTGAATTTCGCCATGGCCATAACTGCCATGAGTGCAACCATTGTTGTCAGAACTGCTCTAACAACAGCAAAATACGGAGATACCGAATTGCTTCTGATATCTCTTGGCATTGTTACGAATGGAATTACTATTATCAGTAGAAATAGTGACAATGAAAACATTCTATGTTCTCCTTCCGCTAATATAGCAACTTATATTATAGCATATCCTGCCCCACATTCAAACCGGGACAGAAACCTTATTGACCCTTATCAATAAAAAAGCCCTTAAAACCTGATTTCAAGCTCTAAGGACTTTTGTGCCGCAAATCTAATAGCTATTAGTCAGCAATGTAAGGAAGCAGTGCTACGATTCTTGCTCTCTTGATTGCTGTTGTAACTGCTCTCTGGTGAATAGCGCAAGTTCCTGTAATTCTCTTAGGAAGAATCTTGCCTCTTTCAGTTACGTACTTCTTAAGCTTCTCAACGTCTTTGTAATCGATTACTTCTGCCTTGTCAGCACAGAACTGGCATACTTTCTTTCTTCTCATGCCACCACGTCTCTTGTTGTCCATGATCTGTTCTCCTTTCATTAGAATGGGATATCATCATCAACGGACTGGAATCCTTCTATTCCTGCAGGCTCAGCATAACTCTGCTGCGGCTCTGCCTGCTGCGGTCTCTGATAGCTGCCGCCTGCGGATCTTGAAGCTCCATCTCCGCCGCCTAAAAATTCTACCCTTGATGCAACTACGTCGGTCGTATAAACAGTGCGACCGTCCTTCTCATAGCTGCCGGTCTGAATTCTGCCGGTAATACCTACCTGTCTGCCTTTGCTCAGGAATCTCTCGCAGTTCTCTGCCTGTCTTCCGAAGACTACGATGTTAATGAAGCTTGTACGTTCATTCTCACCATAACCGTCGTTAACGGCAATCGAGAATCTGGCAACTGCAGTCTGGTTCTGTCCGGTTGTATATCTTACTTCCGGATCTCTGGTTAATCTGCCTATAAGCTGAACACTGTTCATACTGCACCCCGTTTCTTATTTCTCATCCTTATTAACGATGATGTGTCTGATAACGTTGTCTGAAATCTTGAGTCTTCTGTCGAGTTCCTTTGGCAGAGTCTTCTCACCCTTAAACTCAACAACGACATAATATCCTTCAGTTTTCTTCATGATAGGATAAGCAAGCTTTCTCATTCCCCATACATCAACTTCGCCAACTTCACCCTGAGCAGCGATGATGCCCTTAACTGCTTCTACAGTTGATTCCTTAACAGCATCTTCTAATGTAGGATCGATGATGAACATTACTTCATAGTTTGTCATTTGTTTCACCTCCCTATGGACTTATTGGCAATAACCTTCGTTATTGCAAGGATTTCGCGCCTTATTGCACTTCGTGATCCGCCTGATTGCGAAAATCACGCTTTTATATTATACATCAAATGAGCATCAAATCAAGCAGTTTATTCAGATTCAGGCAGTACTAATCCGCCAAAAATTGACTTCATCAGCTCATCGTCCACCATTATCTCCCATCCATTGTGTTCATCACTGACCATAGGCAGATATATAGTGGTCTTTAGCATATCCTTGCCGTCTGCCGCTTCATCAATATTAGCGATATATATGTCAAGACACTTCCTGTTCAGCTTCTTTTTATTGCTTATGCTGTCGTCATAAAGGTTGGACGTAATGTATTTGTACGATTCTTTGCTGTACTCCTTCAGCACCTTTGAGAAATCGTCTGTTGCGATATCTATCTTGGCAACGGCCACATTACCCTTGGAAGCTGATGCTGTTACTTTATATGAAAAATTCCTGAACAGACTCTTGTAAAGCTGCTCCGTTACTTCTTCATCTCCGGCGTTCTCAATAAGATTGACATAGTCGTTCTCAATATATCGCGCTATTACAGTGTTCTCGCCCTGAGACAGACCCTGCAGGAAATTCTCTGCTGCTTCGTCAGGTGATAACTGCCCGGTACCGGCAGCCGACATCTGCAGAACTAGAGATATTAATATGCTTATAACACTCTGAAATGCTGCTGCCATAGCATGCTCCCTTCAAGACTAATGTGCCTTGTTGAAATTTAATTTATCTTTATTTATAATGAATTTCGATATGAATATTAATCCGTCACAATACTTCAATGAAAACAGAGGTTTCAATGAGATATTACAACATTGATGAAATGAACAGCTCCGGTACTGAAAAGAGACATAAATGGCCGCTCGTTTTCGCGGTACTTTCTCTCGTTGTATCTGCCGCCATTCTACTGGCAGGCATGTACACCTATCAGGCGCAGACAGCTGCCGCAACAGAAGCCGAGGAAGAGGCTCTCCTTAAATCATCGTCAACATATTCAGCCAGAATCGACCTTGGTGACACCCTGAGACAATCTACTGTTGATGAGGTTGTCAAAAGTGATGAAATCAAGAATTATTCAATATCTGAAATCCGCAAGATGGATGTCAGCAAACCAAGCGGTGTCACTGTAGCTGACCTGAAGCTTGTAACCCGCGGCAATTTCGTAGGGCTTGAGGAAGTCTTCTGGCAGGTTGAGCAGGACTACGGCATCAACTGCCTGTTCGTTATGGCCATAGGCGCCAATGAAAGCGCCTTCGGCACAGTCTGCTTCCGCAAAAACAACATGTTCGGCTTCGGCCGCAAATCCTATGCAACCAAGGCAGAGAACATTGATGTAGTAGCCAGAACACTGGCAACTAAATATCTGACACCCGGTGCCAGTCTCTACCACGGCAAAACCATTGACGGCGTTCACAAAAGCTACGCTGCCAGCCCTGTATGGGACGACCACGTGGCCAAGCACATGTCGAATTTTTATTCCAAAATCAGCGCCAATCACAATGCTGCCATTGAGAAACTCAAATAGCAGATTTTACTCAGGAGGATATTACATGTCCTCCTGAATTTCTTTTTTAGCTGCTGTAAGGAATGTCATAAGCCTGTTGGCATTATCGTGAAGCGCATTCTCGCCTTCAATGTACATGTCATCCCTGTTTTCCTGAACAATTTCTCTAGCCTGCGTTACTGCGCCGTCTATGATAAGTCCCACCATCTCCGGTGTCTTCACATTGGTAACTGCAAGAATTGCGCATACAGCCATCTGTGTATCTATGTCCTTTTCATCGCCTAGCTTATCAATTGCTTTGGTGAAGTATTCCTGCAAAGGATCGTAGTTCTTGGCCATATGCACGTTGGCATTCTCTTCATAACTTCTCTCTGCAACAGACCTGCGGTACTTTTCTCTGTATGTTTCGTGATTAAGGTTCAGATCTCTGCTTACGAAATACTCAAGATATGCGAATGTGGCAATCTCAACCAGGCCGTAAGGCTGATCGTCCAGTCCTTCAAACGGCGGGTTGAACAGAAATTCCTGCACAAGTTCCAAAAGTCTGTCAAACATATCGTCTTCACCGTCGATTTCTCTCTGAATGGCTTCGAACTTCGCTTTGGCCTCATCGGTGATTTCTACTGCCATTTCACCTGTAATCTCAATTGGCTCATCCATGGCCATGTATTCATTATATAACTCTGTATATTTTGCCAGCTTGTCGTCGGTCAGATCTTTCATCTGCTCCGGTGAGTCGATTACTGCCAGGATCAGTTCAGCTTTGCTCATCTGATCAGGTCCGCTGACGATAATTCCCTGTAATTTTCTAACGGCTTCTCCCTGTGATATCATTACTGCCTCCCTTTTATATTGCTATTAGGCGATATGTCCTATTTCCAAAGCTTTGGCGGGTATAAACCCTTGTCTTTCATGGATTCAAGAGCGTTCTTAACGTCCTCTTTGTCTTCCGGATATGTAATGCCGTACCATGCATCTGAGCTGTTGAGCACCTTGACGTTGGCTTTGCCTGTCTTAATGAGATTGTCTGCGACTGCAGGCAGATAACACTCGCTCTTAACTGGATCGCTGATGAATTTGGTTTCAAAGAATTCATCCATCCCATCCTTCAGCTCATTCATCATACCTGCCGTAAATCCCCAGAAATTCATCGAGACAATGGTTCCGTCAGGAAGTGGAATCCAGGTTTCTCCCTCATCTTCTGTGTAGCTGATTCTGCCGTCAACTTCTTTGATTTTGGTTCGTTCCGTTACGTCAGCAAGGTTGCCATTTTCATCTATTGTGCATACGCCCCTTGATACTGTCCCGTTCTCTGTAACTGTGTTCTCAAGTTTGTATCCCACCATGCAGTATTCCTGCTTCTCACCGTCTTCATTAGTCGTCAGATATTCATATATTGCTGCGAATCCGTCAGGTCCGTAATAGTCGTCTGCGTTAATGACTGCGAAGGGGCCATCTATCATGTCCCTGCATGACAGCACCGCATGTGCTGTTCCCCAAGGTTTCTTCCTGTCTTCTGGAACTGCAACGCCTTGAGGAATATCATCTATCTTCTGATATGCATACTCGATTTTCATGAATCTGCCGGCTCTCTCATCGATGACTTCTCTGAACAAGTCGCGATGTTCTTCTCTTATAATGAATATGGCTCTGTCAAAGCCTGCCAGCATTGCATCGTACAGTGAGAAATCAACTATGATTTCATCTGTGTCTGTTATGGTGTCAACCTGCTTGAGACCGCCGTATCTTGAACCCATTCCGGCAGCCATTATTACTAATGTTGGTTCCTTGGTCATTTATGTCTTACCTCATTCTGATTATTATTTTGACTCTATTTCTGCTGCTATCGCCTTTAATTCCTCTACACCCGACATTACGATGGACTCTATTCGAGGCATCAGTTCCTTCTCTTCTTTGCGTGAAATTCCTGCTGTAGGTACAGGTTCGTGAATTTTGATGTATACGTCTGCACCGTGGAAATATCCGTCCTGTTCAAGCATTTTGTATGTGCCTTCAAGGGAAATAGGAACAATTGGCACGCCAGGTTTGGTTGCAAGCTTAATTGCACCCTTCATGAAAGGTTTAGGTTCTCCTCCTTTGCTTCTGGTTCCTTCAGGATATATGGCAAGTGAATAACCCTGCTCAATAAGCTTGATGCCTTCAACTATTGCATTCATAGATCCTCTGGCGCTGTCACGGTCAATGAAAACGCTCCTGATTTCATGAATCTGTTTGCCGAAAAACGGCAGATTTCCCAGCTCTTCCTTAGCAACGAATCCGAACTGGAATTTGTCAAGAACGGCGCAGTATGTAAAAATGTCCGCGTATCCCTGATGGTTGCCCATGAATACTACCGGTCCTTCCTCAGGCAGATTTTCTTTACCGTAAACGTGGATTTCTGACCCGAGCAAAGTCATGATGTCGTCACCCCACGTTGAAGTGCTTTCCAGAATATACTTTCTTTCAAGCTCTGGATCGTTTTTTTCTATTGCCTGATGAATCTTTTTGAATATTTTTTTCTGTGGTTTAAGCGTTCCTATTATTTTTACAACAGGAACTATGTTCTTAATAATCTTCATGGGCATACCTCTGTAAATTCTAGTATTTTATCTCGCGGTTGACTGCTTCCTTGGCATCATTAATTATCTTATCCACATCCGCACCTATGATGTCCAGATTCTCAGCTGCGAAACATTTGAATTCTTTTACTCCCAGCATTCCGCATGTGAGAGCCTTAACGTATCCGCTGCTGAATTCAGGATTGAGATAAGGGCCGCCGCTTGTGGTAACATAGTAAATCTTCTTGCCCTTGCATAGTCCTTCAGGATATCCTTCCTCGGTGTATCTGAACGTCAGGTTGTTAATGGTTATGGCTTCGAAGTACGATTTAAGTACTGCCGGGAAGCTGAGATCATAGTAAGGTGCCGCAATTACAATATAGTCTGCATCTCTGAACTGCTTACCATATTTGAAGTAACTGCTGCTGAAATCTCCCTGTCCGCTTGCTTTTGTTCTGAAGTCTATGAGTTCAAAGCAGCTTTTGGGTATGTCTTCCTCTATCAGCTTCAGCTTCTGTACATTGCCGTTAAGCTTACGAACCAGATGTACGGCAATTTCTCTCGTTCTTGAATCCGGAGATATAGTCGCATCAACAAATAATATGTTCTTCATTTGGTTTACCTCTATTCCTTGATACTCTTTTTTACATCCTCTATTGTAACACCATTTGCCCTGGCTGCTGCAGCAAGATCATCATATTCATATTTATATCTGCTTGCACCGTAACCTTCGGACACTTTGCATCTTATGCTCCCGTAATCACTTTCTCTTGTTTCAATGTGTCTCTTCATTACATACCTGGGATGCTCCGTCTCTCTAATACCGATGGTAGTCGTGTATTTGAAAATCATTTCTGCAATTTCTCGTTTATCTTCTGCCCTGCAAATAACTGTGACCAGTTGTCCCGGACGTGACTTTTTCATCATTACAGGTGTTACGAACACCTCCAGTGCTCCCGATTCAAGGAGCATTTCGGTGGCAAAACCTGTTTCCTCACCGGTCATGTCGTCCACATTGAAATTGAGTTCTGTCACAATTGATTCGGCTTTTTCCTGCTCCCCCAGAAATGCGCGGATACAGTTTGCCTGCGGGAAATCCTTGGTTCCCATCCCATATCCTGTATTCGCCACTTTCATTACAGGCATGCTCCCGAATTCATCGGCGAAATACTTCAGAAGCGCTGCTCCCGTCGGTGTGCATAGCTCACCGGTTATGAAATTATTGTAATAAGGTATTCCTTCGAGTATCAGTGCAGCAGCAGGTGCCGGCACAGGTATGATGCCGTGCTGACATTTAACCTGTCCTTTACCGGTATTTATCGGCGATACTACTACTCTGTCAGGATTAATCTCATTCATGAGAAATGCCACGGCAGTTACATCTGCAACTGCGTCCATAGCGCCCACTTCATGGAAATGCACCTCATCAATCGGTGCTCCGTGAACACGGCTTTCTGCTCCCGCTATTATCTCATATATGTTTCTGACGTCATCTTTCACATTCTCAGGAATTTGAAGATCTTCGATAATTCTCTTGATATCATTCAAAGAATTGTGTGTATGCTCCCCATGATTATGGTTATGTTGGTGGTGGTCGTGATGGTGATGATGACCATGATGATTCTGATTTCCGGTCAGTAAGTCTTCTTCACAATTTACATCTTCACACTCTTCTTCTTCGCCATTAATATATACTCTCATATGAGTTCCCTTGATACCGCATTTGATGCTATCCTCACATTCGAATCTGACACCCGGTATTCCGAATGCATTCATTTCGGCGAGAGTTTTTTCTTTGTTTTCTACTACTTCAAGAAGAGCCGCAGTGAGCATATCTCCTGCGGCACCCATGTTACATTCAATGTATAATGTTTTCATTGGTCTTCCCTAGAATCCTAATCCAAATCTGTCTTTAACTCTCTTCATTGTCTTCTCGGCAATTGCGTTGGCTCTTTCTGCGCCGTCTTTGAGAATAGTGATAAGTTCTTCAGATTCTCTTATTTCATTGAAATTGTTCTTGATAGGCTGCATGGCTTCCTGGGTGATTCCAACAAGCTCTTTCTTGAAGTCACCATAACCTCTGCCTGCGAATCTTGCAGAAATATCATCGATTGATTCACCTGAAAGGGCACTGTAAATAGTAAGCAGATTGCTTACACCAGGTTTGTTCTCAGGGTCAAATCTTATTTCACCATCGCTGTCTGTAGTGGCACGCATAATGGATTTCTTTATTTTGCTGTCCTCATCAAGCAGTGAAATTCTCGAGTGAATATTCTCTGCACTCTTGCTCATCTTGGATGTAGGATCATCAAGTGACATGATGCGTGCTCCCGCCTTCATGAATCTTCCTTCAGGAACAACGAATGTCTTCTTGTACTTGTTGTTCACTCTCTGCGCAATATCTCTGCAAAGCTCAATGTGCTGCTTCTGGTCGTTTCCTACAGGTACTATGTCAGTATCATAAAGCAGAATGTCCGCAGCCATGAGTACAGGGTATGTGAGAAGTCCTGTTCCAACCGATTCATTTCCGCCGCTCTTGGCTTTGAACTGAGTCATTCTGCTCAGTTCTCCCGTATATGAACTGCAGGTAAGAATCCATCCCAGTTCTGCATGACCGCTTACATCTGACTGCACGAAAATAATCGACTTCTTAGGGTCAATACCTATGGAAATGTACAGTGCTGCCACATCAAGAATGTGTTTGCGCAGTTCCTTTGGATCCTGAGGAACAGTTATTGCGTGTTCATCTACAATACAGTAAATGCATTCATGATCTTCCTGAAGCTCTACAAACTGCTTCAATGCTCCCAGATAGTTGCCGAGATGAATATTACCTGTAGGCTGTACACCTGAAAATACTCTTTTCATTTTGATTTAACTCCTTCTGTTTTACTCAAGGTCCAATGTCATCTGCTCGTTCTGATCTTCTTCTGTTTCCTCGAGTTTCTTTTTCTTTTCGTCAAGTTTCTTCTTCTGAGCCAGTTTCTTGTTCTCTACGTGCTCCTCTTCTCTTATTACCTTGGCAAGGGAAATAATGTTGGTTTCATCACCTGTCTTCATTATTCTTACACCCTGTGTTGCTCTGCCAAGCTTGGATATTTCATCTGCTTTGATTCTTATTATTACCCCGTTTGAGTTTATGAGCAGTATCTCATCTTCATCGTCAACAACTGTAGCTCCGACAAGTTCACCGGTTTTTTTGAACTTGCTCTTGTCATATGTGAGAAGGCCCTTGCCGCCTCTTGTCTGAATCTTATATTCAGACACAGGAGTTCTCTTGCCGAATCCCTTGCTTGTAACAACCAGCAGTTCTTCATCCGGCTGAACAAGCTCCATGCTGACTACTTCGTCACCGTTTTCCAGGGTGATGGCTTTAACTCCGCCGGCAGATCTTCCCATAGGCCTTACATCGTCTTCTGAGAAGCATATGCACTTACCCTGTTTGGTAATGATTATTACATTGTCATTACCGCTCGTCTGTCTGATTCCTACAAGTTCATCGCCTTCTTTAAGCTTGATTGCAATGAGACCTGTTTTCCTGTTTGTATCAAATTCCGAAATTGCAGTCTTCTTGATTGTACCGTGCTTGGTAACTGCAATGAGATACTTGTCATCTCTGAAATCTCTGAAAGGAATTATCGCTGATATTCTTTCTCTCTGCATGAGATTCAGGAAGTTGATTGCAGGTGTTCCTCTGGCTGTTCTCTTAGCTTCAGGAATTTCGTATGCTTTGATTTTGTGTGCTTTACCGGTATTGGTGAAGAACATTAGGCTGTCATGAGTTGATGTGAGAATAAGGTTCTTAACGAAGTCGTTTTCTCTTGTTGTCAGACCTGTTATTCCCTTGCCGCCTCTCTTCTGTGTCTTGTATGTATCTGCAGGAATTCTCTTAAGATATCCAAGATGTGTAAGAGTGATTGCAACCTGCTGTTCTTCAATCAGATCCTCTTCATCCATCTCGTCCATTGCAGATGCGAATTTAGTTCTTCTTTCATCTCCGTATTTTTCTTTGATTTCGAGAAGTTCATCTTTGATAACGCCCATGAGAAGCTTTTCGTCTGCCAAAATGCTCTTGTAATATGCTATCTTCTTCTGCAGTTCATTGTACTCGTCTTCAATCTTTTCTCGTTCCAGTCCCTGCAGCCTTGCAAGTCTCATATCGAGAATTGCCTGAGCCTGAACATCACTGAGACCGAATTTCTGCATCAGTTTCTCTTTGGCGTCGTTGTAGCTGGATCTGATTATCTTGATTATTTCATCAATATTATCAAGAGCTATTCTCAATCCTTCCAGAATATGAGCTCTGGCTTCAGCCTTCTTGAGATCAAACTGAGTTCTTCTTGTTACAACGTTTTTCTGATGCTTCAGGTATTCCTCAATAATCTGATAAAGATTGAGAATCTTAGGCTGGCCGTCAACCAGCGCAAGCATTATTATTGAGAAGTTTTCCTGAAGTGATGTGTGCTTATATAATCTATTGAGTACTATTCGAGGATTGGCATCCTTTTTGAGGTCTATTACTATTCTGATACCTTCTCTTCTGTTAGACTCATCTCTTATGTCCGAAATACCTTCGATCTTTTTGTCTCTTACAAGTTCTCCTATTTTTTCAAGAAGTCTTGCCTTGTTGACCTGATATGGGATTTCACTGAAAATTATCTGAGTTTTGCCTCTTGAGGTTTCTTCAAATTTGGCAATTGAACGAACTGTTACTTTGCCCTGTCCTGTTCTGTATGCCTCTTTTGCCGCATTCCTGCCGAGAATTTCTGCACCTGTCGGGAAATCCGGACCTTTAACTATGCTGATAAGATCATCAACAGTGCAGTTTTCATCGTCAATCATTTTGACGGTGGCATCAATTACCTCACCAAGATTGTGAGGAGGAATCGATGTTGCCATTCCGACTGCTATACCGTTACTGCCGTTAACCAGCAGGTTAGGGAATCTGGCAGGCAGTACTGTAGGCTCCTGCTCTTCCTCGTCGAAGTTAGGCATGAAATCAACCGTATCCTTGTTGATATCTCTTATCATTTCAAGGGAGAACGGTGACATTCTCGCCTCAGTATATCTCATGGCAGCAGCGCCGTCGCCGTCTATGGATCCGAAGTTGCCGTGTCCGTCGACCAGCATGTAACGAGTCGCGAAAGGCTGCGCCAGTTTAACCATGGCATCATATATGGATGAATCGCCGTGAGGGTGATATTTACCCATTACTTCACCGACAATTCTTGCGGACTTTTTGTGAGGTTTGTCAGGTGTTGTTCCCAGCTCACTCATTCCGTAGAGAATTCTCCTGTGTACAGGTTTGAGACCGTCTCTAACGTCAGGCAGAGCTCTTCCGACGATAACACTCATTGAATAGTCAATGTACGAGTTTTTCATTTCGTCGTAAATCTCGTGCTGTATCATTCTCTGATCTTCTAGCAGATTATTCGCCATTTACGTTTGTCCTTTCCTATATATCAAGCTTCGCATATACTGCGTTGTCTTCAATGAATTTCTTTCTTGGGGGCACTTTGTCACCCATGAGAGTTGTAAAAATTTCATCGGCGGCTGATGCATCGTCAATTGTTATCTGTATAAGAGTACGTGTGTTGAAATCCATTGTAGTATCCCACAGCTGCTCGGCGTCCATTTCTCCAAGACCTTTGTATCTCTGAATTTCAGTCTTGCCCGGTTTATCAGCCAGCTGGGCAAGAACCTTCTCTTGTTCTTTATCTGAATATGTGTAATAAATTTCTTTGCCCTTCTTTACTCTAAAGAGCGGCGGCTGTGCAGCATATACATATCCGTTCTCGATGAGAGGTCGCATGTATCTGAAGAAGAATGTGAGAAGGAGAGTTCTTATATGTGCTCCGTCTACATCGGCATCTGTCATGATGATTATCTTGTGATATCTCAGTTTCTCAATGTCGAAATCCTTGCCTATGCCGCAGCCGAATGCCTTGATCATATTCTTTATTTCTTCTGAATTGAGAACTTTGTCAAGTCTTGCTTTCTCTACGTTGAGAATCTTACCTCTAAGCGGGAGTATTGCCTGTCTCTTACGGTCTCTGCCTTCCTTGGCGCTTCCGCCGGCCGAATCACCCTCTACCAGGAAAATTTCACTGATTGAAGGATCCTTCTCGGAGCAGTCAGCCAGTTTGCCAGGCATGCTTGTACCGTCAAGAACACTCTTCCTTCTGGTCATTTCACGAGCTTTGCGCGCGCTTTCTCTTGCTCTTGCAGCAGTAAGACATTTTTCAATTATAACCTTGGCTTCCTTAGGATGCTCATCAAGGAAAATGCTCAGGTATTCAGCTGTTGCCGACTCTACGAATCCTCTCATGTCGCTGTTGCCCAGCTTTGTCTTGGTCTGACCTTCAAACTGAGGCTCCTCAAGCTTAACTGAAATTACAGCCGTCATGCCTTCTCTCACGTCTTCACCGGAAAGTGCTTCATCCTTTTCCTTGAGAATCTTGTTCTTTCTGGCGTAGTCGTTGATTACCCTTGTTACTGCAGTTTTGAATCCAACCATGTGGAATCCGCCTTCAGTAGTATTGATATTGTTGGCATAAGAATATAGATTTTCGTTGTAGCTCTGAGTGTACTGAACTGCAACTTCCACTTCTCTGTTCTTGTCGCTTACCTCGAAATATATTATGTTTTCGTGGATTGCATCTTTGTTGTGGTTAAGGTGAGCCACGAATTCTTTTATTCCGCCTTCATAATGGAATTCTTCCTGCTTCTTCTTGCCTTCTCTCTCGTCAGTAAGAGTAATCTTGACTCCTTTGTTAAGGAATGCCATTTCTCTAAGTCTGCTCTGAAGGGTTCTGTAGTCATATTCAATTTCATCAAAAATCTCAGGGTCAGGCCAGAAAGTGCTCTTGGATCCCGTCTTGCGAGCGTTTCCTATCTCCTCGAGCGGTGTCACTGTCTTGCCGTACCTGTATTCCTGTCTGTATATCTTGCCGTTCCTTCTTACTTCGACTTCCATGTGTGTCGAAAGTGCATTTACTACTGATGCACCTACACCGTGCAGACCGCCGGATACCTTGTATCCTCCTCCGCCGAATTTACCGCCTGCATGAAGAACTGTATGAATAACTTCTACTGCAGGAATTCCCATCTTGGGATGTGTATCTACAGGCATTCCTCTGCCGTTATCTTCTACAGTAATTGAATTATCCTTGTGAATTGAAACTTTAATGGTATCACAGTAGCCGGCGAGTGCCTCGTCGATACTGTTATCAACTATTTCATACACCAGATGATGGAGACCCCGTGAACCGGTGCTTCCAATGTACATTCCGGGTCTTTTCCTTACGGCTTCAAGACCTTCAAGTACCTGAATATCCTCAGCATTATAATGTTGAAGTTTTTCATTATTTTCCATTTAGTATCTCCTTTGAAATCTTTCTCACATACATAGTAGATTATAGCATAAAATACCTCTTATTACCATTAAAAAAGCCCGAATAAAGTGGTTTTAATAGCATTTTGACCATTTTAATCGAACTTTCAAATTTCTATTTCTATTTCGCCGTTTTTTATGTTGTAAATTTTACCTTCGGGTACGCTTCTGGCCACCTTGACTACAATATCTGTAGTCGTAATGAACATCTGATTCTCACCAAGAGAATTTATCAGGTAAGTCTGCCTGTCATTATCCAGCTCAGAAAGCACATCATCAAGCAGAAGAATAGGCTTCTCACCGGTTTCTTCTTCTATTATTTTGATTTCTGACAGTTTCAGAGACAGAGCTGCTGTTCTCTGCTGTCCCTGAGAACCGAACTTCCTCAAATCTATTCCGTCAGCAGATATCTTCATGTCATCTCTGTGAGGTCCTCTGGAAGTGTTTCTGTTGCTAATATCACTTTCTCTGGAATCGGCAAGAGCTTGAAGATATATTTTTTCAGCTTCATCATAACCGGCTTCTTCCGGAATTTCTATGTTAGTCTCGTACCTAAGCTCCAGATGTTCTTTGCCGCCTGAAATCTTCTCGTGTATTTCTCGTGATATTTTATCTATTTTGCTGACAAATTCTCTACGCTTCTTGAGAATTCTGACACCGTATTTAGCCAGCTCGCTGTCAAATATCTCAAGCATTATCATGTCAGTTTCTTTCTCTTTGAGGAGAGTATTTCTCTGAATCAGCGCCTTCTTGTAATTGTTCAGATCATTGTAATATCCCGGTTTAATGAGGCACAGCTCTCTGTCAATGAACCTGCGTCTTTTTTCCGGATCTTCTTTCACAATTTTGAGATCATCAGGTGAGAACACTACTATGAAAATTCTGTCCAGCATCTCAGATGTTTTATGTGCCTTAATGCCGTTTAGTTTTACTGATTTTCGGCCGTCTGAAGTTATTACTATTTCAGTCTCTTCTTCATCGTCTTCTGTAACAATCACAGATTTAATGCGGCAGTATTCCTGTCCGAATCTTATTATATCCTTGTCTCTGGTATTCTTGAAAGATTTAGCCATGGCGTTCATGTATATGCTTTCAAGAAGATTGGTCTTGCCCTGTGCATTGTTCCCCAGAAAAATGTTGACCCGGCTGCTGAATTCCACGTATATTTCTTTGTAATTTCTATAGTCTTTTAATTCTATGCTTTTGATGTACATATTAGATGTTTGGAATTCTTACAGGGAGAACAAGATACTCGAATTCTCTTCCTTCAACAGGGGAAATAACGCATGGTGAAATGCTGTTCTTGAAGTTCATCATGATTTCTTCGTCATCGATAGCCTTGAGAACGTCAATCACATACTTTGAGTTGAATCCAATATCAAGATCATCGCCTTCTTTATCTATTCCAATTTCTTCTTTGACGTTACCTTCTTCAGATCTGGAAGTAATGGTTATCATGCTGTCTCTTATTGAAAATTTAATCAGGTTATTTTTGCCTTCTTTGGCCAGAAGAGAAGCTCTCTCTATGCTTTCAAGAAGCAGAGATCTGCTTATTACTACTTTTATCTGACTGTCTTTAGGAATGATGTCTCTGTATCTAATGAATTCGCCTTCCATTATTCTGAGTATTATTTCTGTACTTCCCACGTTTACAACTGCGCTCTTGTCGCCCAGTGAAATTCTTACTGTAGCTGCTTCTATTTCGTCGGAAGTTATTTTGCTCAGTTCATTCATTATCTTGGCTGCAACTATGAAACTTCTTGATTCTTCATTTATCATTTCCTTGCTTGTATGTGCAAGTCTGAATCCGTCAAGAGCAACCATCTCTATTGTGTCAGGTGTAAGTTCTGTAAGAATGCCTACAAGTGTTCCCTTGGCTTCTTCCATGCTTGCTGCAAATGATGTCTTCCTTATCATTTCACGGAACATGTTAGCTTCTATGCGTACTACGGCTTTGTCTTCTATGCTGTCACCTATTTTAGGAAACTGATCTACAGGCATGGTTACTACAGAGAAATCTGAAGATGATGTGCTCATGTTAAGGATTCCTGCCGCTGTATCTTCTATTACTATTTCTTCATTCGGAAGTTTCCTTACTATGTCTCCGAATAATTTTGAAGGTACTACAGCTGAACCCTCTTCTTCAATTTCCGCCGGCATTTCTCTTATGATTGATATATCCAGATCTGATGCTGTTAATGTAAGTTTATTATCTTTTGCCTGAATCAGAATTCCTCTTAGCACCGGTATTGTGGTCTTATTTGAAACAGCTTTTGATACTGTATTGAGAGCTCTTGTTAATGTTAACTGACTGCATGTGAATTTCATTTCTTTCCCTCCTGAATTTCGAAGAAAATGCTTATTATTATTATATTATATATATAGTAATAGTTATAGTAGGGCCTGTGGATATTGTTGATAAATCATAAAATGGTTGAAATATTAACAATATTTATCCACATTTTCTGTGGATAAGTTTGTGGATAACCTGTGAATATAATGTGGATTAATCAATATATGTCATTTTTAAGGTTTTTAATATCCTGTGCAAACAGTGGATTATCTTTTATTTCTTTTTCGATCTTATCTATTGCGTGCATAACGGTTGTATGGTCTCGTCCGCCGAAATATTTTCCTATCTGAGGAAGTGACAGATTTGTCATTTCTCTGCACAGATACATTGCAACCTGTCTTGGGAATGCATACTCACGTTTTCTCTTAGATGATTCGATATCTGATATTTTGATGCTCCAGTGTTTGCATACGGCACGTTTGATTGTTTCACAGGATATGTCGTAATCCTCAGCTTTAAAAATGTCGCTGAGTGTTGAAGTCGCGAATTTGGCCGTTATCTTTTTGTTAAATAGTGTCGAATAGCTGATTATCCTTGTAAGCGCGCTCTCCAGTTCTCTGACATTGAATTTAACTTTCTCTGCTATGAGATTGATTACTTCAAGCATGTCGTTATCTATCTCGATGTTTTCCTGTTCAGCTTTGTTTATAAGGATGGCAACTCTTGTCTCGAAGTCCGGCGGCTGAATATCAGCAACAATATTCCACTGGAATCTTGATCTCAATCTATCATCAAGTTCTGTCAGCTTGCTTGGATGACGGTCACTTGAAATAACTATCTGTTTGCCGTTTTCGTGGAGACTTTCGAATGTGTGGAAGAACTCCTGCTGCGTTGATTGTTTACCTTCCAGGAACTGAATATCGTCTATGAGCAAAACATCCACGTTCCTGTATTTAGCTGTGAAGGAATGCATTCTTCTGTCTTTGTTTCTTGTATCCTGAAGAGCTTTGATAAGTTCGGTTGTAAACATTTCTGAAGAAACGTACAGTACTTTCATTTCCGGGCTGTTTTCCAGAATATAATGTCCTATTGCATGCATCAGATGAGTTTTACCAAGTCCAGATCCGCCATGGATGAACAGCGGATTGTAAAGTTTGGCAGGAGACTGTGCCACTGCCAGTGCTACTGCATGTGCATATTCATTATTGGGGCCGACGATGAAATTATCGAAGTTGTACTTAGGATTGGCATAATATTCTTCTCTGAATTCATTGTTTTCAGGGGAAGGTGATGCCATTCTTGGAGAAGCAGATTCAGGCTTTCTTTCTTCTGTTTTTCCCAGATTTTCTTTAATTTCGTCGCTGCTCATCAGTGTAGCAACTACTTTATATTTTTTCTTAAGTACAATTTCGGCACTTTCTTCGAACACCGGAATATATCTCATATTCAGCACCTGTATTACTCTGTCAACAGTCGATGCAAAATAAAGAACCCCAGCTTCTTCATCAATGCTAAGAGGGGTTAGTGTTTTGAACCAGGCGTTGTAACTTGGACCTGTAACTCTGGTGCTTATTTCTGACAGAATGTCTTTCCAAATTTTATTACTAATTTTTTTCTTCATTTTCAGTTCCTTGTTTGTGATGTTAATATAATAGCAGAAAAAGTTATCCACAGGCAATATGTTAATGATTTTTATTTATTTTGTAATGGTTAGATCATTTATACACTAATTGTGGATAAAGTTATACACATTTTCCACAGGAACAACTATATGTAGAAACCCCATATTATTATTATTATTTAGAGCATTTTATTTGCGGTTTCGGCATCCTTTGAGGGTCAAAATTAATTGACACGTAAAATTTGACAAAGTATAATAATTAAGCGTATGTATGCGTATTGGAATTTAGATACGCATTTAATTTTTTAGTGAAGGAGGTAATCAAATTGAAACAGACATATCAGCCTAAGACTAGACAGAGAAAAAAGGAACACGGCTTCAGAAAGAGAATGTCAACTAAGAACGGTAGAAACGTATTAAAGAGAAGAAGAAGAAGAGGAAGAAAAGTTTTATCAGCATAGTTAAGCTTGAGAAGACTTATTATCGACCATGCTAAAAAAAGATATACTAAGAAACAAGGAAGATTTTTCTTCTATATATAAAAGAGGAAAATCTGTGGGAGAAAGGTATATAGTTCTCTTTTACAAGAAGAATAATCTTGGTTATAAGAGAATTGCGTTTTTAGCAAGTAAAAAAGTAGGAAACAGTGTTCAGAGAAACAGAGCCAGAAGGCTAATGAAGGAAAACTACCGATTCCTGAAGGATTCAATAACTGATGGCTACGATCTGATTTTCATAGCGAGGAATACTATCAATGGAATGAAGATGCCTGAAGTTGGTAAATCCATGAGAAACGCTGTTAAAAGAGCTAAACTGTTAAAATAGCAGTTTATTTGTTACGTAAGGATAAGGAAATGAAACGTTTATGCATATTACTTATTAGAGGGTATCAGATGTTTATTTCGCCTTTATTTCCTAGGACCTGCCGTTTTTATCCTACTTGTTCAGCTTATTTTATCCAGGCTTTAGAAAAGTATGGATTTTTTAAAGGAAGTTATCTGGGGATTAGGAGATTAATGAAATGTCATCCTTTTAATCCGGGAGGATACGATCCTTTAAAGTAGGAGGAAATTTATTAATGTACACATTACTGACAGTAATTGCCAAACCTTTACTGTGGATACTTGAGCTTTTATATGGTCTCATCGGCAACTACGGCATCGCAATTATCGTCTTAACATTAATAGTAAAGCTTTGTCTTTATCCTCTGTATATCAAGCAGACTAAATCAATGGCCAAGATGTCAACTGTACAGCCAAAGATGCAGGCACTGCAGAACAGATATGCTAATGATAAGGAAATGTTGAATGTTAAGATGGCTGAACTGTACAAGGAAGAAGGCTTCAACCCAATGAGCGGCTGTCTTCCTATGATTATTCAGATGCCTATTATCATGGGTCTTTTCGCGCTGCTCAGAAACCCTCTCATGTATATGGATGAAGAAAGTTCCAGCATGATTTTCGCATTCCATGAGAAGTTCCTGTGGATTGATGACCTTAGTCAGCCGGATAAGTGGATACTCCCAATTATCGCCGGTGTTGCCACGTTCATTGCTTTCACAATGAACAGACTGCTTCAGGATAATGGTGGTGCAGACGCACAGGCTCAGCAGATGAACAGCATGATGAAAATGATGCAGTACATCTTCCCTCTGATGATTCTGTGGCTTGCCAGAACTTATCCGTCAGGTCTGTCTGTATACTGGGCAGTAAGCCAGATTATTCAGATTGGTTTCAATATTCACCTGACTACTATTAGAAAGAAGATAAGAAAAGAAGCTGAGATCCAGGAATTAAAGGAAAAATTAAGTAAGAAAAAATAAGAATTGAATCTCGATTACTTTTGGAGGAAATAATGAATTATTCAGAGAAATATGGGTCTAACGTTGAAGAAGCTGTCAAGTATGCGCTTCAGGACTTAAGACTCTCCAGAGATGAGGTTGAGGTTGAGGTTCTTGAGGAGCCTTCTAAAGGCTTCCTTGGTTTGGGTTCAAAGCTTGCGAAAGTTCGTGTAACTCCTAAACAGGTTGAAGAAGTAAAAGAGGAACCTGTTGTAGAAGAAGCAGTGTCAGATATTGCTGCACCAATTGAGGCTAAAGTAGAAAAGAAAGATAAAAAGCCTCACAATAAAGAAAATAGGAATAAAAACAAGAATCAGAACAAACACAAGAACAAACATCATAAAGAGGAAGAGCCAAGCACTCTTAATCTTGATACAGTAAATGTGGATGAACTCACAGAGGTTGATGAGAACGAAGCTCTGGCATTCATGAAAGATATTACTGAGAAGATGGGACTTAATCTTGATATTAAAGCTAGAGTCGGTGAAGGAATGATTCATCTTGATATAGCAGGTAAAGATTCCGGTACTGTAATTGGCAAGAGGGGAGCTACTCTTGATGCTATTCAGTATCTGACAAGTCTTGTTGTCAATAAGGATAATGAGAATTACATCAAGGTTGTCGTTGATGCAGAAAACTACAGAAGCAAGAGACAGAGAACTCTTGAGGCATTGGCAAACAGACTTGCTGCCAAAGTTCAGAAGAACAGAAAGCCAGTAAAACTTGAACCTATGAACCCATATGAAAGAAAAATCATTCATGCGACTTTACAGCATAACCCACATGTTACAACCAGAAGTGAAGGTGAAGAACCTTACAGAAAGGTAGTAATTGAACTTAAGAAATAACAATACGGTCCGCGAATGCGGACCTTTGTTTTTTAAAAGGAAATGATTATGGAAGATACAATTGCAGCTATCGCAACGGCATATGGCGAAGGCGGAATCGGAATAATAAGAATCAGCGGCAGTGAATCACTGTCTATTTTGAATAAGATTTTCGTACCTTTCAAAAAACAGGAAATAGAGAGCAGAAGAATGACATACGGTACTGTCAAAGATCCTGCTGACGGCAGTATCATTGATGAAGTGCTGGCTGTCTATATGAAGAAGCCTAGTACATATACTGCCGAGGATGTAGTGGAAATAAATTGTCACGGCAGTGTTATTTCTCTTAAAAAAACTCTTGAACTTGTTTTGAGAGAAGGTGCTCGAATGGCTGAGCCGGGTGAATTTACCAAGAGAGCTTTTCTCAATGGCAGAATGGACCTTTCTCAGGCTGAGGCTGTAATTGATTTGATAAAAGCTAAGACGGACAGAGGCTTTGATGTTGCAGTTTCGCAGCTTGATGGAAAGCTGTCTGTCCGCATCCAGGAGATAAGAAAACGCATACTTGATCTGCTTGTAGAGATAACTGTAAATATCGATTATCCGGACGAAGATATAGAATATATTACATACGAAAATGTGAGAGAAAATATATCGTTAATAGGCGAAATGATTGAAAATCTACTGTCTACAGCGGACGCTGGACGTTTGATTAGGGAGGGTATCAAGGTTGCTATTGTTGGTAAACCTAATGTAGGAAAGTCTTCTCTAATGAATTCTCTTCTCCGTGAATCCAGAGCTATTGTAACGAATATTCCTGGAACTACTCGAGATACTATTGAAGAGTCGGTAAACATTAAGGGAATACCTGTGCAACTGATTGACACAGCAGGAATCAGGGATACCGACGATATTGTGGAACAGCTGGGAATTGAGAAATCCAAGCAGGCTTTTAACAGTGCGGATTTCGTGATATTTATTGTGGATGGAAGCAGTGAACTTACTGAAGAAGACGAAGAAATTATAGAGCTTCTAGAGGAAAGAAAATGTCTTGTTCTGATAAATAAGCAGGACTTAGGTACTGTTGTTGAAGCAGAATACTTCGAGAATAGATTATCTGAGGCTCACGTAATACCAACGAGACTTGTTGACGGCGAAGGCGTCAATGAAATAGAATCTTATTTGGAACAGATGGTTTACGGTGGTAAAGTAAGCCAGAAGGATAGTGTTCTTGTTAATAATGTAAGACATGTTGAACTTCTTGAAAAGAGTCTCAAGGCTCTTCATGATGCTTCAAATATGGTAAGTTCTTCTGAGGCTCTTGAATTTGTTGAAGTTGATATCAATCAGGCTTATACATTGCTTGGTGAAATAATAGGGGAGACTGTTTCGGATGATGTTCTCAATGAAGTCTTCTCAAGATTCTGTTTAGGTAAATAGGTAATTATGAGCAATTATTTAATGGGAAAATACGATGTTATCGTTATAGGTGCAGGTCATGCCGGTTGCGAAGCCGGCCTTGCTTCTGCACGACTTGGCAAAAAGACACTGATGCTCAGTATTAATCTGGAGGCTGTAGCCATGATGGCCTGCAATCCTTCCATAGGCGGTACAGGCAAAGGTCATCTTGTAAGAGAGATAGATGCACTTGGCGGCGAAATGGGTCTTAACATTGACAAGACTTTCATCCAAAGCAGAATGCTCAATACTGCCAAGGGTCCTGCAGTTCATTCTCTAAGGGCTCAGGCCGACAAGAATGCATATCACATTGAAATGAAAAAGACCATCGAAGCTCAGGAAAATCTTGATTTGAAGCAGGGTGAGGCAGTAGATGTTCTAATAGAGGATGGCAGGGCATGTGGCGTGATCCTTAGAACGGGAGCATATTACGAAGCTAAGGCTGTAATCCTTGCTACGGGAACTTTCCTTGCAGGCAAAGTTTTTATCGGTGACAGTGTTACTGACAGTGGTCCTAATGGTCTTGCGCCATCTAATATTCTTGCTGATAATCTCAGGGAGCACGGCCTTCCAATGAGAAGATTCAAGACAGGAACTCCAGCTAGAGCACTTGCATCTACTTTTGATTACGATAAAATGACAGCACAGGATGGAGACGAAAAAATTGTACCTTTTTCTTTCATGAATGATAATCTTCAGAAGGAGCAGGTAAAGTGCTGGCTGACATATACTAATGAGAGAACTCATGAGATTATAAGGAACAATTTCCATAGATCTGCTCTCTTCGGCGGTCAGATTGAAGGTGTTGGTCCAAGGTACTGTCCATCAATTGAAGATAAAGTTAACAGATTCGCAGATAGGAAAAGGCATCAGTTGTTTATAGAGCCTGAAGGTCTTTATACTGATGAAATGTACATTCAGGGAATGAGCACCAGTCTGCCTGAGGATGTGCAGGAAGAATTTTATAAATCAATAGAAGGGCTGGAGAACATTACAATTGTCAGACCTGCTTATGCCATTGAGTATGATTGCATTGATCCTCTTGATCTGAAGGTCAGCCTGGAGAACAGGAGCATCGAGAATCTTTTCTGCGCCGGCCAGTTCAACGGAAGCTCAGGTTATGAAGAAGCTGCAGCCCAGGGTCTTATGGCCGGAATTAATGCTGTTCTGAAGATTGATGGTAAAGAGCCTTTCGTCTTAGACAGAAGTGAAGCATATATCGGTGTTTTGATCGATGATCTGGTTACTAAGGGAACTGAGGAACCGTATCGTATCATGACGAGCAGGGCGGAGTACAGGCTGGTGCTCCGACAGGATAATGCTGATTCAAGACTTACTGAGAAGGGATATGAGATAGGTCTTGTAAGCGAAGAAAGATATGGTAAATATTTACATAAGAAGCGCGTGGTGGATGATGAGACACTCAGACTAGAGAAGACTTATCTTAAACCTGATGATATCAACGGTTTACTCGAGTCTAAAGGGAGCACGCCGGTCAAGAATTCTGTTTCAATCACCGAACTGATGAGGCGTCCTGAGATTACATATGATGATCTTGAACCGTACGATGAGAACAGACCTGTACTGTCTGATCATGAAAGAACCATGATGGAAGTTCAGATCAAGTATGATGGTTATATTGATAAGCAGCGTAGACAGATAGAGAAATTCAAGAAGCTTGAGAACAGGAAGCTAAGTCAGGATATCGATTATAGTTCTATTGACGGGCTGCGTATTGAAGCCAGACAGAAACTTGATAAATTCAAACCGTTGTCTGTGGGGCAGGCTTCTAGAATTTCAGGTGTGTCACCGGCGGACATAAGTGTACTTTTAATTTGGCTTGAGAAAGAGAGCAGGATGAAACGAAATGGATAGATTGAAGAAATGTTTCGAACAACTGAATATCAAGTGGAATGAAGATAAAGCTTCATTATATGAAGCGTATATGGATGAGATAATCAGGCTGAATGATTCAGTAAATCTGACAAGCATTACTGACAGGGATGAATTCATTCTTAAACATTATATTGATTCGATCACATGTGCTGACTGTGATGAGTTTGATGAAGCAGACGACATTATTGATGTGGGCACCGGAGGCGGGTTCCCCGGAATTCCACTTGCGATAGCATTTCCAAAAAAAAGGTTTGTTCTCGTAGACTCACTCAATAAGCGCATTAATATCATAAATGAATTGTGTGCCAAACTGGGAATAAACAATGTGAAAGCGATACATGGCAGGGCTGAAGAACTTGCAAGGAGGGGAGAGATGAGAGAAAAGTTCGACCTTTGCATTTCTCGTGCTGTTGCCAACATGAGCACTTTGAGCGAATACTGTCTGCCTTTCGTTAAGGTGGGAGGTACTTTCATAGCATATAAAGGTCCAAACTGCAAAGAAGAACTTCAGGAAGCAGAGAATGCTGTGGAGCAGCTTGGAGGAGAAGTGTACGGTGTATTTTATAATGAACTTGATGGTGTAGAACTTGACCATGTTCTTGTATACGTTGCTAAAATAAATTCTACACCGAAAAAGTATCCTAGGAAAGCCGGAACCCCTGCAAAACAGCCTCTTTAGGGCATATACAATTTGATAATTAAGGAATGTTTCACGTGAAACATTCCTTTTTTAATTATTTGTCATAGTAAAATGAAGGGACGTGTATTATAATTACTAGTATGTAATGATAAGAACAGGAGGAAAGCACGTGGGAAAAGCCATAGCTATTTTTAATCAGAAAGGTGGAGTAGGCAAGACTACTACCAATATAAATTTGGCAGCATGTTTAGCAGCAAAAGGTAAGAAAATACTGATTCTCGATATAGATCCTCAGGGTAATACTACAAGCGGTGTAGGAATATCCAAGAGGGGCTTGAAAGTTACTACACACGAGATTCTTATTGAGGATACGTACAGACCTGAAGAGGCTATTATACCGACCGGCATCAAGAATCTGGATATAATGCCGGCAAGTGTGCAGCTTGCTGGTGCAGAGGTTGAGCTGATTCAGATAGCCGGAAGAGAGAAGAGGCTCAAGAAAGCCATCGATCAGGTTAAACCAAATTACGATTACATCTTTGTAGATTGCCCGCCTTCACTTGGTCTTCTTACAATTAACTCACTGACAGCTGTTGATTCAGTGCTCATCCCTATACAGTGTGAGTTCTATGCTCTTGAAGGAGTAAGCCAGCTGATGAGTACAATTGAAATCGTGAAAAAGAACAGCAATCCGGATCTGCAGATCGAAGGTGTTATCCTAAGCATGTTTGACGGCAGAACAAACCTTTCCATACAGGTTGTTGAAGAAGTTAAGAAATACTTTAAGGAAAAAGTATATACAACAGTTATACCTCGAAACGTAAGACTTGCTGAAGCGCCAAGTCATGGAATGCCTGTAATCCAGTATGATCCTAAATCAGCCGGTGCCAGAGCATATAAGGAATTTGCAGAGGAATTTCTGAGTAACGAGGGAGACAAGTAATGGCGAAGAAAGCGAGAGGGTTAGGCAAGGGTCTGGATGCTTTGTTCGGCGATATGGAGGTTAGCGTAGAACCTTCATCAAAGGAAGAAGAATCCAGTGCAGTGCACGATATAGAAGCGGCTGAAACACACGAAGGAATTAAATATATAGATATTAATAATATTAAACCTAATGCGAATCAGCCAAGGAAAACTTTCGATGAAGGCAAACTGGAGGAACTGGCAGATTCCATACGTGAACACGGACTTATCCAGCCGCTTGTAGTAAGGAAGTCCACCAACGGATACGAAATCGTAGCCGGAGAGAGAAGATGGCGAGCTGCCAGAAAGATTGGAATCAAGGAGATTCCTGCAATAGTAAGAGAATTGTCAGATGAAGAGAACATGCTTCTGGCAATAATAGAGAACATGCAGAGAGAAGACCTGGATCCAATTGAAGAGGCTGAGGGAATCAGTCAGATGATTGAGACGTACGGACTCAGTCAGGAGCAGGTTTCAAAGAGTCTTGGGAAGTCAAGACCATATATAACCAACCAGCTGAGACTGCTGAAACTGCCCGAGGAAATCAGGAAGATGGTCAGTGACGGCAGATTGTCCAGCGGTCATGTCAGAGCTTTGATTACCATAGACGATGAAGAGAAGCAGATTAAACTGGCTGTACAGGCTGTAGAACAGGGCTTGAGCGTAAGGCAGGTGGAGGCTCTTGCTAAAGCAAATAAGAATGTTAAGAAATCCAAGGCTGCCAAGAAAAAGAAATCCGCAGATGTGAAGAGGGTAGAGGAAGATCTCAAGGTTGCTCTCGGAACTAAAGTAAACTTGAATCAAAACGGTAAAAAAGGCAAAATAGAAATCGAATTCTACAGTAAGGACGAACTTGAAAGACTGATAGAACTGTTGAAATCACTGGGTTAGAGAAATTTGTTTCACGTGAAACGGGAGAAATAATGACACAGGAAGAATTAAATGAAATGCTCGCGGATGTGATAAAAGAGGCGCTGGAAGCAGGTATTCCAGTGCCTTCAAACATTTATCCGCAGGTAAAAATAAACAGAAGGACAAAGAAGAGGCTGGGCTGCTGCATTAAAAAAGACGAAATGTACACTATTGAAATAAGTGATATTATTCTCGACTGCGATGCACAGCATATAAGAAATGTAATAGCACATGAAGTTGTTCACAGCTGTGAAGGATGCATTAACCACGGCAGCTTATGGAAGCAGTATGCTTCAATGATGAATGAGAGATACGGATACAATATCAAAAGACTGGTATCAATGGACGAAATAGGACTGGGCGACGCCTACGAAAAAAGAAATATCAAGTACATAATGAAATGTCAGTCATGCGGCAAAGAATATCCCAGACAGAGATACACATGTGTCATGAAAAAAATCAACGCGTACAGATGCACTTGCGGCGGGAAACTGACTGTAATAGAACTAAACAGAGACCACTAATAAAGACAGGGTGCCGGATTTCCGGCACCCTGCTAGTTTACAAGAAATATTAATATGTATATACCTTAGGCAGTCTCGCACCGAAACCGCAAGTAATCTCGTAGCTGATTGTATCTAGAGTTGCGGCGATATCATCAGCTGTGATCTCAGCCATGCCGTCACTGCCCATGACAGTAACCTCATCTCCAAGTCGCACATATGGAACCCTGGTAACATCAATAGTCGCCAGATCCATGGAAATCATACCTGCGAAAGGAGCGAATACACCATTTACGATTACCTTGCCTCTCCTGGAATAAGCTCTAGGCAGACCGTCACCGTATCCTATTGGAATGGTTGCTATGATACTGTCTTCTTTGGCTACAAACTTCCTGCCGTAACCGATAGAAGTACCTGCAGGAACTTTACGAAGCTCGATGATGTTCGCTTTGACAGACATGACAGGTTTAATACTGAGATGGTGTCTGTCTACATGTTCGGAAGGGTATATGCCGTAAAGAACGATGCCCGGCTGACACATTTCGTAATGTGTTGAAGTAATATCCATTATTGCAGCACTATTGGCAATGGCGCGAGCCTGAACTTTGACACCGGCATTTACTAGGCGTTTGTTGAACACGTTGAACCTCTGTTCCTGAACAGAAGCGAAAGTTTTGTCTTCTTCATCGGCAGTAGCCAGATGAGAGAAAATGCCCTGTATCTTGAAATTAGGCAGATTGTCGATCATGCGGATTTCGTCGATTGAAGTGCTGTCATCAGGGTTAAATCCAATTCTGCCCATGCCGGTATCAACAGCAATATATCCCTTGATGATAATACCTGCCATGGCAGCAGCCTTGGAAATAGCCTCAGCATTTTCATATGAACTAACTACAGGAGATAATCTGTGCTGGATAATTGTGCCAATTAAAGGTTCAGGCGTAGGGCCCAAAATGACAATTTCTTCCAGCAAAAAGCCGGAATTGCGAAGTCTGGCTGCCTCACCTAGTGTGGCAACGCCAAAAGAATTGATATTATTGGCGCGCAGTACAGACGCCACTCTCACAGCGCCGTGACCATATGCGTCAGCTTTGATTACAGCTGTAATTTTGGTACCGCGTTTGACCTTCTCCTTAAGCTGCTTGATGTTGTAATCAAGATTAGTAAGGCTGATTTCAGTCCATGCGGCTCTCATCGCATCTTTGTACACAATAATCCTCCTGCAATACAGTGTCTATTTCAGTTCGTCCAGAATGGTATCCATCAGGAACTGTGCTCCCGCAACAAGATCCTTCTCGTCAGTATCCTCCTCGGGAACGTGGCTGCGGCCGTTAATGCTTGGCACGAAAATCATGCCCGTATCAACATAGTAAGCCAGCATGCACGCATCGTGAACGGCTCCGCTGTTCATAACCTTGTAATTCAGTTTTTCGGCATCAGCACGTTTCTGCATGTCGTCAATGATTCTATCACTCAGATTGAACGGAGCAGCCTTGGAATGCTCTCTGATTTCACATCCCACCTGGCGTCTCTCGGCAACTTCACAAATAGCCTGGATGCATTTTTCCATGTAAGTGTTAATGCTGTCATTATCGTTGTCTCTGACTTCAAGAGTGAATTTGACTGTTTCCGGAATTACGTTGGACTGGTTAGGCAGGCATTCAATGTGACCGGCAGTCACAACAGCCCGCTTGTTAGGATCGGCGGATACCAGTGATTCAGCAGCGAGAATGGCTTCAGCAGCAGCGCATAGGGCATCATGTCTCTCAGCCATTGGAGTAGCTCCGGCGTGGTTGCCCACACCTGACATGGTCACCTCGATAACACGCATGCCGAAGATACAGTTGACAATTCCAACCTGATATCCTTCTCTGGCAAGTACCGGACCCTGCTCGATATGAAGCTCGAACATTGATTTGACATTGTCAAGATCAATACGTACCTGAGAGAGATCCACATCACTTCTGTTATAAAGAGGCGTGCGGCATTCAGTAGAGTCCGGAATATTATCAAGATTTTTCAGTGCGTCTCTGAGGGTCCTGCCGCTGCCGTCCATGAGCTTATCAAGGTCAGGCTCATTGTAAAGTCCCACCATAAACTTGCTTCCGGTCATTGTAGACCCGAAGTTGGACCCTTCTTCTTCTGCGAAAACAGTTAACTGGTAGTTGTAATTGAGAATGTCGCCTTCGTCTGTTACAGATGATGATGCATCGGCAATGTGCTCTGAGAGAGTTTCCATCACCTCAAGTGCACCGCATACACCGTAAATGCCGTCAAGCCATCCTCCGTTCTGCACAGTATCAATGTGAGAACCTGCCATGACGGTACGGCGACCCGGCCTGTTGGATTTAAGACCGATATGAATATTCTGCAGGGTGTCGACCTTCACGTCACACCCTGCAGCTTCTGCTCTTTTAATAATATATTCTCTGGCTCTTGCCTCCTGAGGAGAATATGAGAAACGAGTGACACCTTCCCCCGGAGTATCAGTAAATTTTGAAATGCTGTGAAGATTGGCCAGAAGTCTTGAACCATTAATTTTCATAGTAAATGTACCTGCTGATCAGCGGCCTACCACTGATATGAAGAACCGAACGGCTTACCGTGGATAAGCTGACCATCACCTTTGCTTCCGATGTAATTGCCATCGTCTACAATTTTCTTGCCTCTCAGGAATACAGTTTCAGGTCTTCCTTTCTGTTCGAAACCTTCAAATGGTGAGTAGTCAACACCCTCAAGGTTAGTCTCTGCACTGATGATGCCTCTGTATTCAGGATCGAAGATTACGATGTCAGCATCAAACCCAGCTTTCAGCTGACCCTTCTTGTCAAGGCCGTTAACCTTGGCAGGTGAAGTAGCATAGAGGTCAACCAGTCTGCTTCTTGAAATTTTGCCTGTTTCAACACCGTATGTCCAAAGGATGTTGAGTCTGTTCTGAAGTGATGGTGCACCGTTAGGAATGTCAGCAAATGATTTGCCTTCGCCGTATCCCATGTGCTTCTGTTCTGCGAAATCGAATCCGCAGTGGTCTGATGAAATAGCGTTGAGCCACTTTCTGTCAACTGCTTCCCACAGAGCTTCTCTGTGCTCTTCAGTTCTGAGTGCAGGTGAACATACATATTTAGCACCTTCGTAGTCAGGTCTTGCCAGGTCAGATTCATCGAGAACCAGATAGTGAGCGCAAGTCTCGCCGAATACTTTCTGTCCTCTCTGATAAGCTGCCTTAACTTCAGCCAGAGCTTCCTTGCATGTTACATGAACGATATAGATAGGAGCATCTGCCATTTCTGCCAGATAGATTGCTCTTCTAGTTGCTTCTGCTTCAACAACAGGCGGACGGCTTACTGCGTGATAGTAAGGACCTACTTTGCCTTCAGCAATAAGCTGCTTTGTTGCAACATCAATCATGTCAGCGTTCTCAGCGTGAACCATGATGGTAACTCCGGACTCTTTGCCCTTAAGCAGAGCCTGCAGAATAGCATCATCGTCAGCATGGAAGAACTGTCCCTTGTAAGCCATGAAGAGCTTCATTGTAGGATAGCCTGCGTCTGCAAGCTTAGGAATCTCTTCGATTACTTCAGGTCTTGGGTCAGTCATTACA
>JALEUQ010000044.1 GCA_022780965.1 Clostridiales bacterium
ATCATGGCTATCGGAACCAAGCTTAACAAGCTGATTCTGGATACCACAGAAGACCTGGAAGCCAATGCCAAGGGAGGCATCGGAACAGATGACAAGGCTGCAACAAACCGTGAAGGCGTATACGCAGGCGGCGATGCAGTAACAGGCGCTGCAACTGTAATTCTGGCAATGGGTGCCGGCAAGACGGCAGCAGCAAGCATAGACGAGTATCTTACTAACAAATAGGAAGAGCCATATACATTACCTTACGAGTTCACCTTGTTTATCAGGGTGAACTCGTGACCTTTTTTGTGATATAATCATCGGTAATAAATGACAGAAAGGAATGAATCAGATGTCTGACATAGTATACGATTATTGCGGAGGACTATACATTAACCTGACCAACAGATGCCCGTGCACCTGCGAATTCTGCATCAAAAATTACACGGACAATCTGGGAAGTGCCGACAGCCTTTTTCTTGACAGAGAGCCGACAGTTGAGGAGGTAATGGAGGAGATTGGAAACTGGAACATGGATGAATACGAGGAAGTTGTTTTCTGCGGGTACGGTGAACCTACCGAGAGACTTCCGGAACTTCTTGATATTGCCGGCAGGATTAAATCAGAGTATGGTGACAAGCGTGTCAGACTTAATACAATAGGGCTGGCAGATCTGATATGGCATGAGGAAACTGCCTGCAGACTCGAGGGACTGGTAGATTCGGTAAACGTGAGCATGAATGAGGCTGACGCGGAGAAGTTCAAGGCTCTGTGCCATCCGGTTTACGGGATTGAAGCATATGATGCCATGCTTAAATACATAGAAGATGTAAAAAAGTATGTGCCTGATGTTTCTGCGTCAGTGGTGGGAGTAATTTCGCGCGAGTCCATTGAGGCGTGCAGGGCAAAGGCTGAAGCATTAGGTGTCAGATTCAGGGTAAGATAGATTATATGAAAAAAATCGTAACAGGAATTGTTGCCCATGTTGATGCGGGCAAGACAACTTTATCGGAAGCTTTGCTGTACAGTACCGGTGCCATAAGAAAGCTGGGAAGAGTGGATCACGGCAGTGCTTTCCTTGATACGGACAGTCAGGAAAGGGCGAGGGGAATCACCATCTTTTCCAAGCAGGCCGTAATGGAGTGGGGAGATACTCAGATTCTGCTTCTGGATACTCCCGGTCATGTGGATTTCTCTGCAGAGATGGAGAGAACACTGCAGGTGCTGGACTATGCGATACTTGTAATCAGCGGCAAAGACGGGGTGCAGGGACATACGGTCACCCTTTGGAAGCTGCTGGAGAGATACGGCATACCTGCGTTTATTTTTGTGAACAAAATGGATCTGGATACGGCAGATAAGGCGGCGGTTGAGGCCGACATTAAACATAAGCTCAGTGAAAGCTGCGTTGAATTCGAGGGTGATTACCTGGCAAGAGAGGAAACTGCGGCGCAGAGCGAGGTGTTGATTGAGGAGTTCCTGGAGAGGGGAACGCTGTCGGAGAAAAATGTTGCTGATAGCATAAGAAACCGAGAACTGTTCCCGTGTTTTTATGGCTCGGCTCTCAAGATGGATGGTGTTGACAGGCTTCTTGAGAATTTTGACAGATATACACAGGAACGTGACTATTCATCAGAGTTCGGAGCGAGGGTTTACAAGATAACGAGAGATGACAGAGGCGCCCGTCTGACTCATATGAAGATAACCGGCGGCAGAATCAAGGCCAAGGAAATGGTAAACGGTGAGAAAGTTGATCAGATAAGAGTTTACTCGGGCGAGAAATTCAGGATGAGTGATTGTGCGGAAGCCGGCGATGTTGTTGCTGTAACGGGTCTTGAGAGGACAGAAGCAGGGCAGGGACTGGGATGCGAGTCGGGCAATTTCAGTGCGGTACTTGAGCCTGCCATGATCTATGATGTGATCATGGCAGATGAATACGATGCCCATACGGTTCTGTCCCGGATGCGTGTTCTGGAGGAAGAGGATCCTCAGCTGCACGTTACGTGGAATGAGAAACTGCGCAAGGTGCAGGTGCAGCTAATGGGAGAAATACAGCTGGAAATACTGAGGCAGGTCATTAGTGACAGATTCGGTATGGAGCTTGAGTTCGGCACCGGTCATGTAGCTTACAAAGAAACCATTACGAAGCCTGTAATCGGCGGAGGACATTTCGAACCGCTCAGACACTACGCGGAAGTGCAGCTCCTTATGGAACCGGCGTCCAGGGGAAGCGGTATAATCACTGATTCAATTTGCAGCGAGGATGTGCTGGACAGAAACTGGCAGAGGCTGATCATGACACATCTGACTGAGCGGGAGCATCCCGGCGTGCTTACTGGTTCGGGGATTACAGATATTAAAATTTCAATAGCTGCCGGAAGGGCTCACGACAAGCATACTGAGGGCGGAGATTTCAGACAGGCTGTGTACAGAGCAATAAGACAGGGACTGATGAAGACAGAGTGTCAGCTTCTGGAACCGTGGTACTCTTTCGTCCTTGAAGTGCCTCAGGAAACTGTGGGTACTGCAATGGCAGATGTGCAAAGGATGGGCGGTGAATTCTCAATGCCTGAAACTGATGGGGAAATGTCGGTTCTAAGGGGCCGTGCTCCGGTAGTGGAAATGAAAGAATACGCTGCCAGGGTAACCTCATACACAAGAGGCCGTGGACGGCTTGCATGCACACTGAATGGTTACGATGTGTGCCACAATCAGGAGGAAGTGCTTGCCCAGTCTGATTACAATCCTGAGCGAGATATTGATAACCCGGCGGATTCCGTCTTCTGTTCTCATGGCGCAGGATATAACGTGAAGTGGAATCAGGTGGATGAAATGCTTCATACGAGAGTGAACCTAGGCAGTTCTTCATCAGATGGGGCAAATAGCAGACCTGCAGTTCAGCGCAGACCGGTCAGGGAATATTCCGATGAAGATTTCAGCGGACCTGCATTCGTTCATGCTCCGGAACCGTCAAGGCGAAGGGAGTATGTAGCTCCAAAGATTATCGATGCAGACAGGAAACCGCAGAAGACCAGAGAGCAGGTAGTTCTCCCGGAATACGTTCTGGTTGACGGATACAACATTATTTTTGCATGGGACGAACTCAAGGAACTGGCACAGATTAACATTGATGCAGCACGTGACGCGCTCATTGAAATGATGCAGAACTACCAGGGGTATAAAATGTGCAGGCTGATTCTCGTTTTTGATGCATACAGAATCAAAGGCGGCGAGAGACGTGTTGAAGAGAGGGGCAACATTACCGTAGTATTCACAAAAGAGAAGGAGACTGCAGACGCTTTCATTGAAAAGACATCATATGAACTTGGCGGGAAGTACATGGTTCGCGTTGCTACATCTGACAGGATGGAACAGATGATAATCATCGGCAACGGAGCATTCAAAATCAGTGCGGATGAATTCAAAAAAGAAGTTCAAATGACAAATGAAAAAATTGACGGACTGCTTGAAGAATACAAAAAAAGAAACAGAGAAATCACAGGGAGAAGGATAATAATAAAAGGCGATTCGGAGTAATAGGTGCTCCGAATCGTTTTTGTTGGCGCTTTAGCTAGGTTTAAACCCCTGGTTCTACCAGGGGTGAGTAAATAAAACTTTAGTAAATGTTCGAGAATTAAAAAAACCTCTGTTACAATAGTGACGGTTTGGCGACCGCATCACTATCAAAAGTAACAGGAGGTTTTAAGCATGAAAAACGAAATACTACATCTGAGCCATTCAAGCTACAGATGCCAATACCACATCGTGTTTGCGCCAAAGTACAGACGCAAAGAAATATACGGCAAGCTGCGAGCAGACATTGGTGAGATAATCAGGAAACTGTGCAACGAAAAGAAGGTTGAACTTCTGGAAGCGGAAGCGTGTCCTGATCATATTCACATTCTGGTTAGCATACCGCCGTATTTGAGTGTAGCACAGTTCATGGGGTACCTCAAGAGCAAGAGCGCACTCATGATCTTTGATAGACATGCCAACTTAAAATACAAGTATGGACAGAGGAACTTCTGGGCAAGGGGATACTTTGTCGACACTGTAGGGAAGAATGAAAAAGCAATAAGAGATTACATTCGAAATCAGTTGGAAGAAGACTTTATGAAAGATCAAATATCAATCAAGGAATACATGGATCCATTCACAGGAGAAAAGATTAAATAAAAGAAGCCACTTTTAGTGGCCTCTTGTGATAGTGATGCGATGTTAAACCTTCAGTGCCCTCTTTGAGAGGGCAAGCAAGTAATTGGCCCTTATAGGGCCTGAGCAAACCACTAGTTTACTAGTGGTTATGATTTTATGTCGGCTTTATGTCTGAATTCTTATGCCGGCGCATTATCATGCTTCGATTATATGGTTACGCACAGCATATCGAACCAGTTCTGTTATGTTCTTGAAATTCTGCTTTTTCATGATGTTTGAACGATGAACTTCG
>JALEUQ010000078.1 GCA_022780965.1 Clostridiales bacterium
TGTAATGAAAAGAATCAAGGCTAAAGGCGCAAATGTCATAATCTATGAGCCCACCCTTGAAGACGGCGCAACCTTCTACGGAAGCAGGGTTGTAAACAATCTTAAAAAATTCAAGAGTCAGAGCCAGGCTATCATTGCCAACAGGTATGACAGCTGTCTGGATGACGTAATAGATAAAGTATACACCAGAGATATTTTCAAAAGAGACTAAGGAGCACATATGCAGAACATAGACTTGACAGGCAGGACAGTACTTGTAACCGGATCGGCCGGATTTATCGGTTCTAGTCTGGTGCTGGAGCTGCTGCGCACCGAAACTGATACCTTCATAATAGGTCTGGACAACATGAATGATTACTATGATGTTTCCATCAAAGAGTGGCGCCTGGAACAAATTGAGGCGGCGGCCGCTGACAGCAGCTGCAGGTACACTTTCATCCGCGGTGATCTAGCAGACAGGAAACTGATTGACGATATTTTCGCCAGCTACAAGCCTGCAGTAGTGGTAAATCTGGCAGCACAGGCCGGTGTCCGCTATTCAATCACAAATCCGGACGCATATATACAGAGTAACCTTATCGGCTTTTACAACATCCTCGAGGCCTGCCGCCACGCAGATCCGGCAGTGGAGCACCTGGTGTACGCTTCTTCTTCATCAGTATACGGTTCCAATCAGAAAATCCCGTACTCCACTGAAGACAAGGTGGACAATCCGGTTTCTCTGTATGCTGCCACCAAGAAGAGCAACGAGCTTATGGCTCATTCCTACAGCAAACTTTACAACATACCGTCTACCGGACTTAGATTCTTCACAGTCTACGGTCCTGCCGGCAGACCTGATATGGCCTACTTCAGTTTCACAAACAAGCTGCTCAAGGGTGATACCCTTGAAATTTTCAACTTCGGAGACTGTAAACGAGACTTCACATACATTGATGACATTGTTGAAGGTGTCAAAAGGGTGATGAAAGGTGCGCCGGAGAAAGCTGTCGGCGAAGACGGGCTGCCGGTTCCGCCGTATGCCGTGTACAATATCGGCAACAGCAGTCCGGAGAATCTGCTGGACTTCGTTGATATTCTCCAGCAGGAACTGATAAGTGCAGAGGTTCTCCCGCCTGACTACGACTTTAAGGCACACCAAAAGCTTGTTCCTATGCAGCCGGGCGATGTTCCTGTAACATTCGCAGATACGCGTCCTCTCGAAGAAGACTACGGATTTAAACCAAATACAAGTCTTCGTGACGGTCTGCGAAAATTCGCAAGATGGTACAAGGAATTTTATCAATTATAAAAATCAAAGATTAATCGCATTCAGCATAACAGGGAATCCGGTTTTCACTTCCGAATTCCCTGTTGTGTTTTACTTATTATCAAACGTCACTTCTACTGAAGCTTACGGCGCCTGCAGAATACTGCAGCGGCTGCACCCGCAAGTGCCAGAAGTGCAATAATCGAAATCAGAACGACACTCATATTGTCTCCTGTCTTAAGCAGTTTGCCTAAGATGCCTTTGTCTGTACCGTCACCGTCCGGACCATCATTGACACCATTCATAATCTCATCCGAGATATTGATCAGGTCATATCCGTTGACATCGCTGGTGTAACCTTCAACCGGCTCTTCTGAAATTGTATACTCGTTTTCTGTTACAGATCCGTCATTATTATACTCATATGCTTCAAGACCTTCAAAAGTATAATTCACGATACCGTCTGCAAGTACAACGCTTCTGTACGGCTCACCGTTTTTGTTGAGTATTACAGTGATATCAGGATACTCAGTATCATCAGGTGCCACCCATATCTTAGTGCCGCTTACGCTTATCAGTTTCTGATTGACTGTATTGGCAATGCTGAGTCCGTCGTAGCTGTCACTGTAACCGTCACAGCCAGCTTCCATTACTGTATATTCATATTCATGTCCGTCAGACAAATCGTACTTATCAAGATTGCTGAACTGATACTGGCTGCTTCCGGATTCAATGACAGTCGAATCAACCACTTCCCCGTCACGCAGGAGATTGATTGTAACACCAGGAACTTCCATGCCAGAAGGCACATTCCATGACTTGGATCCTGCAATCATAATCTGTTCCTGTCTGATGGTGTTGATGACATTATATCCTTCAACTTTTGACGTATACCCCTCAACATTCAGCTCCTCTATAGTGTATTTATACAGCTGACCGTCACCGTCATGAAGCGGAACGTCAAAACTGTATTCAGTTTCGCCATCTTTCAGAACCTTTTCCTTAAATTTTTTACCGTTCTGCAGCAGAACTATAGTTACTTCAGGATGCTCTGTTCCTTTAGGATCAATCCATGTCTTGGTGCCGCTTATAGTAGTCTTGCCTTCTTTTATGGTGTTGATAATATCATCACCGTTCTTGGTCATTGTGTAGTTATCAACAGGACGTTCGTTAACTGCGTATGTATATTTATGTCCGTCTTTCAGGTCATAAACATCAAGATTATCAAAT
>JALEUQ010000139.1 GCA_022780965.1 Clostridiales bacterium
GGTAACCCGGGTTCGATTCCCGGTAGGATCACCAACCAACCGATACTTATGTATCGGTTTTTTCTTTTGTTGATATACATTATTTAATGTGTTAGTATTATTGAGGGAATTTGCATTATTTAAATTACAGTAAGCTAAAAACAAATTACAGGAGGAATATCGATGAAATACGATAGAGTATTTAATTTTTCAGCTGGTCCTGCTATGATGCCTGAACCGGTTCTTGAGGAGATTGCAAGTGAAGTTCTTAACTATAGAGGAACAGGTATGTCAGTTATGGAGATGTCACACAGATCCAAAGCGTTCCAGAGCATTTATGATGAAGCTGTAGCTGATCTTAAGAAGCTTATGAACGTACCTGATAACTATAAGATTATTTTCGTACAGGGTGGTGGTACTACACAGTTCGCTATGGTACCGTTAAATCTGATGAAGAACGGCAAGGCATGCTATGTTGAAACAGGTGCATGGTCAAAGAAGGCAATAGCAGAAGCCAAGAAGTATGGAGAGGTTAAAATTGTTGCTTCTTCAGCTGATAAGAACTTCTCATATGTGCCTGACTGCAGCGACCTTGATATACCTGAGGATGCAGACTATGTTTACATCTGTGAAAACGAAACTATCCATGGTACTACATTTAACAAACTGCCAAATACAAAGGGCAAGATTCTTGTTTCCGACCAGTCATCAATGTTCCTTTCAAGACCTTGCAATGTTGAGGACTATGGACTTATCTGGGCAGGAGTACAGAAGAATGTAGGCCCTGCAGGAATGGCTGTTGTAATTATCAGAGAAGATCTTCTTACTGATGATGTACCTGCATTCTGCCCAACTTACCTGAACTACAAGATCCATGCAGATAAGGATTCAATGTACAATACTCCTAACACATGGGCAATTTACTGTTGCGGCAAGGTATTTAAATATCTGCTCAGCCTTGGTGGTCTTGAGGAAGTTGAGAAGATGAATCAGGCAAAGGCTAAAGTCCTTTATGACTTCCTGGACAGCAGCAAACTCTTCAAGGGTTCAGTAGTTAAAGAAGACAGATCGCTGATGAATGTTCCTTTCGTAACAGGCTCAGACGAAGAAGATGCTGCAGTAGTGGCTGCTACTAAGGCTGCAGGAATGGATAACCTTAAAGGTCACAGATCAGTTGGCGGACTTAGGGCATCAATCTACAACTCGATGCCTATTGAAGGCGTTCAGGCTCTGGTAGACTTCCTGAAGGATTACGAAGCAAATAAATAAACAATTGAGAAATGGCAAATAGTTGAAACAGAAAACAGATAAACCCCGGAGAAATTCGGGGTTTTATGTTGCCTGTATAGAGTTATTATGCTAAAATTATTTCGCTGGGGACCTGTAGCTCAGCAGGTTAGAGCGCACGCCTGATAAGCGTGAGGCCGGTGGTTCGAGTCCACCCAGGTCCACCACAATTTTTTTGCGCCAATGGTGGAATTGGCAGACACGCTAGATTTAGGTTCTAGTGCGCGAGCGTGGGGGTTCAAGTCCCTCTTGGCGCACCAAAGTAAAACGTTGGAAGAATGATGCTTCCAACGTTTTTTATGTAATAAAGTGATTTGTTGAATTCTATTCCTCGTATTCCTCTCCAATCCATTCTCTGCCGGCTGCGTCTGCAGCAATGAGTGCATTGTAAACCGTGTCGTAGTTTACAAGGAAAGGTTCCGCTTCTATTCCGGAGTTTCCATCTGTTATTTTAGCTGCGACTGTTGCCAGATTTTCAGGTGTAGGGTCAACGCCAATCTGACTTAATGTTACCGGGAGTCCCACCTCAGTAAGCAGATCAAGCACATCATCAAGCTCATCTTCCTTGTCATTTTCGAGTATAAGCTGGAAAACAACGCCCATTGCAACCATTTCACCGTGAAGATATTTATCAGTACCGGGTATTTCGTGAATGCCAGTATGAAGTGAGTGAGCTCCGGCACACCCGGTATTTTCGAAGCCGAGACCGCTGAGCAGGATATTTGCCTCTATGACATTTTCGACAGCATCAGTAAGTGCGCCGTGCTTCAGGTCACGAACCGCTGCAGGGGCGTCGCGGAAAAGCACATCTCTGCATTCTCGGGCGATTGCCATGGCTGCATTGGTTCTGCGGTAGCCTTTACCGATGTAATTGGCTGTATCGGACTGTGCGTTTGCTCTTGCTTCATAGTATGTAGAAAGAGCATCACCTATGCCGGCAGCAAACAGTCTTAGCGGAGCATCTGCTATTATGCGTGAATCAACCAGAATCAAAGCAGAACCTGTGTTGTGAGAGCTGCTGTACAGATGTTCACCCTTTTCGTTATATACAACCGACAATGAACTTGTAGGGGCATCTGTGGATGCGGATGTAGGG
>JALEUQ010000141.1 GCA_022780965.1 Clostridiales bacterium
TCTGTGTGCAGTCTGACTCTTTGTCATATACAACCAGAAGCTGATTGTCAGCATAATTGTTATCTTCGCTTTTTTCTTCACCAAATGACGCAGCCGGCATCATGGTCGCTGCCATTACTGCCGAAACAATTGCTGCGAGCAGCCTTCTTCTATTCATTCATCTTCTCCGTACAGCCGAAAGTACCGTTCTATAGTGTAAATGCCCTTCAGTCATTTTTTATGGCATTAATCCATTCTTTACCATCTCGATTATACATCATATAGGGTTCTCCATCAAATAATCGATTTCCAATATCAGTGTCAAGTTTCCGGCACAAATTAATTGTTTTGTTGTAATTTCTTATTGGATTGCTTTATCCACTTGTGGTAAAATGTATGCAATAACAAAAGAATGATTAATAGAGCAAATCAGCAATTAGGAGTAACTTATGTTAGAAGAAAAGATTACATACGAATATGATTTTCCACTCAACATAGAGATTGTTGAACTTAAGGAATATCCGCTGCACTATCAGCACGATGTGGAATTCATCGCTGTGCTTCAGGGCAGCGTGGAGATAAAAATCGGCGTGGGAACATACACACTGTCAAGCGGCAGCGTTTTCACTGTAAATGCGCGCGAAGTTCACGGAATATACGGCAAAGATACGCAGAACACAGTTGCCTTCATCACATTGAATACCGAGTTCTTCAGTCAGAAGTTCCCTCTTCTGAGCAACAGTGCTTTCAGAACATACAGCGAAAACGAATCAGATCCGCGATTCACTACTCTTAGAGAGTCCGTATTCGGAATTCTTTCACTCTACCTAAGAAGAGGTATCAACTATAAACGCAACTGTATTGACGAAACCATGGAACTTCTAGATTTCATGGACAAAAACTTCAATCTTTGCGCAGTAAATGAGGATGGCCTTTCGGTGAGTCCTCTTCACGAAAACCTGCTGATTCTGGAAAGAATGAGCAGGATTATTCCTTATATCTATGAACATCATGCGGAGAAAATCTCTCTTGATGATCTGGCTGAAGAAGAGCACCTGAGCATATACTATCTTTCGCACATGATCAAAACATGTACGGGACTCAGTTTCAGAGATTTCCTCTGCTATGCCAGAGTCGAATTCTCCGAAATGTATCTTCTTGGCACCGATATGAAAATCAATCAAATTGCCAGAGAAGTGGGATTCTCCACTACTGCATATTATGAGAAGTTCTTCGAACGCTGGTTCCACAGAACTCCGTCAGAGCATCGCAAGGAATATCTGAACAAGGTTCTCGGTCCTGCACGCCCAAGACAAAATCGCAAGGTCAGCGTCAACACGGCTCTCAGCCTTATCCAGCAGGAACTTAGCGCCACACACCAGAAAGCATACGGCCTGCCTGCGAAACAGCTGAAACTTTTCACCAAAATGAATGCATTGGAAAGGCCGCTGGCAAAGCTTACACACACATTCGAAATGGAAGTGTCCCTGTCAGATTACAAGAGACTTGGGTTCATGATTTTCGGCGAACTTAAAAAGTTTGACTGCAGCATGATCAACCTCAAGTACACGGAAGCCGAACAGGATTCGCCGGAACTGGAGAGATTCAAAGGTCTGCTGGAAGAGAACGGATACACGGTAAATTTAAGACGTGCGTATAAAGAAGATATTATCAGCGGCAAATCCTTCGGTCTGGACTCAATTGCCAACCTGATTTACATTTTCCAGAGAAATATTCTCAGCTCACAACCTATGGCCTTTAAGCTGATGGACGGCGGCGACGAAAATGTGCTGCTTAAGAGCGACAACGGGCTCATGACATCTTCGGGCATATACAAACCTGCATACTATGCTCTTCTGATTCTTCAGAAGATGCAGGGCGACCTTATTGCCTATGAGAAGAACTATGCAGCTGTCAGAATCGGCACGGATAATCCTTCATTTATCATCGTTGCCTTAAACTACGACAACAGTATCCTCAGACTGTGTACAGGCAAGTCTTCAATGCACGAGACCAGAGACAGGCTTAAAAAATTCAGAGATGAGCTGGAGCTTAATGTTACCCTTAACAACATTACAGGCAGCTACTCAATTAACAAATACTCCTTCACCAACCCGGATACTGTCTTCGATTTTATGGCCAGACTTGACTTCCCTAAGACTTACAGTTCGGCAATCGACTTCGACCTTAACTATTATTCAATACCGAAGACAGATATCTACACTGATGAAATCGACGGCAAGCTTCATCTCAATTTCACTGTGGAAGGTGCAGGACTGCAGATGGCAATCATCCAGCCGATTTAGCAGATTCGCATAACCTTCGCCAGACTGATTGATGAACCATGAACCGAATTATTACAAGTAAAACCGGCAGGTCCGCAGCTTGCAAAGCTGCCGCCTGCCGGTTTTGATATATCTCTAACTGGCCCATAACATGACATATCGTCATACCCCTATACTCCCTGCTTCAGCAGTGGTGAAGACAACAC
>JALEUQ010000019.1 GCA_022780965.1 Clostridiales bacterium
GACGACGAAAGCAAGTGGGCTTCAACATGGCAGGCATACAAGAGAAAGAACAATAAGTAATAACCTCCAAATAATAATAACTAATACACTATAGGAGAATACTGTGAAACAGCTTGGTTTAATAGTAAATCCAATGGCTGGTATTGGCGGCAAAGTCGGACTCAAGGGAAGTGACGGCGATCACATCAGAAGTCTGGCTTTGTCACTGGGTGCCAGACCTGAGGCCCCCGACAAAGTCATCAAGGCTCTCAAATTGATGAAAGAAAGAAACAATGAAATACAGATAATAACATGCCCCGGAGCCATGGGTGAAGATGAGGCCAGAGCCGCTGGATATGATCCGATAGTGCTGGACGGGATATCTATAGGTAACACCAGCGCAGCCGACACTCAGGCTGCCTCCGCAATTCTCCGTGCAAAGAATGTCGATCTCATCATGTTCGCAGGTGGTGATGGAACAGCACGAGATGTGTGCAGTGTTATTGGAACAGGCACACCTGTTCTTGGAATCCCGGCAGGGGTGAAAATTCACTCCGGAGTTTATGGTGCATCGCCATATCGTGCAGGAGAAGCCGCTGCCATGTATCTTGGCGGAAGTGGCAGCATGACCCTCAAAGATATGGAAGTCATGGATATTGACGAGGATGCTTTCAGAGAAGACAGAGTATCAGCTAAACTGTACGGCTACATGACTGTCCCCTACGAGAGGAAACTCCTCCAGTGTGCCAAGGCAGGAAGCTCAATGTCTGAACGTGCGACCATTCAGTCCATAGCATCCGATATAGTATCCCGAATGAAAGAGGACGAATACTACATAATCGGTC
This sequence comes from Clostridiales bacterium, assembly GCA_022780965.1. Lineage (GTDB taxonomy): Bacteria > Bacillota > Clostridia > Peptostreptococcales > Anaerovoracaceae > Lentihominibacter. The sequence goes on from JALEUQ010000019.1 coordinate 825, forward strand.
CGGGAAGCACAACGCGAGGCATACTTGAAATACAGAATCTGCCTGCAACTCTGCTTGGTGTGGACGTAATCAGAAATGGCGAACTGGTAATGCAGGACGCCAACGAAACTGATCTGATAAAGCTTCTTGAGGGCGATGCGAAAGGGCGAGCACACATAATTGTAACGGTAATCGGCGGCCAGGGATATGTTTTCGGACGAGGCAATCAGCAGTTGAGTGCGAGAGTCATAGAGCTGGTCGGCAAAAAGAACATTGATATTGTAGCTACCGAAGCCAAAATGATAGAGCTTGACGGCAAGCCGCTGCTTGTAGACACAGGTGACGACCGAATCAACCAGTACCTGTGCGGCTACAAGATGGTAATTACGTCACAGAACAGAACAATGGTTTACAAGGTAAGCTGCTGACAAGGAGGAATGTAATGAATAAAATGTTTGACTTAACAGGAAAAGTTGCAGTAGTTACAGGCGCATCACAGGGACTTGGTCTCGAAACAGCTAAGAGATTCAAGGCTGCAGGCGCTGACGTAATCATGGCTGACATCAAAGACTGCGCAGAACTGGCTGCAGGCATCGGTGCTGATTTCATTCAGTGCGATGTAAGCAAGGAAGAATCAGTTGAAAACCTGATGAAGACAGCAGCAGAAAGACACGGCAATCTTGACATCGTAGTAAACAATGCAGGTATCATCAGCCCAGAAGAGAGACTGGAAGATGCACAGATGAAGACATACGATGCACTGTTCCACATCAACGTAATGGGCGTTGTATTCGGTATCAAGTACGGACAGAAGTACATGAACGACGGAGGCACTATTCTGAACACTGCATCAGACTCAGCTAACGGTGACTATTCAGGTTACGGTCCATACATCATGAGTAAGATTGCTATCGTTGGTCTTACTAAGGTAGCATCACTGGAACTGGCACCAAGAAACATCAGAGTTAACTGCATCTGCCCTAACACAATGGATACACCAATGGCTTATGCAGAAGGTTGTGAAACTGAACTTAACTGCATGAAGATTCAGACTCCGCTGGCCAGAATGTGCGACCCTAAGGAAGCTGCTGCACTGTACCACTTCCTGGCATCAGATGACTGCAGATACATCACCGGCGAAGACATCTACATTGACGGCGGCAAGAAGGCCGGCCCTGCAGAACAGGAACTGGAAGCAATTCTCAAGTCACTTGAGATGTAAAACGTACATTGATGATATAACTTAATGTCTAAAGAAAAAGGAGCATATTATGGATTACGGTATTATATCATTGCTTCCACCATTACTTACAATTGCACTAGCTGTTGCTACTAAGCAGGTCCTTCCTGCATTGGTTATTGGTGGCTTCTCTGGCGCGATTATTCTGAGTGGTAATGCAAACGTTCTTGACTGGATTGTTGGCTACTTCGGATTCCTTAGCGATGCAGCAACAGATCCTGACAATGTAGGTGTATTTGTTCTCGACTTTATGATTGGTATAACAGTTGCATTATTCATGAGAGGTGGTGGAGCACAGGCTGTTGCTGATTGGGCTTCAGTAAAGCTTAAAAAAGACACTGCCATTCAGGCAATCGGATGGGGTGCAACACCATTCCTTTTCATTGATGATATGTTCAGCTGCATGACAATTACACAGATTATAAAACCTGTAACAGACCATTTTAAAGTATCACGTGAAAAGTTATCATTTATCATGGACACTTCAGCAGTATCGGCCTGCTGTCTGGTACCTATTTCTAGCTGGTTTATTTTCGTTGCAGCACTTCTTGGACCTGCAAACGAAGCAGCTGGAATCGGAGACACTCCAGTATTTGGTCAATTGATTGGAGCGATTCCATATGCATTCTATGCATGGTTATCATTCCTTATGGTAGCAGTAGTTATTTTCTTCAAGATGGACTTCGGTCCAATGGCAAAGGCTGAAAGACGTGCAAAGGTTGAAGGTATCGTTTGTAAGACTCCGTTCTCTGGTGATGACGGCGGTGAAGACGAGCTGAACTCAATCAAGAAGGGCAATGGAACAAAGAAAGACTTGTTTATTCCTCTTGGACTTCTGATTGGATTCGCATTATTTATGCTTCTGTACACTGGAGGATTCTTCCAGAGTCACGACCTGACTGATGCACTTGGTAATGCTGATGGATGTATTTCACTTTGCTATGGAATGTTCCTTGCAGACACCTACATGATTATTAAATTCATGGTTTCCAAAGTTGCGAACCTCATGGACTGTGTTAATACAGCAGTAATGGGCGTTAAGGCATTCGTACTTGTTAACATGATTCTGCTTCTTGCATGGACTCTTGGAAATACAACTGCAGAGCTCGACACTGCGGGATACCTGGTAAGTATCATGGTAGGTAACGTTCCAGGATTTGTTCTTCCACTGCTCATTTTCCTGGCAACATGCGCAGTAGCATTCTCAACAGGTGCATCTTGGGCAACATACGCATTAATGATGCCTATCGCTGTTCCACTTGCAGTTGCAATGGGAGTTGATGTACTGCCTTGTATTGCAGCAGTAATGGGTGGAGGCGCATTCGGTAACCACTGCTCACCAATTGCAGATACAGCTATTCTTTCATCTGTAGCGGCTGACATTTTCCACATGGATCATATTAAAACACAAATCCCATATTCTGTGACAAGTGCATCCGTTGCATGTGTTGGCTTCCTGCTTGCAGGTATTACTGGCGGCGCAATTATTCCACTTATCGTAGCATTAATTTTACAGATTGCTGTAATCTTCGTGCTTTATAAAAAGTCAGGAGGTCGTAGCATTTATGAAGTTGATTCAAGCGATGAGGTTGTAACTGAGTAGTAATAAATACAATACCACAATAGGAGCCGATCGATATCGGCTCCTATTTAACGAGGTAATCAAAGTATTGCCTCGTTTTTATTGTTCTCAGTTATGAGAATACCATTCTCGTTTATCAGAATTGAGAACGGAATTTGTTCTTTCGAGCATTATACTTACTCCTTCAGTAAAAAGAATAAGACGCTTAATTGTTGAAAATTCAACGCATAGAGACATATGCGGAAATTATTCTGTCTTATTAGTGGTTTTGGCATAGTCATTGCTAATTATGTTTATAAGCAAAATATGTATGTTAAAAATAGTTATTTCACTATGCGGAAGGAGTAATAAATGGCTAAAAGACCCCTGGTACATCCTTATATTCCAAACTCAGTTCCTGAAGTAAGAAAGGAAATGATGGACTTCATCGGAATAAAGGATATAGAAGAAATTTACGCAGTAATTCCAGAAAAGCTCAGATTCAGAGAAAGACTGGACGTGCCTGAAGCATTTGGCTCAGAAGCAGAACTGAAAGCGCATGTTGAAAAAATGCTGGGCAAGAACGTAACATGCAAAGAATATACAAGCTACCTTGGCGGCGGCTGCTGGAATCACTATGTGCCTGCAGTAGT
>JALEUQ010000030.1 GCA_022780965.1 Clostridiales bacterium
TAAAGGCTTCTCTTCTTCTCCCGTATTTACATTCTCATCCGACGAAGAATTATCGCCCGACGAAACTGTTGTGAATTTTTTGTATGCGAAGTCCAGGTCGACATTGCCGCTTATTCCGTTAATTCGGTAGTCATCTGCACATTGCCAGAGTTTCCAGCTTCTCGTATAAGTGCATCCCGAATTGTTCCACTGTGCTACCCATCTTTCGTATGGGTCAAGTTTTGATGTATTAAGTTTATCTTTCCACCAGCTAAGGCTTGCATATATGCCGGGTGTGAATCCGGCAGCCTTTATTGCCTTGCAGTAATTGAGCGCATACTGTCTGATTTCACTGTTTGACCTTTTGCCGGTAGTGCCGCTGTCCTCAAGATCGTAATATACCGGGTATGTCGGGTTGGTTCCTTTGATAAGACGTTTAACGTGCGCTATTTCCGATGCGTTTTTGCTGCTGCTGTTGGCATACGAGTACAGATAGAATCCATATGGAATGTTGTACTTCTCGCACTGCTCAACGTTGTATGTCAGCTTACTGTCATCCTGGCTCTTGTAGTCGCTGCCGTATCCCAGTCTGATAATGGCGAATTCCACTCCATCCGCTTTGGCCTTCTGCCAGTTGATGGTTTCCTGCCATGAGCTTACATCAACACCCTTGGCAACGGCACCGCTTAGAGTCCCGCTTCCCGTTCCGTTATAGTAAACACCCTCGGACTTTTTCTTCCATGCGTTGCTCGATGCTGCAAACAGCATTATTCCTGAATCAGTCTCGCTGGTTTCAGGCTGATTTTCCTTAATGTCACTGCCCATTACTGAATCCTGATCCAGTTCTTCCTGCGATATTCCGTTTATCGTTTCACCATCCAGCACAGCATTCTCTTCCTGTGCGTATGATATCGGTGTAATCAGTGTAGTAGCCATTACCATGGAAATGATAAAAGCTGCTGCTCTTTTACTCATCATTGCCTCCTGTAATTACATATTATTCAATAAGCACCCTACATTCCCGCCGGCTCAGTAACCGCATGTTCAGATGTTTCTTCTGAAGGCTGAGACGGCTGCAGCACATTATCTGTGCCGGCTGTTTCTTCAGTTTCATTGCCTGACGGCGCTGTTTCTACCGGCTGCGTTTCTACAGGTGCTGAAGTATCAGGCTGCACAGGTGGCGCAGGTTCGACCGGCGCAGCGTAAGGATATGTCTTAACCTTCCTGATATATTTTGTCTTAATCCAGTAACCATTGGATGCCTGACTCCAGCTTCCTGAAGTCCTGATTATATAAACGTATTTTCCTTTTTTGAGTGTTCCCCTGGATCTGTATTTCTTGCCGGGACCTTTCCTGTATTTAACCTTGCATTTAGCCTTGGACATGTTCAGGCAGGCTTTGCCCCCGGACATAAGCTTGTAAACTTTGCCGTTAAGCTGATGAGTTCCTGCTGAGAATCTTTTACCGTCAGCAGCGAAGAGATAGTAATAAGCTCCAATCTTCTTCAAGGAACTGCTGTAGAGCACGCCGTTTGACGATGCATAATAACTGCCTCCTCCGCTGGTTATCCATCCGCTTCTCTTCATGATTCCTGAACTGCTAAAGAAATATCGCTTATTGCCGATATACCTTAGTCCCGTGTACTTATGTCCGTCTTCTCCCACATAATAGTAGTTACCGCCGGTTCTGATAAAGCGAGACACAGCCATCACCATAGGCTGCTCGGTATCAAAAGTACCGTCTTCATTCTCCACATAGGTCATGAATACAGCCTTGCCCGTATCATCAGTCTGCCATACTCCCGGTGTCTGGAAGAAATCTTTAAATGCGAAATCAAGATCCACTCTGCCGCTTATGCCTGGAACATTGGTATAACTGCTGGTACACTGCCACATGCTGTACCTTTTGGCATATGTGCAGCCGCCGGATCTCCACTGGGCAATCCATCTCTCATATGCATCGTAGCTGCCGGAAGTCAGATACTTATCCCACCAGCTTTTGCTGGCATATACACCGGCTCTGTATCCTGATGCTTTAATTGACTTGCAGAAAGATATTCCCGCATTGCTTATGAAATTCTTGCCCTGTTTCTCCAGTCTGTATGGATCCTCCAGATCGTAATACACAGGGTAGGCAGGATAGTGCCCCTTGAGGAGAGCCTTCACCTTGCTGATTTCTGCATTCACCTGCACTGCAGTTCTGGCTGTTGAGTAAAAATACACTCCGTACGGAATCTTGTATTTCTCACATGCCGCAACATTGACAGACCATTTCTCATCAGTGTGTATGACACCCTTGCTGTCTCTGTATCCGCATCTGAGAATAACGTAGTCAATGCCAGAGCTTTTTACCTTGCTCCAGTTAATGTTTCCCTGGTGCTTGCTTACATCGATTCCCTTTGCCACTGCTCCCTTAAGCAGAGATCCTCTGCCGTTATTATAAGTACCGTTGGAATTCCTGGACCAGGCTGCAGCCATAATCTTGAAACCATCGCCGCATTCAATCTCTTCTTCAGTCATGGTACTTCCCGCAGTATATTCATCAGTATCAGCAAAAACGGCGGCTGTAATGCCCAGAATCCCCATCGCCATTATTAAAACTGTTAAAACAAATCGCAGGACACTCGTTAATTTCACAGCTGCAAATCCTTTCTCATCACTTCCGGATGACAGTCTACACCGTACTGAGGACATGTCAGACATTCAAAAAACTCCGGTGCCTCTTCCCTCGGTACCGGGACAAATCCCGATTTTGCAAAAAACCCGGGTGCTCTTGCTACAAGAAACATTCTGCTTCCGCCTAGAGATTTCACTTCTTCCAGTCCTCTTCGAAGCAGTTCTTCGCCGTAGCCGAACATTCTGTATTCCTCGTCAACTGCCACACCATCGCATATGTACTCGCCCTGACGCTCCGCCAGAACGAATCCGCCGATTATTCTCGACCCTGCTGGTGCTCCGTCATCCTCAAATGAATCTTCGGTTATCTGCCAGCACTTGACTATTTCTTCAGTGACAGGCGGTTCCTCCTCCGAAAACTCCAGCTGGTTCTCTATAAAAAACGGTACCAGTGAATCATAGTCCTCCGTCACGGATATTCTTATTACACTAGTCATCAGTTAATCTCCTTTTCAGTTAATCTCCTTTAACGAATATGCTGAGTCTGTTATGGAGTACAGAAAAATGAAGGGGCAGCTTCTCACCGTGTTCTCCGTCTATATCTGTTCCAATGTCAGCATTAGATTCCATGGTCAGCTTGTCAGTCTGGAAATACAGCACGTGCTTGTTCTTAGGATGTCTGCCTCTCAGTACTTCAATTAGAAGCGGAGCAAGCTCAACTATAGGCATCTTAAGAAAAGCAATCACGTCAAGTTTACCATCGTTAATTGACGATTCAGGATTCAGTTTTCTGAAACCTCCCGCTGATTCCCCGTTCATTACTACCATGAAATAAATTTCTTCCTCATAAACTGCATCAGGTGTCGTAAGCTTTACCGCCAGAGGTCTGATCTGCGGCAGTTCCGACATTGCAGTCAGATAATAGGCCACTATTCCCAGAGAATTCTTAAGATTCGGATCTGTTTTCTGACTCACATCCACCAGTGCTCCCATAGCCGCCACGTTTATGAACACCTTGTCATTTACCTTACCCACATCTGCAGGACTGGTCACATCCCCCAGCGCAATGTCCATCAGTTCCTTGATATCTGACGGAAGTCCGAAATAATAGGCAAAATCATTGGCGGTGCCCGATGGAAGTATTGCAAGCGGCAGATTAATGTCGTGCTTTATCATGGCATTGACGCAAAGGTTCACAGTGCCGTCGCCACCTCCTACAATAATTCTGCTGTATTCTTCCTGATTGATTTCAGCAAAAGTCCTGTCTATCACCTTGCCTTTTGATGCTCGTATCGGCACAGCCTGATAGCCGGCATCCTGACATCTGCCGATAATGTAGTCAAGGTTGTTCTTGAATACACCGCTGCCCGAATACGGATTGTAGTAGATTAAAATCTTGTTGTTTGCTCCTGCAGACATTTGAATAACCCCCTTACCATGCCTATAAGGTACAAAGACCCCGCAAATAATACTACATCGTAATCTTCTTCGATTTCACGAACCCTGACAATACACCTGTCGATGCCTGCCTCCACAATCGGAACAATCCCCATATCCTCAAGTTTCGATGCAAGCTCGCAAGCGTCCATTTTTCTCGGATTATCAGGTTCGGTAACAACTATATTATGAGTAATGTTCGTAAAATGCTCCAGGATTCTGTCCACCTCTTTATCAGCGAGTATTCCGGTTACCAGAAGTATCCTCCCTTCAAAGCATTCCTTCATTGTCTTCTCAAGAGCCGCTGCTCCTGCTTCATTATGTGCTCCATCAATTATTACTGTCGGTTTGTTATCCGACGCAAGTCTGAGCACTTCAAATCTTCCGGGCTGTGCTGCTTCTCTGAGCCCTTTGTAGAGATTCTCTTTATCAAGGCTGATACTGCCCTTCCTCCTCAGCACTTCAAGAGTCGCCAGGGCTGTCTTGAGATTCTGCGCCTGATGCTGTCCTATCATTGGAATTTCAACATCTGAATAACTCTTGTCAAAAAGCTGCATGCTTACTGTCTGACCCTCGATTGTCTCATCAGTGACAGCTGTACGTATGCCTGATATGTCATACAGCCTTGCGCCCGCCTCGTATGCCTTCCTGGCAATAACCGCTGCAGCCTCCCGTTCGGGAACATTCGCTATCACCGGGCACCCTTTTTTAATAATTCCCGCCTTGTTTGCAGCAATTTCGCCGAGAGTATTTCCCAATCTGTCCATGTGATCCATGGATATGGACGTGATGACACTTGCCATTGGCTCTTTGATAACATTGGTTGAATCACCTGTGCCTCCCAGTCCCACTTCAAGAATCGCAATGTCCACCTGCTTATGACTGAAAAACTCGAAAGCTATGGCCGTAACAACTTCAAACTCCGTCGGTGAATCCATGCCGTCTGCCACCATTTCCTCAGCCTGCTCTATTACCTTCCATGCTGAAACTTCCAGTTCTTCATCGGTGATATCACTGCCGTCATATCTTATTCTCTCGTTGAACTTCTCAATGTAAGGTGATGTGTATAACCCTATTTTATACCCGCAGGCTTTAAGACCCATCTCCATGTATTTGCAGACAGAACCCTTGCCGTTGGTACCGGCCACATGAATCACCTGAAGCCGGTCATGCGGGTTTCCCAGCCTTCTGAGCAGTTCCTCCATCCTCTCAAGACCCAGAACCACTCCGAACTTGTCAAACTGATGTATTCTTTCTATTGCTGTCATTATTTCACTTTCGCTTCCACCAGCTTCAGTCTCTCAACAACCTTCGCCAGCATTTCTTCGTATTTTACCTGCTTTTCTCTTTCTTCGTTCACCTTTTTCTCAGGCGCCTTGTTAACGAAGTTAGGATTGCTGAGCATGCCCTTGACACGTTTAACTTCGCCTTCAAGTCTCTTCTGTTCCTTCTGAAGTCTCTCAAGTTCTGCATCGTAGTCCATGATGTCGTCAAGAGGAACGTATACTTCTGCACCGTCCACAACAGCTGACATTACATCTTCTGCCACTTCGTCCTTTGATGCAGGGAAAGAAATGTCTGTAATATTGGCCATCTTCATGATGTATCTTTCTCCGGCTCTTACTATTTCTTCCTTGCCTTCTCCGCAGAGTATCATTGCAGTAAGCTTCTTGCTTGGTGCAGCATCTGCTTCTGCCCTGATGTTTCGGATGCTTCTTATTATGCTCATTGCCATTTCAAGCTTGGCTGTCTCTTCAGGATAAGTTAACTCGTCTGAGTATACAGGCCAGTTCTCTTTGATAAGGAAGCCGTCAGGATTGTCTGCCGATGGTTCTTCCTTAGGCAGGAATGCCCAGATTTCTTCAGTTATGAACGGCATGAACGGATGAAGAAGTCTCAGCATGTCCTTAAGAACTCTTACAAGAACTGCTCTTGCAGTCTTCTTGTCT
>JALEUQ010000048.1 GCA_022780965.1 Clostridiales bacterium
TTTATTCCAGTAGATAGCGGCGTAGTAACAGTTTGTGTTTATATTGAAGATGATGTTGTATTGGGTCATATACTTAAGTCAATTGCGATAGAGTAAGTGAATATAGGAAAAATAATATTGGGGTCATAATATTAAAAGCCATTTGTAGATAAAGTTGAGACGGGGGTGCGGACAGAATCTTGGGCGAGTACATAGTCTGTATTTAAACTGTTTACAGATGCCTCTTCTTATTCAGCCGAGCAATTAAATGTGACTTGTTCCGTTTTATCAACGTGAAAGAAAACTCCGGCCTCATTTACTTCGAGTTTCTCTCCCTGTGCGCTGACAGAATATCCGCTAGAATCCAGCACTCCGACATTCAAATATTTATTCTCAAAAGGTATGCTGGTGTACTGAAAAATGTTGTCATCCGGCGAAGCGGCATCAAGTTCATAGTCCGGACTGCATTTTTCACATGAGTACGTGCCATCATGCTCTGTAACAACCGCAATGTGAATAATCACAGTGCCGCTTTCATCAACCTTCTGAATGAAATAATAGCTCCCTTTCTCCCCTTGGGAATGGCCGACAACAGCCCGGCTGCCGACATCTTTTGTGCCATTTGCTTCATTTGTCACATATGCTTCTATTGCTGCTTTGTCACTGTCATAAGCAAAAGTCTGCGAGCTATCATCGTTAGCACCGCATCCCCCCAACATAACCATTGTCCCCGAAATAAACAGCACCAGCACTTTTTTCAACAACTTCTTCGTCATCTCATATCCCCTCCCTTTCTTATTAGCATTTAAGGTGATTACCGTATTCCCGCAGGAACATAAAACCTGTCTGTATCAACACCTTCGTGCTCCAGAAGCTGCAGCTTCATTTGAATTCCGCCGGCGAATCCTGTAAGATTGCCGTTCGCTCCGACAACTCTGTGGCATGGGATGATGATAGAAATCGGATTGTGGCCTACTGCTCCGCCGACAGCCTGGGCAGACATTTTATTAATTCCTTGCTGCCTGGCGATTTCTCGGGCAAGTTCTCCGTATGTAACCACTTCGCCATAAGGAATATCTGTCAGCATCGTCCACACAGTTTGACGAAATTCGCCGCCCATAGGCGCCAGCGGCAATTCCGAAATCATGGGCCTTTTCCCTTCAAAATATCTGTTCAGCCAATCTTTAGCGGCTGCGAACACATCTAAATTATCGTTTGGCACCATTTCACCAGGCACAGCATCACCAAAATATCTCTGCCCGGCAGTCCATAACCCGACCAGACTTTGCCCGTCGCTGCCAAGCGTTATTTCCCCAACTGCTGATTCAAAAGTCGTTCTATAGTACTGCTTCTCATTAATGTCCATGCTTCAATTCCCCTGAGGCTCGTTATTGCATCACACTAAAGCCGGTCGTTATTGTTGTTTTTTCTGTAAACGAGCCAGCCTATGAGTGCGCTGTTTGTAATCAAATATGCGATTAATCCTTTGTCGATTGCGTTCTTTTCTTTCTCTGATTTGTACTTGCGCACCTGCATAATGAAGCAGACAGTCCCGCCGACTACCACTAGCAGCAGTACGATTGATACTACTGAATTCATCATATCCGTCCCCCCTAAGCACTCGCGTTTCTCACGCTCTCAATCCTCACAATGAATGATGAAGTTTGCTACCCTATATGCCATTATTGTACCACTTAGATTGATATGTATCCATTACAATGAAAAAGCATCTATTAATATGAATGTCAGCCAATCTTCAGCAGGCTTGATATCAGCAAATATACTAATAAATATATTGATATTTTAACTTTCGTGCATTATGATAATAGTAATGAAAGGAGATTCAGCCATGTTATCTGTAAAGAGCGCAATAACAAACACGATTCCAATTTCTAATTTTAACAGAGGACTTGCCGGAAAGATTTTTGCCGATGTACGCACATCCGGTGCAAAAGTTGTAATAAAAAACAACATGCCTGAGTGTGTTCTGCTTTCACCGGAAGAATATGTAAAAATGGTGAATGTAATTGAAGAAGCTGAACTGCTTAAAATGGCAATATCCCGCACCGAAAACTGCAATCCGGCCGATAGTATTCCGCTCAAATCAATAATGGAGAAATACGATATCACTCAAGACGATATTGATAATACGGAGGATGTTGAAATAGAATGAGTTGGGAAATCGAATATTTGCCGCAAGCAGCCGAAGATTTTGATAGACTAGATGGAAGCCAAAAGAAACTCGTGATTAAAGCTTTGACCAAAGTTGCTCAGAACCCTTTACCGGACTATGAGGGAGGATATGGAAAACCGCTTGGAAATACTGAAAATGTAAAGCTATCCGGATTACTCAAAATAAAACTCAAATCTACCGGCATCCGTATTGTATACAAATTGCAACGAATCGACACGAAAATGCAGATTATTGTTATCGGATTAAGAGCCGATAATGCAGTTTATTTTGAGGCCGCCAAACGCATCAGGTGAATCATATTCTAAAGTTCACTGCTCTGCGAGAATTATTTCCAGAGCAGGTTTGTACTTTTCTTCGATGCGCGAATAGTCCTCAGCGGAAGGTTTTTTGATTCTGGTCAAATCCATGTTCGTAATCAAATCAGCCTTTTTGACTGCAATTGCCAGCTGGTTTCCGCTGTCCTTGATTGACTGAACATATTCCAGATACGCGCCCCGGCTTCCGTCATTGGTAAGCAGCTTAACCGCGTCTGCCACATCCGCACCCACTTCTTTTACTAGCATTTCGTAATTCACCTTGTCCGAACAGTCTTCCAAAGTGTCATGGAGCAGTGCGACCGCCTTCTCCTCCGGAGTTTCGCAAAGCAGCGCAACCGTTACCGGATGAAAGATATAGTCAGTTCCGGCTTTGTCAACTTGCCCGCGGTGCGCCTCAATTGCAATTGCCAGCGCCCTTTTTACCAGTGCATACGCTCCCATGTCTTCGCTGTGTTTATTTACGTTCATAACCTATTCATCCTCATCATCGTATGCCTGTTCGATGTTGCCATCTTTGTCAAGGTATACGGCATCTCCCACCGAAAAAGTCTCAGTTTCCATTACTCCCCTTGAAACCATTACTGTCTGTTCCTCTCCTCTTTTGTTGACAATCAAAACAGAGAACCCCTTCGTTTCCGGCGCGTTATATGTCTGTTTGTGTCATTTTTATATGTTCCCCGCAAAACGGTGCTGATGGATTTGGTC
>JALEUQ010000049.1 GCA_022780965.1 Clostridiales bacterium
GCCGTGTTCGGAGAAAACCTGCGCACCATCTTCAATGCCTTCCTGAACCCACTTTCTCATCAGGGTTTCTCCCTTCTCATACTCTTCAGCATTATCAGGGATAAGATTCACATGAAGGTTATTATTGTACACGTGTCCGAATACTGCACTGGTAATACCTATATTATGTAAATCTTTTCTGTATTTGGCAAGAATTTGTGAAAATTTATCGCCGGGTCGGGCTAAATCCAGACCCAGTTTGACTATTCTGTCATCTTCAGAATGCATGCGTGATATTTTTGAATTGATTCCTTCGGCAACTGCATGACGCACAGCGTGCAGCTGCGACACGCCCTGCTCACTGTTCTGTGCCCATGATGTATCAGGATCACTGCCGTACTTGGCCGAACACTGAATAATCGGCATAAGTGAAGGCATCATCTGAGAAGCACTGCCTGATATCTCCACATAAAGCATTGCCTGTGTTCCTTCAGGGAAATCAGGCACAGACTGAAGTGCGTCGGTCACACTCCTGAAATCGTCAATAACATCAAGACTGCCTCTGTCAAGGAATTCATTTGCTGTCAGATATACATCTGGATTGGCGTCAAAGAGACCCATCATCTCTTCAGCACATCCTGCCGCGCTGTTCTCATCATCAAAAAACAGCGCAACTCCCCAGGTTGCCTCAGGGGCAGGCACCAGTCTTATGGTAACTTGCGTCACCAGACCCATGCTTCCCTCAGAGCCTACAATCTTGTCCAGCTCAGCAGAATCAGTTATGTCTAGGAGCTGTCCATCTTTATCAATGAGATGAACCCCTGCTATGTACTGTCTTGTATCTCCGTAGTGGCATGCGTTTAAGCCTTTTGAACCAAGCACGCATATGCCGCCTACTGTTGCAGTTTCCTCAGTAGGATGAGGCGGCCACACATAGCCGCTGTAGTTTCTGCGAAGGGGCTTCTCCAGCTGATCGAGAGTAACTCCTGCTCCAACAGGAAGCAGAATATCTTCCCCGTCTTCAACCGGTTCTCCCAGCCACTTGAGAAATGCCGTTCCTATCATGATGCCGCCATCCGGCACCGAACCGCCGCATATTCCGGTTCTGGTGCCCTGAAATGTAATAGGGACATCTTTATTGTTTTTTATCATCTCAGCCGCTTCAGTCTCAGTGGTCGGATTCAGAATTCCTTCTGCATTACCTCTGAGACCCGATTCATCTTTCAGCTGATCCATAGTTGGTGTAGGATATTTGCCTGCCATGGTTTTCTCCATCATTTTTCAACAAGTTTTCCAAGTTCCTCAAGAATCTCAGCCGCATCTCCTACCACAGCCATATCCGCTTTTTTCATAATTGGAGCACTGCAGTCAGAATTAATCGCTATAATTACACCGCTTTTTTCTATTCCTGCAAAAAATGCAGGTGCTCCGCTTACTGCTGCCGTAATACATACCTTCGGCTTAACTATACTGCCGCTTACTCCGATGAGCGTATCAAGACTGCTCCAGGCATTCATAACCACGGGTCTTGATGCTCCCGTCTGCGCTCCAAGAATTGCTGCAGTATCGACTGCCTTCTCTACGTTTGCTTTTTTCTTGAGTCCCTGACCGCATGCCAGAATGAATTCAGCATCAGACAGTCCGCCTTCACTGTCAGCCGCCCTGCTTATCATTCTGTCCACGCATATACTGTTATCTATTAAATTGCCGTCGCAGATGATTTCACCCCATGTTTCTCCATGAGCGCAAGTATCATCCTCCATAATCCAGTCTGCCGATATACACCATGGCTTAGAACCAAGTTCATAATCTGCAGCCAGATTGCCGGCATATGCTTTCCTGCTTACTGTTCCGGCTGTCCTGTCCATTTCGAGGACGCCTGTAATTCCACTGCCTCCCATTACCTGGCCCAGGCTGACTGCAAGTCTGTTTCCCAGGTCATTTCCGGGCAGCATGATAATGTCAGCATCCCTGCACATGGATGCTGCTGATTTCAGAATGTATTCCACATCAAAATGATGCATGTCTCCTGAAATTCTTATATTTCTGATGCTTCCGGTGTCAACATCAATTGCCTTTGCCAGAGCTGCAATATTCGCTTCCTGTTTAGCAGAGTCCTGAGTACAGGAATTGATAATCGAATAAACAATCATTATTCCACCATTCCCTCCTGCTTCAGTCTGCTGTATATCACTGACGCCCCTTCCTCAGGATTGGTTCCGTCCACAATTTCAGTATTGCGTGTCTGTTCTATATACCTGAATCCTTTGAGTTTCATCTGCGTCTCATGTCCTGAATACTCTGTATAATGTCCGATCTGCTGAGAGGCTGATGCCATTCGCTGTTTCAGAGTCGGAACCCTCAGGTATGCCTGCTGCACATCTCCTACTGCCAAAACCACCGGCATTTTAACTGTATCCGTAATATCTGTACCGTCCATATGATAGACCACCCTGACAGTATCCTCGTCAGCAGGAGTGAAGTCTTTAACATTGGTGATACATAGTATGCCCAGTCTGTGAGCTATGTACAGCGGAACGGCACGGCTGCTGCCTGTGCCGCTCTGTCCGCCGCACACAATCAGTTCTTGTTTTTCATTAACTTTCAGATACTCGGCGATCGCTGCTCCCGTCAGCTCCGGATTGAAATCATCCGTTCCATCTATCCGGTCCGTCCTCGTGAACCCCAGCGCCGCCAGTGTCTGAAGTGTGCTGATTACACTGTTTCCTCCTCCGCTGACTGCAGACAGAGCGCATTCCATGCCCTCTGCTGCCGCGCTGTCCCTGAATCTCAGCGACAGCTCCAGAGCGCCCTCGTCCTGCAGATTAATCCTTGACTTGATGTATCCCAGGTCAATGGATCCTTCCTGCGCACACTGACGCCATTCTTCTTCAGAAACCTTGTCCAGGTCAGGTTCAATTTTGAAACAGTTGGTAATCCTAATCATAATAATTCAATTCTTTAATGTCACAGTTTCTGTTCTGTCAGATTATGCTTTACCTTAGAAATTCCAAGGATTGTCGGAGTCATGTTTAATAGGAATAAGTGTTCCCATGTTCATGATACCGTTAGGGTCGAATGCCTTCTTGAGTGTTTCAAGCATATAGAATGAAGTGCCGTATTCTTCCCATACCATATGAGCTCTTGCTTTGCCAAGACCGTGGTGGTGAGAAATTGAACCGCCGAACTTAACTGCTGATTCGCAGATGATCTTGTTGATAAGGTTGTGGTACTTGTTGATTTCATCTTCAGGTGCACAGTCTACTACATTGTAATAGTATGTGAAGTATACATTAGTACCGTTCTGGTAGCTGTGTGAAGTGTGACCGCCAATCATTGTAAGGTCAGGAACTTCGTTTGTAATTCTTTCGATTACTTCATCATAGATATCATTAATGCAGTCCCAGCATCCTGAAATCTCAGTTGTGATTCCGATGTTCTTGGTTGCGATAATTTCTTCTCTTTCCTCTGCAATCTGTTCAGGGCCCCAGTTAAGTCTGTTGAACCACTTCTCGATAATGGCAGGATCTACAACTTCAACGTTGTCGATACCGTCAACGATTGCTCTGATGCCTTCAGCTGTAGCCTTGGTA
>JALEUQ010000054.1 GCA_022780965.1 Clostridiales bacterium
CATTATGCTGCCCAAAGATGCACCAATGGAAAAATGGGCTGTAATTGCATGTGATCAGTTTACATCAGACTATGACTACTGGCAGAGAGTCAGAGCCAATGCGGAAGGATGCCCTTCAACTATTAACCTGGTACTTCCTGAAGCTATTCTGGGCACACCTGAAGAAGAAACACAGACTGCTCTTATCAATAAAACAATGGGCGAATACATCGATGGCGGTGTGTTCACAACATACGCCAACTCTTTTGTATACGTTGAACGTACAATGGAGAACGGCACAATCAGAAAGGGTCTTGTGGGAATGGTTGACCTGGAGGCGTACGATTTCACACAGGGTGCCACTACTGATATCAGAGCAACTGAGAGAACAGTAATCGAGAGAATACCTCCTCGTGTTAAGGTTCGTAAGGATGCACCTGTTGAACTGCCTCACATCATCATGCTTGTTGACGACCACGATAAGGTCCTCATCGAGCCGATTACAGCCAGGAAGGATTCTCTTAAGAAAGTATATGAGTGCGACCTGATGGAAGACGGCGGACATATTGCCGGATGGATTGTAGAAGGCGCAGATGTTGAAGCTTTTAATGCTGTTTTCGAAGAGTACAGTGCCAATGTAGGCTCAAAATATGCTGATCTTGAAGGAGTCCCAATGATTCTGGCTACCGGCGACGGCAACCATTCGCTAGCGACAGCCAAGACATGCTACGAAGAACTGAAGGCTGCAAACCCTGGCGTTGACCTTTCAAATCACCCAGCAAGATATGCTCTTGTTGAAGTGGAGAATATTCACGATGAAGCACAGGTATTCGAGCCAATCCACAGAATTATCATGGGACTTGATCCTGAGAAGGTGCTGGCAGATGCCAGGGATGCAATCTGCGTTGAAGATTCTGACGCAGGTTTCGAAGCAAAAGTATACATCGGGGAGAAAGAGGAAACTATTTATCTGGACAAGGGCAAGGGCGAACTGGCAGTTGGCGTGCTCCAGGAGTGGCTGGACGCATATCTTAAGGCAAATGGCGGCGACATAGACTACATTCACGATGATGACGCCCTTATCGCACTGGCTGCCAAGCCTATGTCAATCGGATTCCTTCTTCCTGCAATGGAGAAGAGCCAGCTGTTCAGAGGTGTCATTGCTGACGGTTCACTGCCAAGGAAGACATTCTCCATGGGACACAGCCGTGAGAAGAGATATTATGTAGAAGCAAGAAAAATCAAATAGAGCAAATAGAGCAGCAATCAAATAGCATAAAAATAGCGACATATCCTTGAACTGGAGATGTCGCTGTTTTATTTATGTATAATGCCGCTGCGAGGAGCCACAACGGCATCCGGAATCAAAGCAGTTGATTCTGCTGCTATCTGATTTCACTGTGAAGCTGCTGCAGCGACTTGACATTGTCTGACTCTGTGTTTCTCGCTGTCTTGAGTCCGTGAGCTGTTGCAGTTGCAGCTGCTATTGTTGTGATGTACGGCACCTTGCCCTTGATTGCAGCCTTTCTCAGGTAGCTGTCATCGTGAACGCTTGTCTTGTCAACAGGAGTGTTGATGATCAAGTCGATTTCGCCGTTTGTGATGGCATCCAGAATGTTAGGTCTGCCTTCATAAAGTTTATTGATACGTTCGGCTTCAATGCCTGCAGCCTGAATTGCCTTGCATGTATTGCCTGTTGCAATGATTCTGAAACCAAGCTCTGAGAACATTTTGGCAAGAACAACAGCATCAGGTCTGTCTTTGCGGTTTACAGAAATAAGTACAGTTCCTTCAGTAGGAAGCGGTGACTGGATTCCTTCCTGAGCCTTGAGGAAAGCCTCGCCGTATGACTGAGAAAGTCCGAGAACTTCGCCGGTTGATCTCATTTCAGGTCCCAGTACTGGGTCAACTTCCTGGAACATGTTGAATGGGAATGCAGCTTCCTTCACGCCGTAGTATGGGATAATCTGTTCCTTGAGAGCAGGGACAGGACTTTCTTTGCCTGTAAGCTCTCTTGTGATGATTTCTGTTGCCAGAGGAACCATTCTCACATTGCATACTTTGGAAACAAGAGGAACTGTTCTGGATGCGCGAGGGTTGGCTTCAAGAACGAATACTTTGTCATCTTCGATGGCGTACTGCATGTTCATGAGACCTTCAACGTGCATTTCTTCTGCGATTCTGCGAGTGTATTCTTTGATTGTTTCAACGTTCTTAGGTGAGATGTGAACTGATGGCAGTACACATGCTGAGTCACCTGAGTGAACGCCGGCAAGTTCGATATGTTCCATGACAGCAGGAACGAAAGCGTGCGTTCCGTCTGAAATGGCATCAGCCTCACATTCCAGTGCGTGGTTAAGGAATCGGTCTACAAGAATAGGTCTGTCAGGTGTTACACCGACTGCCGCATTCATGTAGTCTGTCATTGCTTCATCATCATATACCACTTCCATGCCTCGTCCGCCAAGTACGTATGAAGGACGAACCATAACAGGGTAGCCGATTCTTGCAGCAATGGCTTTGGCTTCTTCAACGTTGACAGCCATTCCTGATTCAGGCATTGGAATGCCCAGCTTATCCATCATTGCTCTGAACTCGTCTCTGTCTTCAGCCAGGTCGATAACCTCAGGTGAAGTGCCGAGAATGTTTACGCCGTTTGCCTTAAGGTCAGCTGCCAGGTTGAGCGGAGTCTGACCGCCGAACTGTGCAATGACACCGAGAGGCTTTTCTTTTTTGTAGATGCTGAGTACATCTTCAAGAGTCAGCGGTTCGAAGTAAAGCTTGTCTGATGTGTCGTAGTCAGTTGATACTGTTTCAGGGTTGCAGTTTACAATAATTGTCTCGAAGCCCAGTTTCTTGAGAGCCATTGCTGCATGTACGCAGCAGTAGTCAAACTCGATACCCTGACCGATTCTGTTAGGACCGCCGCCCAGAATCATAATCTTTTTGTTGTCCGTTGTAGGATTTTTGTCTTCTGCGTTATATGTGGAGTAGTAGTAAGCGCTGTCTTTGGTTCCGCTTACGTGAACACCTTCCCAGGCTTCTTCAACGCCAATTTCAATACGTCTGTTTCTGATGTCAGCCTCAGGAATCTGGAGAATCTGGCTCAGATACTTGTCTGAGAAACCGTCTTTCTTGGCCTTGGCAAGAGCTTCATCTGAAGGAAGGCTGCCGGCCGATTCTGCAAGTGCAGCCTCTTCGTCAACCAGTTCTTTGATCTGTGCCAGGAAATATGTTTTGACTTTGGTAATGTCATGTATCTCTTCGATGGTTGCACCCTTTGCGAATGCAGCATAGATGAGGAAGTATCTTTCGCTTGATGGAGTGATGAGTTTCTGGAGAAGTTCTTCTTTTGAAAGTTCATCGAAATTCTTCACATGTCCCAGACCGTATCGCCCGTTCTCAAGAGATCTGATGGCTTTCTGGAAAGCTTCCTTGAAATTTTTGCCGATACTCATGACTTCACCAACGGCTCTCATCTGAGTACCCAGCTTGTCTTCAACACCCTTGAACTTTTCGAATGCCCATCTTGCGAATTTGATTACAACGTAGTCGCCGTCAGGAACGTACTTGTCCAGTGTGCCGTACTTGCCGCATTCAATGTCCTTAAGTGTGAGACCGGCAGCCAGCATTGCTGATACCAGAGCGATAGGGAATCCTGTTGCCTTGGATGCCAGAGCTGAAGAACGCGATGTTCTAGGATTGATTTCGATTACGATAATTCTGTCTGATACAGGGTCGTGTGCGAACTGTACATTAGTGCCGCCGATAACCTGTACTTCGTTTACAATCTTGTATGCCTGTTCCTGAAGTCTGTCCTGAACTTCCTGAGAAATGGTCAGCATTGGAGCTGAACAGAAGGAATCGCCGGTATGAACGCCCATTGGGTCAATATTCTCGATGAAGCAGACTGTAATCATGTTGCCTTCGCAGTCACGAACAACTTCAAGTTCCAGCTCTTCCCAGCCGATGACACATTCTTCGACGAGAACCTGTCCCACGAGTGAAGCCTGAAGACCTCTGGCGCATACTGTCTTAAGTTCTTCTTTGTTATATACCATGCCGCCGCCGGCACCGCCCATTGTGTAGGCAGGACGAAGTACAACTGGATATCCAAGTCTGTCAGCGATTTCAAGAGCCTGCTCCACTGAGTAGGACACTTCGCTTCTTGCCATCTCGATGCCCAGCTTATCCATTGTCTTCTTGAATTCGACTCTGTCTTCGCCTCGCTCGATTGCATCAACCTGAACGCCGATTACCTGAACACCGTACTTGTCGAGAATGCCTTCTTTGTAAAGCTCTGAGCAAAGGTTGAGACCTGACTGTCCGCCAAGGTTAGGAAGTACTGCGTCCGGTCTTTCTTTAGCTATGATTTCTTCCAGTCTCTTTACATTGAGAGGCTCGATATAAGTAACATCTGCCATCTCCGGGTCAGTCATGATTGTGGCGGGATTTGAGTTAACAAGTACAATCTCATATCCCAGATTACGCAGCGCCTTGCAGGCCTGTGTTCCGGAGTAGTCGAACTCGCAGGCCTGACCGATGATGATAGGACCGGAGCCGATGATTAGAACCTTGTTAATGTCGTTTCTCTTTGGCATGTGAATGATTCCTCCTAAAAATATTATCCTGATAGTCTTAACACATTAAACGTATAGATTATAGCACAACATTCTATCGGTGGCTTCAAAAATATGCACTTTTTTAGAACTTTTTTCCTAACTGTTAAAGGAGTTCTGATGTGCAAAAAAATGTGCGTTTTCATGAAAAAGGATGAACGTGCATGGTGAAATGGGGTACAATATAGGGACATAAAGTGTTGTGGTTAAGGAGGAAGTAACAATGAAGAAAGTTGAAATCATTTCCGGCGACTACAGATTCGTCGGAAGACTGCTTGAAGATGAAGCACCGGAAACCTGCAGGGTTTTTCTTGACATGCTGCCGCTCAAGAGCAGTTTCATTCACGTTAGATGGAGCGGAGAAGGAATCTGGATTCCTTACGGCGACATGAGGACAGGTCTTGATTACGAGAATCATACATCACATCCGGCGAAGGGCGAAATGCTTCTTTACCCGGGCGGAATCAGCGAGATGGAAATTATCATGTCATACGGCAGATGCATGTTCGCCAGCCAGCACGGACAGCTGAGCGGCAACCATTTCCTCACTGTTGAAGAGGGAATAGAGGATATTTATGAGTTCGGACGCAAGGTGCTTTATGAGGGTGAGCAGCCTATTGAAATAAGACTGATAGACTAGCAGCCTTTTCATTTCGCATTGGCAAAAAAATATTATATTTGCGAAATTACTTGGTTGAACCGGTGTAAGTGAAATGGTACTATATACTCATAATTATATTTCGCATTGGCAAAAAAATATTATATTTGCGAAAGGAAAACAATGAAACTGATTGAACGCAGCAAATACTTGAATGAATTGAGACAAGTCAGAGGAATACCTGATATCAAAGTAATTACGGGACTTCGAAGAAGCGGCAAATCCAAGTTAATGGATCGCTTTATGGATGAAGTGTCAAAAGAAGACAACGTAAATATTATCCGAATCAACATGAACTTGAAGAAATTTGAGGAATTAAAGGATTCGGAAAGATTGTATGAGTACGTTCACAGTCATTATGAACCAGAAAAAGAAAATCTGGTTTTTGTCGATGAGATCCAGATGTGTGCAGGTTTTGAGACCGTAGTCAATAGTCTTCATGACGAAGAGTGTTTTGATATATACATTACAGGATCAAATGCTTTCCTGATGTCCAGTGATCTGGCAACATTATTTAGAGGACGTGTGTATGAAATATCTGTATTTCCGTTTTCCTTTGATGAATATATGGCATATTTTTCACCGAGCGACATTGATCAGGCGTTTGATGATTATGTAGTATCAGGCGGCCTTGCAGGCTCATATTTATATAAGACTGACGAACAGGCTAAATCATATATCAGGGGAATATTCAGAACTACAGTAGTTCGTGATATTGTTGAAAAGCATCATATTGAAAATGAGGAACTGCTGATCATGCTCGCTGATTATCTGATGGATAATGTTGGGAACATAACATCCATACGAAATATTTCCAATTGCCTTCCGGGAAAAACGAATGATAAAACAGTGGGTACTTACTTAACATATTTGACAAGAGCATTTATGTTTTATCCAATGCAGCGTTTTGACATTAAAGGAAAAAAGTATTTTAAGAGTGACAAAAAATATTATCTTGCAGACGTTGCTTTAAGATTCGCAGAACTTGGATCCAAAACACCCGACTGGGGAAGACTGTATGAGAATATTGTGGCAATCGAACTGCTTAGAAGGGGATATGAGGTGTATGTTGGAGTCCTGTATAATAAGGAAATCGATTTTGTTGCGGTTAAGAATGGACAGCGAACATACATTCAGGTGAGCGATGATATTCAAAGACCCGAAACTATGAACAGAGAAATCAGCCCGCTTCTGGCAATTAAAGATGCATATCCTAAGATGATCATTGCAAGAACAAAACACTCGGAAACTCAGAAGGACGGCGTTAGAATAGTTGATATTGCAAGATGGCTGATGTCAGAGTAACTGCAGGGCTTTAATAATTGCAGAAACAGAATTTGAATACAGTCAATAAACTTAAAAAGCAATGAAATTGTTAATTAAAGGAGGTTTAACATGTTGCACGAAATCAGTTTTAAATCGTATAACGGAAGAGATGAAGTGCAGGGCTGGATTTATGTTCCCGCATCAGAGCCGATTGGCATTGTGCAGCTTATTCACGGATTCGGCGAGCACTCAAGACGATATTTGCACATGATTTCGGCGTTTCTGGATGCCGGATATATAGTGGCTGCTGACGACCATGTGGGCCACGGCAAGACTGCAATGGTAAGCGGAATATGGTCTGACTGGGGAGACAAGGGACCTCATACACAGATGGAAGACGAGCATACTTTGACAGGAATGGTCAAGGAAATGTATCCGGATCTGCCGTATTTCCTCTTTGGTCACAGTATGGGATCCTTCATTGCAAGAGATTACATGGCAACATACGGGGATGAAATATCAGGAGCAACAATATGCGGCACCACATCCGTTTTCAAAGGTTCACACGAAGTTGTGCCTGTCCTTGAGAAACTGATTGCAGAAGGCAAAGGCGAAGAAACAAGCACTGAAGCAATTGACATTCTGCTGGGATGGATGTGCGAGAGAATCGAAGAGGAAATTCAGTTCGGCAACGAGTGGATCTGTCACGATTACCAGGTTCAGTACGACCATGCCAACGATCCGTTTGATGCATTCACCAAGCCTGCAACTAACAGAACTCTTCTCGATTTTGCCAAAATGATGATTCAGATTGAAGGCACCGAATGGGCACAGAAGGTTCCTGCGGGTCTGCCTGTATATAACATTGCCGGTGATCAGGATCCTGTAGGCAACTACGGCGAAGGTGTTTATCAGGTTTCCAACTGGCTTGTTGAAACAGGACATGATGTAGTTACCAGAGTTTATTCGGGTTACAGGCATGAAATCCACAACTACGTGGAACTTAGAGAACAGGTTGAAGCAGGAATTATTCTGTTCATGAATTCCATTGTATATATGGACTATATGGATGCATTCGACTATGATGAGGATATTGAATTCTAATTGATACTTGGCAAGAATTACTATTCTTCATGCAGCAGCATTAAATCGGTGAAAACCAAGTAGCTATAACAGGCGGAATAGACGGGAACGGTTGAAATCAGACTGTTTCCCGTCTTTTTTGTGCAAGTTGATAATTTTTGAAAGCAACTCAATCGTTGAACGAAAGCGGGTAATAGGACTAAAATAATAAGGATGGTTTTTGACCTGTTATTAAGATAAATGAGGTAGATATGTTAACACCAAGAGTAAATAGATTAAGAGAGAAATATTTCAATACAGTTCCGGCAATCACATCAGAAAGGCTGGTGCTGGCAACTGAAGCATACAAGAAGTTCGCAGGAGAGTCTGTGCCTATTTTCAGAGCCAAGGTTGTCAACTACATAATGGAGAACATGACGACTCTCATCATGGATGACGAGCTTATCGTAGGTACTGCAACCAACGCATACAGGGGAGCAAACCTGCATCCGGAATTCCAGTCAAACAGCTGGTATGCCAGCGACATTGATGACTTTTCCACAAGGAGCAAGGATCCTTACTATATTTCCGACGAAGACAAGGCAGTAATCCTTGAGACACTGCCTTACTGGGACGGCAAAGCAATGGAAGACATTTCCGCTGAGGCCATGCCTGCTCACATCAAGGAGCTCGAAAAGGATGACATTATCTGTGTAGGTCTTGAGAATGGTGTGTCAGGTGAGACTACATGCGACCACGAGAAGGTTCTTGCCGTGGGAATGAAGGGCTACATTGAGGAATGTCAGAGAAACATAGACGGCATTATTCCGCAGACCATGGAAGAACAGGCCATGGTGGACTTCTGGAAGGCCTGCATCATTCAGGCTCAGGGTCTGATAACCTATGCACACCGCATGGCAGATGAAGCAGAGAGACAGGCTGAACAATGCTGCAATGAGAAGAGGAAAGCAGAACTGCTGACAATTGCAGCCAACTGCAGAGTAGTTCCGGAGAACAAACCTGAAACATTCATGCAGGCTCTGCAGATGGTATGGTTCGTTCACGTTTACTTCCATATCGAAGTGTGCACTACAGCATGCGGGTTCGGACGATTCGACCAGTATATGTGGCCCTTTTACAAAAAAGATGTAATAGACGAAAAGAACATAACCAGGGACGAAGCTCTGGAAATGGTTGAGTGCATGTACCTTAAGACATGTGAGGTTTACGAAGTCAGAGACAACTGGTACGCAACAGCATTCGCGGGATATCCTATGTGGCAGACACTGATGGTGGGCGGACAGACACCTGACGGCAAAGATGCGACAAACGACCTTTCCATGCTGTGCCTTGAAGCGGCAGATCAGCTTCAGACCAAGCAGCCGACCATGGCGCTGAGAGTATGGGAAGAAACGCCGGAAGAGCTGATACAGCTGGGATGCAAAATGATCCAGGAGGGTCAGGCCAATCCGGGATTCTTTAATGACAATGCGGCTATCAAGATGGCCATGGCCAAAGGCGGCACCCTGGAGGAAGCCAGAGACTGGGCAATCGTAGGATGCATCCAGGCGGCTCCGGGAGGCGGTACTGCTGATGGTTCTCCTGATGCTGGATATGTCAACATGGGCAAGATGATTGAGTTCGTGCTTCACAATGGCGTGGATCCGCGCACAGGCAAGCTGATGGGACTTCAGACCGGAGATCCGAGAGAGTTCAAAAACATTGAAGAATTTAAGGACGCGCTCAAGAAGCAGATTCTGCATCATTACAACCTGATAAGACAGGGATACAATCTCATGCAGAGCATTCACATGAACAGATATCCGGTGATCTTTGCATCGATGGTTACAAGAGGATGCGTTGAGAGCGGTAAATCAGTTCAGCATGGAGGCGCTAAGTATTCTACATGTGGCATGTATGTTACGGCTCCTGCCAACCTGGCAGATACCATTGCTGCTGTTGAGAAGTGTGTGTTTGAAGATAAGGATGTAACCATGGACGAGCTGATCAAGGCCTGCGACTGTAATTTCGAAGGCTATGAGAGACTTCGTCAGCTGCTTATCAACAAGCCTGAGAAGTACGGCAACAACCAGCCGCACGTTGATGGAATATACAGAGAAATGATGCATTTCATTGCAGATAATGTTCAGAGCTGGAGCGACGCCAGGGGCGGTCACTATGCTTTCGGCATAGATTCCCAGACCATGAACATACCACATGGCGAGGTGACAGGGGCTCTGCCTGACGGACGACTGGCAGGCGAACCTTTTGGCGATGCTTCTTCGCCGATGATGGGAAGAGATCTTAACGGACCTACTGCAACAGTTAAATCAGTCGCTGCAATTGATCAGGCAAGTCTCCAGGAAGGTGCGCTGTTTAACCTGAGGTTTGACCCTAAGGGTGTTCAGGGAGAAAAGGGGCGCAAGATTATCGAGGGTGTCATCAGAACATTCTTTGATGACGGAGGCGAGCACATACAGATAAATGTTGTTGATAACAAAGTGCTCAGACAGGCTCAGGTAGAACCTGATAAATACAAAGGCCTGATGGTAAGAGTTGCCGGATACATGGCATATTTCACAGAGCTTGACAAGAGCGCGCAGGATACAATCATGTACAGGACAGCACATTTGTCAGGTGACGAAACGGGAAGGTAGTGCAATGGCGATAAACGATATGACAGCTCTCGTCGGCAGCATTCAGAAATTCTCGGTTGAGGACGGACCAGGTATAAGGACAACTGTGTTTCTCAAGGGCTGTCCGCTTAACTGCAGATGGTGTCACAACCCGGAGATGATTAATCCGCAGCAGCAGCTGATTAAATCGCCTAATAACTGTATTGGGTGCGGAAGCTGCGTAAAGGCATGCCCTCAGGGGGCAATCTCCATGTCTCCCTCAGAAGGAATTGTAATAGACAGGCAGGCGTGCAAAGTGTGCCTGAGGTGTGCAGATGAATGTTTTGCTCGTGCACTCAGACCGGTTGCTGAAGAGATTACAGCAGACGAGATAATGTCGGCAGTTGAGCAGGACCGTGACTTCTATGAGAATACGGGAGGCGGCATGACCATCAGCGGCGGTGAGGTGCTGATGCATGCCGATTTCGCTCTGGAGCTTGTTGGGAAGGCTGAAAAGCTGGGCATAGGAGTATGTATCGACACCTGCGGATACGGAGACAGTCATGCACTGATGAAACTCGCTTCGGCCCCGAATGTCACGGGCATACTTTTTGACATGAAGTCTGTAGACGACCATGTGCATTTAAAATATACAGGGGCAGGCAATCAGCTGATAATGAGCAACCTTGAAATGCTTGCCTCAGATGATGAAATAAGGGATAAGATTACAATGAGAATGCCCCTTATCAAGGGGATAAATGACGGTGAAGAGATAATCAGGGGAACAGGGGAGCTGTACAGCCGGCTGGGGCTTGGTAAAGTGAGCCTGCTGCCGTATCACAGTTTCGGCATCGGCAAGATGAGAAACATCGGCGGTGCTCAGGAGGAATTCAAGAGACCTTCTGACAGCAGACTGGCAGAGATAGAAGCTTACTTTGCCGGGGAGCTTGGCATGAGTGTCGAGATTCTCGGAGAAAGCTGATATATAAGAGAGGAAGGTTTATTTATGGAAGGATCTACTTTGGGGATCGTTACGCTGATTCCTGCAATCAGCTTCCTGGTATTCGCACTGGTTACCAAGAAGTGTATCCTCAGTATTCTGGCATCAGGAATGCTGGGTTATATCCTGTACTACAAGGCAGGATTTTTCATGCCGATGATTGATGCTCTGCTTGAAGCGGCATGTGACGGTGACAATAACTATATCGTTATCATTTGTCTTCTCTTCGGATGTCTCGTTCAGCTGCTCAGGCAGTCCAAGGGCGCGCTGGCCGTAGGAGAAATGGCTAGAAAATACGTTAAGTCTGAGAAGCAGGTGCTCCTGCTCACATGGCTGTGCGGTATTGTTATTTTCGTTGACGACTATCTCAGCATTCTGGTTACAGCAAACTGCGTGCTGCCTGTTGCTGATGAGAAGAAGACCCCTAGAGAAATGCTCTGCTATATCATCAATACTACTTCGGCACCGGTTTGCATCATCATTCCGATTTCTGCTTGGGTAGTGTTCTTCTCAGGTGTTTTCGAGCAGCAGGAAGAAGCAAAGGTTGTAGGTACAGGCGCAATGGATATCTATTATCACATCATGCCGTACTTCTTCTATCCGTTCCTGTGCGTAATCTTCGTTCTGCTGGTTATTCTGGGCGTTGTGCCTAAGATGGGCGGAATCAAGAAGGCCTATGAGAGAGTTGAACTGACAGGACAGCTTTGGCCTGAATCAAGCAATGCTCAGAACCAGGATGAACTGGGAGAGGTAATGGGAGCCATTACTGACAACAGTGAAGAGAAAGAGAAGGAAGTGAAACCTCACATCTGGACATTCGTCGTTCCAATGGTTGTAGTTATCGGTGTCACTCTGTGGCTTGATGACATTCTTTACGGAGTATCATGCGGTATTGCTGCTTGTTTCCTGCTTTATGTTCCAACAAGAATCATGAGCCTGGGCAAGTTCTGTGATGCATGCTACAAGGGTCTTGAGGACATGCTGTTCATTGCAGTCGTTCTGGTTACTTCACTCTTCTACAGAGATTCAATCAATCTGATTGGTCTGCCAAAGTATCTGATTGAAGTGGCAGGTCCGTATATGAGTGCAGCATGGCTGCCTGCAATTGCATTCGTTGTTGTTGGTCTGGTATGCTTCCTGACAGCAAATATCTGGAGCATTCCTGCAGTTACAACTCCTATTATCCTGCCGCTGGCAGTAGCATCGGGAGCAAGCATTCCGCTTACACTTGGCGCTATCATTTCTGCAGCATGTTTCGGAGCACAGGCTTGCTTCTATTCAGACGTAACGCTGCTTTCGGCATCGGCCTGCCGTATCAACAACGTTGATTATGCCGTTGCTCAGCTGCCGTACATTGCAATAGTTACAGGCATCACTTTCGTGGCATACATAGTTGCCGGATTTGTAATGATGTAGCAGCATCGATATGCATTATCAGGTGCCGCAATAACAGATACAATAATAACATAATAAAGTCATTAACCGTCAGCTCTGCCGGAAATCCGCAAGACTGGCGGTTTTTTGCGTCTTTTGCCGCTCTTTATCCGCTTGTGTGGTATCATACAGTCAGGGAGAGTGAAACAAAATGAAAACAAGGGGTATTATCAAAAGTACAATAATCACGGCACTGGTTCTGGTGGTGACAACAGTAATAAGCGTTCAGTTAATGAGACTGAGCGTAGGAGAACATGTAAGCACAGCATTCGTATTCGCCATATTTATCATATCGCTTCTGACTGACGGGTACATTTACGGAATAATTTCGACAGTACTGGGAGTACTGGCAATTAATTACTTGTTTACATATCCGTACTGGGAATTCAATTTCATTAACACGACCAACGT
>JALEUQ010000117.1 GCA_022780965.1 Clostridiales bacterium
AGCACCCTGCCTACATCTCTTACCGCCTGCTTGGCCTTCATGGTTCCGAAGGTTACAATCTGCGATACATTATCGCTGCCGTATTTGCGTGTTACGTATTCAATAACCTCTCCACGGCGTTCAGCACAGAAATCTATATCGATATCAGGCATGCTGACTCTCTCCGGGTTCAGGAATCTTTCGAAAATGAGTCCGTATTTAATCGGATCGATGTCCGTAATTCTCAAAGTATATGCAACGATACTTCCTGCCGCCGAGCCTCTGCCGGGACCAACCATAATGTTCTGACTTCTGGCATAATTGATGAAATCCCACACGATGAGAAAATACTCGACGTATCCCATGTTTTCGATAGTTGTAAGTTCATAATCCAGACGCTCAGTAAGAGACTTCCATTCCTCTCCATCAGCTTCAGGATATCTTGTTTTAAGTCCATCAGCGCAAAGTTTCCTCAGGTACTCTCTGTTGGCAAGTCCGTCAGGTGCCCGGAAATCAGGGAGATGAAGTTCTCCGAAAGTAAACGAAACATTGCACTCTTCAGCTATCCTTGCAGTGTTGTCGCAGGCCTCAGGAATGTTGGCGAAAATACGTCTCATTTCACTCTCAGATTTGAGATAGAACTGATCGTTTGAAAATCTCATTCTGTTATCATCGTCAACTGTCGAACCTGTCTGAATGCACATAAGCACATCCTGTGCGAATGCATCCTCCTGTCTTACATAATGCACATCGTTTGTGGCAACGAAAGGAATCCCCGTCTCCTCATGAAGTCTCTTCATGTCCGGAAGAATTCTCATTTCTTCCTCAAGGCCCTGGTCCTGCAGTTCCAGATAGAAGTTGCCCTTGCCGAATATGCTTTCCATTGTCAGAGCTTCTTCTTTGGCACCCTCGTAATTGCCGTTAAGCAGATGACTCTGAACCTTGCCTGCCAGACACGCAGAAAGCGCAATGATACCCTCGCTGTACTCACTGAGCACTTCCCTGTCAATTCGCGGCTTATAGTAGAATCCGTTTCTGTACCCCTCGGACACGATTTTCATCAAATTTCTGTAGCCTTCATTGTTTCTGGCAAGCAGAATCAGATGACCCATCCTCTTGTCCTTGTCCACATCCTTGTCAAACCTGGTGCGTGCCGCAGTATACACCTCACAACCTATTATCGGCTTGATTCCCTGCTTCAGACATTCTCTGTAAAAATCGATTACACCGAACATCACCCCGTGATCGGTAATTGCCAGAGAATCCATTCCAAGCTCCTTAGCACGTGAAACCAGGTCGCTGATTCGAGATGCACCATCAAGGAGACTGTATTCTGTATGAACATGTAAGTGTGTGAATGCCATACTCTTACCTCATTAAAACTAACGGGGACCTGTCTCAGGTCCCCTGCTGATTGCGACTACTTGTGACGTTTCTTGTTCCTGCCCTTGTGCACCACATTAGGCTGAGCTGCCGCCGCCTTCTTCTCTTCGCGCTTCCTGTTGCCCAAAGATCTGAAAACAGTCCAGATGATATATACAATGGATACAGCTATCAGGAACCAGATAAGCTGCTTGTCACTGTGGAACAAATTAAGCACTTTGGCGAACACAAGTGCACCTATGATAAAAATCCAGTAATATAAAAATTTGCCGATTATTCCGTTACCCATAATTGAATTACTCCTTAAATTAATAGTTAAACCATTATAACACAGGCAGAATGATTATTCCACATCATGATTGTGCAGGTGCACATCAACCTGATTGTACGGAATATTGACACCCTTCTCGTCAAAGGCAAGTTTCACATTCTCTTCAAGGGCATACTTGACATTCCAGTATTCCTCTGTTGAACACCATACCATGACGTCAAGCAGCACTGCACTCTCTCCGTGCTCTGCCACAGCAACAGTCGGCTCAGGTGTTGTGTGAATTCTTGAATCCTTCGAAATCACGTTCCATATTACGCTCTTGGCAGCTGCAATATCGCTTTCGTAACTTATGCCGAACCTGCAGTCCACCCTGCGCTCGTTTTCTCTGCTGTGATTGATAAGCACCGAAGTGTTGATAATACCGTTGGGAATTGTGACCGTCTTGTTGTCCAAAGTTGTCAGAGTCGTTATGAACAGATCGATTTTCTGAACTCTGCCGCGTATTTCGCCAACATCAATCAGATCGTTCTGGTTAAAAGGCTTGGTGACTATAATCATTACTCCGCCGGCTATGTTGGCAAGGCTGTCTCTCAGAGCCAGCGCTATGGCCGCTCCTGCCGCACCCAGCACTGCTATTATGGATGTCATCGATACGTTGAGAATGCCCAGACACATGGTGCCTAGAATTATAATCAGCAGTACCTTGACCGAATTGATAATAAATGTATAAAGCACAGGATCCGTGCTGCTTTTTTTAAGTGTGCGCCTGAGGACTGCTATCAGTATTTTGATGACGATGAGACCCAGCACTACTACAATTGCCAGTTCAATCATAATGTTGCCGAATCTTGGCAGTCCTTCGAAATCAACAAAAATCAAATCTTTCATCTGAACCCCTATTTAATGTTTCTGCCGCTCCTTCTCCTTTCCAGTTCGTGGAGCAGCTTCTTCCTTAACCTGATGTCATCAGGAACAACCTCTACAAGTTCGTCGTCATCGATGAACTCGAGAGCCTCTTCAAGTGTAAATACTCTGGCTGGTGCCAGCTTGATGTTCTCATCGCTTCCTGCAGCTCGCATGTTTGTCTGCTTCTTGGCCTTGCACGGATTGACAACCATGTCATCGCTTCTGGCATTCATTCCCACAATCATGCCTTCATACACTTTAACTCCCGGCTCAACGAACATCTGAACACGTTCACTGATGTTGAATATTGCATATGGTGTTGTTACGCCCTCTTCCTGTGCGATTGCAACACCGTTTACTCTCTGCGGAATCTCCCCGAAATACTCGCCGAACTGAGAAAATCTTCTAACCATCGTTCCCTCACCGTGAGTATCGTTGATAAACTCGCTTCTGTATCCCAGAAGTCCTCTGGTAGGCGCAAGATACTGCAGACGGGTGTAGCCGTTCTCACTCTGCATTTCCTGCATAATTCCTTTCCTGATGTTCAGCTTGCTTATGACAGTGCCTGAATACTCGTCAGGCACACTGATTACAACCTCTTCAACAGGTTCGAGAACTTCGTTTCTCTCACCTCTTCTCATGATTACCTCAGGCTTTGATACTGCCAGCTCGTAACCTTCTCTCCTCATGTTCTCAATAAGGATTGAAAGATGCAGTTCACCTCTGCCCGACACCTTGAAGCTGTCAGTGGAGTCAGTTTCCTCAACGCGTAGACCCACATTTACTTCCAGCTCCTTCATGAGTCTTTCCCTAATGTGTCTTGAAGTGACATACTTGCCCACTTTGCCTGCAAAAGGTGACTTGTTTACCATAAAGTTCATGCTCAGTGTCGGCTCTTCAACATGAATCATCTCAAGAGGTTCAGGATTCTGAGGATCGCATATTGTCTCTCCTATTGAAATGTCGGAGATACCTGAAATAACCACAATATCACCTGACTCCGCCTGTTCCACAGGCACCCTCTTAAGACCTCTGTATACGAACACCTGGTTGATTTTCTTGCTGTCGATTCTGCCGTCACCTCGAGCAACAGCAACAGTTGAACCTGTTTTAACTATGCCTTTGGTGACTCTGCCGATACCCAGTCTGCCGATGTAGTCGACGTACGCCAGAGCACATATCTGCAGCTGCAGCGGCTCATCGTTTTTGTCCGTATATGCATCAACGTGGTTGATGATTGTTTCAAAAAGAGGAGTGATATCAAGACCTGCCATGCCCTTGGCGCTCTTCTTGATTTTTTCTTCGCCGTCTCCCACCTGAATTGCTTCCACCTCCGCAGGGTCGTACACTACGATGCCCTGTCTTGCAATGCCGTAAAGTGTCGGGAATTCAAGCTGCTGATCGCTGGCATTCAGATCCATGAACAGTTCGAGAACCTCGTCCTCGACTTCAGCGATACGCGCATCTTTTTTGTCGATCTTGTTTATGAGAAGAATAGGGTTCAGACCCTGCTCCAGCGACTTCTGCAGCACGAATCTTGTCTGAGGCATCGGACCTTCACTTGAGTCAACCAGCAGGATTACTGTATCAACAGTCTTGATGATTCGCTCAACTTCAGAAGAAAAGTCTGCATGTCCCGGAGTG
>JALEUQ010000074.1 GCA_022780965.1 Clostridiales bacterium
TATGTGAGAGAAAGACCGCATACCGGGCATTTGACCACGTATCCGCACTCTCTGCATGACAGAAACGTTGAGTAGCCTCTCCTGTTGAGAAAGAGTATCACCTGTCTTCCTTCAGCGATAGTCTCCTTCATTCTGTCGTACAGCCTGCCGCTTATCACCGACCTGTTTCCCGCCTTCAGTTCATCTCTCATGTCCACAATGTCAACCTTAGGCAAAGGCACCTTGTTGTATCTTTCTGTAAGCCTGACAAGTTTGAATATCCCTTCGCAGGCACGGCTGTATGTCACAACAGAAGGCGTGGCGCTGCCCAGCACAAGCACTCCCCTGTTGTCAGAATCCTGCACCCTTTTGAGAGCCACCTCCACTGTATCGTACTTAGGAGTAAAGTCGGATTTGTATGTGGATTCGTGTTCCTCATCGATTACGATAAGTCCGATGTCTGTGACGGGAGCGAAAACGGCCGATCTTGCTCCTATGACAATCTTCACTCTGCCGTTCCTTATGGCCTGCCACTGATCGTATCTTTCTCCCGGTGTGAGTCTGCTGTGCAGCACTGCCATCCGCTCCATGCCGAAATGGGCTGCGAACCTTTCTACCAGCTGACCGGTCAGAGAAATTTCCGGCACAAGCACAATTACAGTCCTTCCCATATCGACAGCAGTCTGCGCTGCATTGATGTATACTTCGGTTTTGCCGCTTCCTGTTACTCCATGTATCAGGAACCTGTCATGCTCCCTGCTGCGTACTGCAGCATTGATTCGTTCAAGGGCGCACTGCTGCTCATCGGTAAGGCAGTCCACACGGTGTCCGTCGCAGGTCAGCCGGGCAAGCGGATTCTTCCTTTCACGCCTCTTGGCACTGCTTCCCGCAGGGACAAACAGTCTGACTGCATCTATGAACCTGCATAGATACCTTTCCTTAATCCATGCCGCAGTATTTATCATCTCTTCAGAGAGAGATACATCTTCATCCACAGACTCTACCATCTTGAGCCTGGCCAGAACACTCTCATCCGGTTTATCGGCAATGGCCGCCACATACCCCTTTCGAATCCTGTTGCCTTTGGCAAAAGGGACGCGGACTCTACTGCCCACGTGCACGCTTTCATCTTCGCACCCGTAAGTGTAGAGTCTGTCGGTTTTATCGCTTTTGTTGTCAATTACGATGTCAATGTATTTCATTGGCTACAGGAGGAAAATGTTGTTTTCCTCGCACTCCTTAATCATCTCTTCAGGCCAGATTGAAGCCTGAACTTCACCGATGTGCGCCTTTCTCAGGAAGTACATGCACAGTCTGCTCTGTCCTATACCTCCGCCGATTGAGTAAGGCAGTTCCTTGTTGAGGATTTTTTTGTGGAATTCAAGCTCACGTCTGTCGTTGGCACCGGCTATGTTAAGCTGTCTGTCCATCGCCTCTTCGTCAACTCTGATTCCCATTGAAGAAATCTCGAAAGCTCTGTCAAGAACGTCGTCCCAGAGAATGATGTCTCCGTTCAGTTCCCAGTCATCGTAGTCAGGTGCTCTGCCGTCGTGTTTCTCGCCGGACTTGAGAACTCCGCCGATTTTTTTGATGAATACTGCTCTCTTCTCTCTTGTGATTGCATCTTCTCTCTGCTTAGGAGTCAGATCAGGATACATATCTTCCAGTTCCTGAGATGTGATGAAAAAGATCTCGTTAGGAAGGAAAGTCTGCAGTTCTCTGTATGTTCTGTTCACGTAGTCGCCCAGGTTCTTGAGAGCTCCGTAAATTGTGTTTACTGTCTCTTCCAGATATTCATCTGTTCTGTCTTCCTTGTTGATGGCCTTCTCCCAGTCCCACTGGTCAACATAAACCGAGTGCAGGTTATCCATCTCCTCATCTCTTCTGATGGCGTTCATGTCAGTGTACAGACCTGTTCCCGGCTGGAAGTTGTATCTTCCCAGCGCCATTCTCTTCCACTTAGCCAGTGATTGTACGATTTCAACAGGCTTCTCATCCATGCCCTTGAGAGTGAAGCTTACTGTTCTCTCAACACCGTTCAGGTTGTCGTTAAGTCCTGATTCAGGAGTTACAAACAGAGGTGCGGATACACGTCTCAGTTTAAGTCCGTATGCAAGTTCCGCCTGAAAAAAGTCCTTGATTTTTTTGATTGCTCTCTGGCTCTCCATGTAGTCGATAACAGGCGAGTAGTTTTCAGGAATAATAAGCTTGTTCATTTTCATCCACCTTTACCTTTCTCTTTCCGAATACTTGCACCCGCAGTAATTCTGCCTGTACAAGCTGTACTTCCTTGATAACTGAATTGATCTGGCGAAACCGTCCTTCTTCTTGAAATCTCTGTCCAGGAAGCTCAGGCTGTATTTCAGTGCCAGTTCTCTGCCGATTTCCGAAATCAGCTTGTAGTCCTTGTGAGGACTGACTGTTAATGTGGTGCCGAAGTAATCCGCACCTGAGATACATGCAGCGGCTGCAGTCTTCTCAAGTCTCTGCCGGAAGCACACTTCGCACCTTGCACCGCCTTCGGGTTCATTACCAAGGCCCGCAGTCGCTTCAAAAAAAGCGCCCGGGCAGTAGTCCCCCTCTCTGAAAACGATTCTGCAGCGTCCTGCGTTCTCCTCATTGAACTGCTCGATAAACTGGATCTGAGCTTCTCGCCTTCTTCTGTATTCTTCCTCATCTGTGATGCATGGATTGTAGAAAAAGACCGTAACGTTGAATTCATCGACCAGTCGTTCGATTACCGAAGTGCTGCATGGTCCGCAGCAGCTGTGCAGCAGGAGTTCAGGTTTGGTCGTCTGAGTCTCAGTGCAGTCATTAATAACATAGTCACTTCCGGACATCACCTGGCTTGATAATTCCGTAGAGGTATTGAGTTTTTTGTCGTCTGTTGTCATTGATTGTTCCTCTCTGTTGACCTATGATATAATAACAGCTAATTATACCATACGAAGGCAGATATATGAATACAGAAAAACCTCTATTTTTTGATACTTCAGACGGTCAAAATCTGAGAATCAACACAATAAGCACATACCTCAAAAGGCATTTCGGACGCAAAATTGTCAAGTTGTCCATCGACGGCGGATTCACCTGTCCCAACAGGGACGGATCCCGAGGAACAGGCGGCTGCGCCTTCTGTTCCTCGGCCGGTTCCGGGGAGATGGCAGCAGGAACCGGCGAGATTTATCTGGATCTGGAGAGCCAGATAAATCTGATCCGCGGCAAATGGCCGCAGGCCGGATACATAGCTTATTTCCAAAGCCATACCAATACATATGCTCCTGTAGAAGTCCTGCGCGAAAAATTCGAAGCTGCCCTCAGACATCCAGACGTAATCGGCATAGCAATAGCCACCAGGCCAGACTGTCTGCCCGACGATGTTCTCGACTATCTGGCAGAACTTAATTCGCGAACTTTCATGTGGGTTGAACTGGGTCTTCAGACAATACATCCTGCTACACAGCAGACCATGAATCTCTGCTACACAACCGAAGATTACGACATGGCGGCAGAAAGGCTCATGAGTCGCGGCATCCGGGTTGTCACACACCTTATACTTGGTCTGCCGGGAGAAACCGAGGAGGATATGATGGCATCGGTGTCACATGTCTGCTGCAGGCATGTTTTCGGCATGAAGCTTCACATGTTCAATCTGGTCAAAGGCTCTCCTCTTGCCGTCACCTGCAGTGACTATGTATCCTTTGAAACCATGGATGAATATATTGATCTGGTTATCAAAGCTATCGAAATCATCCCGCCTGACATTACCCTTCACAGAATTTCAGGTGATGCTCCGAGGCCTATCCTGATTGCGCCGGAATGGAGCTACATGAAAAGAACTCTCCTTAACAACATTCACAAAACCATGAAATATCGCAACACATGGCAGGGCAGGCTTACGGAGCCGCGATAACAGCCTCCGGCCATCCTGAGCGGCAACGCTTCGCTTCAGAAGATAAAATCGCTACAACCCTTTAATTTTTCAACGGTTGTAGCGATTTTCACCAACTCTTTTTGTCCTATAGATCTATATCTCTATGACGGTGCTTCTCCGTGCCTCCACTATCCTTTATCAGGTTTCAGCCTTCCTTCGTTATAGTGTTTCCTGCAGAGAGACACATACATATCATCTCCTCCCACCATAATCTGATCACCGCTTTTGATGCACTTGCCGTCTTTGACTCTGGCAACCATTGTTGCCTTCTTGCCGCACCAGCAGATGGTCTTGATTTCCTCAATCTTGTCAGCATACACCAGCATGTAGTAAGAGCCTTCAAACAGTTCATTTCTAAAATCGTTCTTAAGCCCGTATGCCAGCACCGGCACATCAAAACTGTCCACTATCTCAATTAGCTCCTCTACATGATGCTTCTTGAGAAACTGACATTCATCAACTACAACGCAGTCAATTGGAACCCCGTTGTTTTCTCTCATGAAAAGCTCTAGAATATTAGTTTCCTCATTGACGATTACTGCATCTCTCTGAAGTCCGATCCTTGAAGTAATCTTGCCCTTGCCGTATCTGTCATCAACTCCCGGCACCAGAGCAAGCACCCTTTTGCCGCGCTCTTCGTAATTGTGCGCTACCTTGATGACTTCAATGGATTTACCAGCATTCATGGTGCTGTATCTGTAATAAAGCTGCGCCATACATTCTCCTTAAAAAACACCTTAAATAAAAAATAACCGCTCGATGATATCTCAGCGAGTGGCTATTCTATAAATAAGTGGTGCCCAGACTCGGAATCGAACCAAGGACACGGGGATTTTCAGTCCCCTGCTCTACCAACTGAGCTATCTGGGCATACAACTTACTATTCTAATTAATTGGTGGGCCATCAGGGACTTGAACCCGGGACCTGCCGGTTATGAGCCGGACGCTCTGACCAACTGAGCTAATGGCCCACGTTATTAAAAAAATGGTCGGGGTGGCAGGATTTGAACCCGCGGCCCACTGGTCCCAAACCAGTTGCGCTACCAAACTGCGCTACACCCCGATATTACATTAGTCCATATTATTGGCAGGGGCAGAAGGACTCGAACCCTCGGCACGCGGTTTTGGAGACCGCTGCTCTACCAACTGAGCTATACCCCTACACTGGAGCGAACGATTGATTCGCAATATGGCGGAGAAGATGGGATTCGAACCCATGCGGCCCTTGCGAACCCTAACGATTTAGCAAACCGTCCTCTTCAGCCTCTTGAGTACTTCTCCAGGCTTGAACTAATTGTTTATTACCTAATGGCGGAGAGGGTGGGATTCGAACCCACGGAGGTGTTACCCTCACTGGTTTTCAAGACCAGCACCATAAACCGCTCGGACACCTCTCCTCATGCTACTGTCGTCCAGACCACCCAGCCAAAATTTTTGGTGACCCATCGGAGATTCGAACTCCGGACACCTTGATTAAAAGTCAAGTGCTCTGCCAACTGAGCTAATGGGTCATAACTGGCTGGGGTAGCAGGATTCGAACCTACGCATGACGGAGTCAAAGTCCGTTGCCTTTACCGACTTGGCTATACCCCATCATTAAGTATAAATTAAATTTGGCGAGCCCACAGGGATTCGAACCCCGGACACACGGCTTAGAAGGCCGTTGCTCTATCCAGCTGAGCTATGAGCCCTTATTAAAATTGGAGCGGATGATGAGAATCGAACTCACGCCATCAGCTTGGAAGGCTGAGGTTCTACCA
>JALEUQ010000025.1 GCA_022780965.1 Clostridiales bacterium
TTTGACTGTAATTACAGTTTTGCCTATTCCCTTAATAGTCACAAGTCCGTCCGCGGATACCTGGGCGACACTTGGCACTGATGAACTGTATGTAAGCTTGCCGTCAGCTGATGCTCCCAGTTTGAATGCTGATGCTCCGTAAGTCTTTTTCACTGATGTAGTGCACTTAATCTGCTTTTCACCTTTCACTACTATATCGGACGCAGGCACAACAGCCATTATGTATCCGCTGTCGTTTTTGTAGTATAGCGTGGTTCCGTTCACTGCAATATCTGAGATGCTGTACCCTTTCATTCCATCTTCAGGTGTGAAATACTCATATCCCTTAACCGGATCATATATTCCGCCGCCGCCCTGATTATATGTGCACAGAATTTTATCTCCCATGAAAGCCATATGCTTCACGTCTGCAGGAGCAGAGTACTTAACGCTTTCCCAGCTGCTCATGTCAGCTGAAACAATGCCCGTTTTGCACCCTGCATATATCCTGCCGTCTCTGATCAGCAGGTTCCCTGTTGCCGGGCTTCCAATATCAAGCTTTACTTCAGCAGTCAGACTGTCTCCGTCCACATTCGCTTCATACAGCTTGCCGCCCTTGGTTGTGAAATAATATTTGCCCCCGTATGAAACAACTGTAGAACAAACAGATCCTTCAACTTCGGCTGACACTGTACTTCCTGTTTCGCTGTTATAGCAGTAAATATTCGCAGTTCCACCTGTTGGAGCTGCATCGTCGCTTCCATCTGAGTTTGAGCCGAATACTACATATTTCCCGTCGATGCATGCCCCCGCCCAATAGAAACCTGCGCTGCTTGTCTGTATCACCTTCGTTTCTCCCGTCGAAGGATTTATTGCTGCATATGAACCTGTGATAACCTTGCTGCCTCCTGCATCTCGAGTTACCATCCATGATCCTGTATACGCATACCCGCTTGCTTCATCGTATGAAATCGGGCTAATGGTCTGGGAATTTTCTTCATTAGACGCATAGACAGCTGTCCTGCAGCTCATGTCAGATTTCTTGACTATTGCCACCTTGGATCCGTTTAACGGAACGAATATCCATTCGCCTCCGACAGTCACCGGAATTGTTGCCTGTCCAACGCTTCCTTCGAAGCTGATCTGTTCAGTTATTTCACCAGTCTCTGCATTCATCCTGTAAAGGGTGTTGCCTGCTGCAGCGTAAACGCTGCCCTCATCATACGCAGGCGGTGTGACTCTTCTGGTATCCTTGTCAAGGCAAATGCTCCACTTGAGACCGCCCTTGTCCGGACCCTGTACTTCCTCAGCCTGCACTGCTGGAGAGCCGGCAATCAGAAACATCACTGTCAGAACAGCCACCGTCAACACTTTTATCGTTCCTGCTATCTGTCTGTCGTGTAATACCACTTGACTTTATCTCCTTTCTTGACTGAATACTTGCTTGCGCTGACATTTGGCGTACTGCCGTTTACAGAATACAGCCAGCCGCTTTCCGGTCCTTCATCAAATTCGAACTTTCCGTTAATACCCTCAACATATATTCCGTACTCAGAATTTGTAGCACTGACTGATACCCCAGTTTTCTTGAGCACCGAATATGCCGTATCTCCTGAAGTGACGCTTACTGTATATGACTTGCCGCTTACCTCTACATAGCATACGCTTGCCTGCGTTGTGGACTTGGCTGTTGTGGACTGTTTCTGCGGCTTAGTCTGTTTAGCAGTCTTCGAAGTTTTCTCAGTGGTTTTCTCAGTTGCTTTTTCGGTAGTTGCTTCCGTAGCTTTCTCACTGGATTCAGCGGTTTCTTCAGTCTTTGTTTCATTCACTGCCGCTTCCTGAGTTACCTGCGTATTATCACTGTCAGCAGCTGTATCGCTTCCTGCGCCACATGAAGTCAAGGTCACACACATCACCATGATAGTCAGCAGCGCAATGACTGCAGTTCTTATATTTTTTCTCATTTCTGTTCCTCCTCTTTATTCCTGTCATTCCTTATCATTGCGGCAATCTCTGTCCATCTGCTTCCAATATATTCTGCCGCATCTGTTCTGTGAGGCACCATGCATTCAGAGCAGTCTTTGATACCGCTATCTGTCATTTTGAAATTGCC
The DNA here is from genome assembly GCA_022780965.1 of Clostridiales bacterium. Classification (GTDB taxonomy): domain Bacteria; phylum Bacillota; class Clostridia; order Peptostreptococcales; family Anaerovoracaceae; genus Lentihominibacter. Next base: position 2,093 of record JALEUQ010000025.1, read on the forward strand.
TCCGCACCTTGCACCTAGGGCATATAGCGGACAATAACAGAACAGGCAGTTAAAGTTCTCCTCTTCGGCTGTCTTGTGACAGGGGAAAAACTCACATTCCCTGTTGGCGAAAAAGCTGCTGCTGTTTTTCATTTCTTCATCTCCCATTTTCATACACTCAAAAAGGCACCCGCTTCCGGGTGCCCAAACAATCAAACACTAACCGCAT
>JALEUQ010000037.1 GCA_022780965.1 Clostridiales bacterium
TGACACTTGATGCAGATTCCTGCAGTCTCTCCCGTATTTTCAGCGTTTATGCTCCCCATTGGGCACACCTCGGCACACTGCCCGCATTCAATGCATTTACCATCATCTCTAACCGGCTTTGCCTTAAGGAATTTCGCCGGCTTTCCGTCGCTTCTCAAAGGAACATAGTATGGATTGACCTGTCCTCTGCTTCCTATGTCAACAGGGTCACTCCTGTCAGCAGCCTTAAGCGACTCTTCAGCAAACCTTCTTATTTCTGCCATATCCGTTTCATCCGGCCTTCCTCCTGCCAGCTTCTCTGTGAACGCATGCTCCGATACAACAGCTGCAGCCGAGACAACTTTGAATCCATTGCACTCCAGTTCCTGTTTCAATTCCCCCAGTGCACTGTCAGGATTCCTGTTGCCAAATGAAATGATTGCAGTTGCTTTGGCACCGTTTCCCCTGAAGCATTCTTTAAACCATGGAAGAATCTTATTTGGTATTCTTCCGGCGTATGCCGGGAGCACTACAGCAACATAATCGTCTTCCCTGAATTCGAGCACTTGTTCCCTTCCAGAAGGAAGCGTGAAATCGTACTCCTCAAAATCACATTCCTCAATCTCTGCCAGTGTCTCTGCGAAGCCGAGAGCTATCTTCCTGCAGTTTCCTGTCGGGCTGAAATACGCCGCACATATTCTTTGGATACGCATTATATTCCTCCTCATATGTCACACAGTAACATTTTATCACAGCATATTGCTTTTACACCCCAAAAATAATAATATTATGATGCATATTCATATTAATGACCGATACGTAATCAAAGGAGGAGGATAATTAATTGAAAAACAAGCCAATCATTGAATTAAGAGACATATCTAAGAACTTCGGTGACCAGCAGGTGCTCCGAGGCATTAATCTTGATATTTACGAAAACGAGTTCCTGACGCTGCTGGGACCTTCAGGCTGCGGTAAAACAACTATTCTCAGAATAATCGCAGGCTTCGAAGAGCCAAGTAACGGACAGGTGCTTTTTAATGGAGAAAACATCGCTAAACTCCCCCCATACAAGAGAGAAGTCAATACAGTATTCCAGAAATACGCACTCTTCCCTTTCCTGAATGTTCGTGACAATGTAGCATTCGGGCTGAAGCTGAAGGGTCTCGACGATGATATCATCAGCCAGCGTGTAGACAAAATGCTCTCAATGGTTGGACTTAAAGGATATGAAAAACGTGACGTTACAAGACTTTCGGGCGGCCAGCAGCAGCGTGTTGCCATTGCAAGAGCTCTGATTAATGAGCCTAAGGTTCTTCTTCTTGACGAGCCTCTTGGTGCACTTGATGCCAAACTCCGCAAAGGCATGCAGATAGAATTGAAAAAAATCCAGAAGGAAGTGGGCATTACTTTCGTTTTCGTTACTCACGATCAGGAAGAAGCCCTTTCCATGTCTGATACAATTGTTGTCATCAATGACGGCATAATACAGCAGGTGGGAAGTCCCATGGATATTTACAACGAACCCGAAAAGCGCTTCGTGGCCGAATTCATCGGGGAATCCAATATTATTGAGGGCAATATGATTCGCGACTGCCTCGTTAAATTCGATGATATTGAATGGGAATGTGTAGACAAGGGATTTAAACCAAATGAAGAAATTGAAGTTGTTTTGAGACCTGAAGATATGGATGTTGTTGATGTTGATCAGGCTAAACTGACCGGCACCATCGTGTCCAAAGTATTCATGGGCGTTCACTATGAGTATTTTGTCGAGACCAGCTACCGCAAGTACAAGGTTCACACTACGGAAAGCTACGAAGTCGGCAAAGAAATAGGTCTTACCATCGACCCTTATGATATTCAGGTAATGCACATCAGTTAAAGGAGCAAACAATGAAACACTTCAAAGGTTTTGCCTACCCTTATGTAGCCTGGTCATTCGTACTGATTGCCCTGCCTCTGCTGCTGATAGTGCTTTACTCGGTTACACAGGGAGACAACTCACTTCTCACAATACATTTCACATTTGACAATTTCAAGAAAATCGGTGATCCGGTTTATCTTAATGTGTTCATAAAGTCTTTTGAAATAGGATTGATTGTAACAGGCATATGCCTCATTCTGGCATATCCTATGGCTTACATCATAACCTTGTTTGATGATGTTGTTCAGGGTATTCTTATTCTGATTGTCACCATTCCAATGTGGATTAATACCCTGCTCAGAACATACGCTTGGATCAGCCTTCTGTCAGACAACGGGCTAATCAGTCAGTTCCTGGGAATGCTGGGCATCGATGCTCCGACCATGATGTACACTAATTTTGCAGTAATTATCGGTCTGGTATGCGATCTGCTGCCCTTTATGGTCATTCCTATTCATACATCGCTTACCAAGATGGACTACTCTCTGGTTGAAGCAGCCAAAGACCTTGGTGCCAACAACCTGCAGACTTTCAGAATGATAATTCTCAAGCTTTCCATCCCGGGCATCATTAACGGCGTAACTCTGGTTTTCCTCTGCTCAATATCAAGCTTCGTTGTTCCTGTACTCCTGGGCGGACGTCAGTACATGCTTATCGGTAACCTGATTGAGAACCAGTTCATCTCAATAGGCGACTGGAATTTCGGCAGTGCCATCTCAGTTCTTCTGGCAATAGCCATACTTCTCATCATGAGTCTCATGAGGCGAATGGATTCGGAAGAGAAAGGAGCTGAAGAATGAGATCAAAGAAAATCAAAATCGGAGCTAAGCTTTATATTTTAGTATGCTTCATATTCTTCTATCTGCCAATTGCAGTTACCATGTTCTTTTCCTTCAATTCGTCCAAGTCACTGACGAATTTCACGGGATTTTCACTGCACTGGTACAGCAAGCTTCTCTCAGATCAGAGCATCCTTGCGGCAGTATATGTATCAATAAGCATAGCTGTTTTCGCAACAATAATATCAACAATTCTGGGCACAATAACAGCCATTGGACTTTCCAAAAGCCGCCGCCTTCTCAAGGAGTGGCTGCTGAACGTTAATAACGTTCCCATTATGAATCCGGATATTGTTACTGCCATCAGCCTGATGATTCTCTTCAGTTCAGCAGGACTTCAGAGAGGATACATCACAATGCTCCTGGCTCATGTGGCATTCTGCACGCCTTTTGTAATAACAAGCGTATACCCTAAGGTTCGCAGCATGGATCAGAACCTGCCTAATGCAGCAATGGACCTTGGCGCCACACCTTATCAGGCTCTGACAAAAGTTGTCGTTCCTCTGCTTAAACCCGGTATTTTTGCAGGCATGCTGCTGGCATTCACCATGTCACTGGACGACTTCATCGTGTCCTACTTCGTAACCGGCAATGGAGTATCAAACATCTCCATTCTCGTTTACAACATGACCAAAAGAATCAATCCGACCATCAACGCACTTTCCACACTGCTCATTCTTGCAGTTGCAATAGTCCTCATTGGAATGAATATATGGCCGGTTATCAAGGAGAAACGAAAAAACAAACTGACAGCTTCAGGCAATGCAAAACCACGCCGAAACAGCCGCAAACGCGAGAAAGTTACCTTCTGGAGTGTAACTGCGATTATTACGCTTGTTGCTGTTGTATGTGCCGCACAGTTCTCAACTATAGCAAATAAACAGACACTGCGAGTGTTCAACAGCGGCGAATATGTTGATATGAGTCTGATTTCTGATTTTGAGAAGGAAAACAACTGCAAGGTGGTATACGAAACTTATGACAGCAACGAATCCATGTATACCAAGCTGCAGAGCGGCTCCACTTACGATATACTTGTCCCTTCAGACTACATGATAGAACGACTCATTAAAGAGAAATATCTCAAACCTGTTGACTGGAGTCTGATTACAAGAAAGGATGCAATCATTTCCGATCTGGTAAGCAGCAACGAGTACGATCCCGGCTGCAAATATTCAGTGCCTTACTACTGGGGCAATGTGGGTATCGTTTACAACAAGAACATTGTGTCAAGAGAAGACCTTGAAGAAGGCTGGGAAATTCTCAAAAACACTAAATACAAAGGTCAGATTTATATGTACGACTCGGAGCGCGATTCTTTTATGATTGCTCTCAAATCACTGGGATATTCAATGAATACCACCAGCAAAGCTGAAATCAGAGAGGCTTATAACTGGCTGATTGAACAGAGTGAAACCATGGATCCTGTATATGTCGGCGATGACGTCATGGATAATATGATTTCAGGTAACAAAGCCATGGCTGTCGTCTACTCGGGCGATGCAGCTTATATAATCGATGAAAACGATGATATGGAATATTTCGTGCCGGATGAAGGTACTAACGAATGGTGCGATGCAATGGTCGTGACTAAGTACTGCAAAAACATGGAACTGGCATGCAAATTCATGGACTACTTCCTTGATGATGAAGTATCCAAGGTCAACACTGAATACATAGGCTACGACAGCGCTGTCAAATCCACTTTCGAGTATTTCCGCGATGTGGCATACGCGGGCAATTCCGGCTGTGCACCTGATCAGACTAATCCGCGAAACGAAGTTTTCCATAATCAGTCACAGAAAACCAAGGAATATATGTCCAATCTGTGGACAAAAGTAAAATCCAATTAATTGTATACATGGTCTCTCCCCCGTAGATTCATAAACCAATTTATGGTATACTGATGTAATATTGTAACAGTTTATAGAAGGGGGGCGAATGCATATGCGTGATAAAATTCAGCAGAAAAGGGATATCAGGAAATCAGTTAGGGATACTGCAAGAGAAGAATACATCAATCAACTGAATGCAGCCAGACACAAGGACTTTCTCAAGGCCAGCGCAGAAGCAGTCTGTGAACGCAACTATATTGAAACTGACTTATATATAGAGAATGACGTAAAAAGAGGTCTCAGAAATGCTAACGGTACAGGTGTGCTTGTTGGCCTTACCAAGATCGGAGAGGTAATAGGATATACTACAGACAGCGATAACCACAAGATTCCTACTGAGGGCAAGCTTTACTACAGAGGTTACAGCATCGAAGATCTTATTGAGAACTGTGTTGCAGAAGACAGATTCGGATTTGAGGAAATTACCTATCTTCTCATTTTCGGAGAACTGCCAAGCACTGAAGAGCTGACCGCATTCAAGAAGCATATAGGCAAGAAGAGAGAGCTTCCACAGGGCTTTGCCCGTGACATGATTCTTACAGCACCGTCCATAAACATAATGAACAAGCTGGCAAGAAGCGTTCTCGCACTTTATACCTATGATGACAAGGCTGACGATATTTCAATCGAGAATGTTATCAGACAGTCAATCGACCTTATCGGTTACTTCCCTGCTCTGATTTCATACGCATATCAGGCCAAGCGATCATATTATGATAATGAGAGTCTTCACCTGCACAACCCTATTCCTGAGCTGAGCACATCAGAGAATATTCTCAGGATGATCAGACCTACCGGAGAGTATACGGACCTTGAAGCCAAGCTTCTGGACCTTACAATGATTCTCCATATGGAACATGGCGGCGGTAACAACTCATCATTTACGACTCACCTGATTTCATCATCGGGAACAGACACCTATTCGACAATATCTGCCGCAATAGGTTCTCTCAAGGGACCTCGTCACGGAGGCGCCAACATTAAGGTAATTCATATGCTCAATGATCTCAAGGAGAATGTTGCGGACTGGACTGATCCTCATCAGATTGATGCATATCTTCGTAAGGTTCTCAGGAAAGAGGCCAACGACAAAAGCGGCCTGATTTACGGTATGGGACATGCCATCTACACCCTTTCCGACCCAAGAGCCAAAGCACTCAAGAAGGTAGCAAGGAAACTTGCACAGGGTAACGACTTCATGGAAACCTTCGAGCTGTGCGACTACATTGAAAAGAGAACTCCTGAGCTGATGGCAGAAATCAGAGGCAGAGAAACTCCAATGTGCGCCAATGTGGATCTTTATTCAGGTTTCGTTTACACAGCACTTGGCATTCCTGAGGAGATAGCGACGCCGCTCTTTGCCACAGCAAGATTAAGCGGATGGTGCGCTCACAGAATTGAGGAACTGAGTAACGGAAGCAAACTTATGAGACCGGCTTACAAATCAGTAATGAAGCCAAGGCCTTACCTGAAGATGGAAGACAGAATCACAACAATTCCTATCATCAAATAAGTAAAAAATAACACCGGGAATTCCACAAAAAACAGTGGAATTCCTGGTGTTTTTTTCTGTCATCATCTGTTTTTCTTTATCTAACTATGCAGATTACCGCCCTAGTAAAGTTCCGGTCTGCGATGTTTGAGAAGCGGCAGCTGATTCCTGATTGAATCTTCATAGCCAAAATCTATATCAGCATAGAGAATGCATTCCTTTTCATCAGCATGAGCAATGAAATCGCCCCATGGACTGACAATGCATGAATTGCCGTATGCCACATAAATGCCCTCTTCATCTCTGGCAGGCGAATTTGCTGCAAAGAAAATCTGATTGTCAAGTGCTCTTGCCCTCATTGTAATATCCCAGTGTGCAGGCCCTGTAGTCATGTTGAAAGCAGCAGGCAGTATTACCATTCTCGCCCCGTCCAGAGTCATTCTTCTGAACAGTTCCGGGAATCTGACATCGTAGCAGATGGCAACTCCTATTTTGCCGAATTCAGTATCTATTACAGTCGCTGAATCTCCGGCAGTAAGAGTATCAGACTCCATGAATCTGATTCCCCCTTCCACATCTATATCAAAAAGATGTGTCTTCCTGTGTCTTCCTATCATCCTTCCTTCCCTGTCAAAGCAGAAAGCAGTATTATATACTTTGTCATCATCAATTTCTGAAATCGAGCCGCCAATAAGGTAAACACCCAGTTCTGCGGCAAGATCGGACATGAATTTTACTGTTTCTCCATCTGCAGTCTCTGCATATTCTCTGAAATAGTCATTTGAATATGGGCAATCCCACATTTCAGGCAGAGCAATCACATCAGCCCCATTCGATGCTGCCTCAGTCACATACCTTCTTACGGTCTGACGACTTTCTTCCTTGTCATATGAACCTTTTAACTGACATAATGCAAGCTTAAACATGCTAACCCATCCTTTCTCTGATAATCTCAACCAGCTTCTTCGTTATTCTTCCGGTAAGCCCCCATATTACATGACCATTGTACGGCTCGTACACCGGAACTATTCCACGCCCGCCGCGCCAGTTATATGGTCTGCCTCCGTTTACCACATCATATGGAAAATCGTCCGAAACCACCGGTTTCACGTGAGTCGTGTACACACGAGGCGGATTTTCAATTAGATACGAGAGCGGAACAAGGAAAGTCTCCTCCACCTCAATGCTGTTCACATTAATTCTATCCAGAACTTCCTCATCCATGACTCCAAGGAAACAGTACATGGCAAAATTATTATATGTATATACAGTATCCAGCTGGGCTATTACATCTATGTCTCCAGCCTCAATGCCCAGCTCTTCACAGGTTTCTCTGACTGCACATTCCTCAATTGTCTCCCCATCTTCCAGAGCTCCTCCCGGGAAGCATATTTCACCGGGCTGCCTGTCCAGCCTGCTTCCCCTGACTTCATACAGCAGATACAGTCTGCCGTCTTTCTCAATAAGCGGCACCAGAACAGAAAAGAAGCTGTATTCAGCGTCTGCCCCGGGTATCCTGTCACGAAAAATCTCGCACACTTTTTCCATGCTAATGTTCATTTTTTCACCTTCTGAAATCTGAAATTCAAGCCGGATGCAAACAGAATCAGCAGAATTCCGACTACAGTATTCCATAAAATGTTCTCTCTCAGGAAAATCACTGCAATTACCGGTGCAATGGCCGGCTTCAGAAGAAATGCCAGCGAACCGGTGGCAGCGTCCGAGAGTTTAATTGCTTTGAAATAACTCCAGTATCCTATGCCCGTGATGAATATGCTAGTGTACATTACCAGCAGAATATTATCTCCGACTCCTGCAACCACAGGTTTGCCCGATAGCAGTATCACTACCAGGAGCACCGCAGAGCCCAGTATGAAACTGAAACTTGTCTGTGCCATCAGCCCCATCTTCCTGACACTGACTTTACCTGCTACAGTATATGCTCCAAAGGCAACTGCAGCGATAAGCATGCATGTCAGACCCCAGATAGTATTGCCTTCCTGCATATCCCACGGTCTGATCATGAAGATAAGTCCAATGAAAGCAATGGCCAGCACGTATGCTTTCTGTTTTGTCATTTTCTCTTCTGTAAAGAAGTGTGCGAACACCATTGTGAAGAGAGGATTGATGGATATGAGCACCGAAGCTGTTGAAGCATTAGATGCTCCTACACCAATCTGGAAGAAAACCATGCTTATGTCAATTCCCAGTATTCCCACTCCAGTAAGAATCAGGAAATCCTTAGGTCCCAGTTTGATATTGTTCATCTTCAGCTCTCTTATCGCCAGAGGCAGCAGAAGCAGTCCGCCAATGGCAAAACGAATAAAAGTAAGCTGCAGTGAGTCAAGACTGTTTCCTGCTACTTTACATGCAGTCTCCATGGTTCCGAAAAGAAATGCAGTCAGAACCACAAAAACATATGCTTTTTTCATATGATATCACTTCACTTTCTATTTTGTTTGTCCCATAATAAATGGCGGTGGTAACACCGCCATCTGATAATCTTCGTCGTTTATTAGTTAATGATATCGCATCCGGCGAAATCGACACCAATCATCTCTTCTTTCTCAGCGCTTACGCTTACGATGAAATCAAGTCCATAATTCTCTGAGATGTTCTTGAGTCTATTAATGAACACCGGCAGGTCACCGAGGGATACGTCAGCATGCTTGAGAATGCTGTCAATGAAAATAGTCTCAATATCATGATCTGAGCTGATAATGCCGTACAGGAATCCGATGTATTCATCAATGTTAGTAATGTGTTCGAAATCTTCCATGCACACAACTCTGATCTTGCGGCTTAATTCAGTGTTAAGTCTTGTATTCTTATTGATAAAAACTATGCTTCCGTTACATGTTTCAATTGCCTCGTTTGCCATCTGAACCATCTGACCAGTCTTGCCACTGCCCTTGTGTCCTATTAATAACTTCACCATAAATCTTGTCCTCCATACATGTATTTGCCATCCCTTGCGGGTTATTATGATTATACACCATACCTTTGGTATCATCAACCGTTTTTAGCCCCGGTTTTGAGCCTTAGCTGGCCGCATGCACCATCGATTCCTGCACCAAGTTCACGCCTTACAGTGCATGCAATTCCATTGTTTTCAAGTGTTTTGGCTATCTCCGCCGCACGTTTTCGTCCCGAACTGTCAAAGCCTGTTTCCTTAACCGCATTAAGAGGAATCAGATTAACGTGACACATTATTCCACGCAGCTTCCTGATTATCAGGTTAACATCCTCATCGGAATCATTCTCGCCCTTAATCAGTGCATACTCGAAAGTTACTCTCCTTCCGGTAATACGAGCATGCTCTCCGGCCGCCTTGAGCAGCTGTTCAAGCGGATATGCTCTGTTTACCGGCATAAGCATGCTTCTGCCTTCATCTGTAAGTCTGTGGAGGGAAATTGCCAGGTTCACCTGAGGGAATTCAGCACCGAATTTCTCTATCGCAGGAACAATGCCGCTTGTTGATACGGTAATATTCCTGAAGCTTAAGTTTCTGCCGTTTTCATCATGGATTATTCTGAGAAATCTGCTCAGATTGTCATAATTGTCAAAAGGTTCCCCGGTACCCATGATTACCAGATGATTGATGGGACTTCCTGCCGCCTCCTCTGCAAGAAGAATCTGATCGAGCATTTCTCCTGCTGTCAGATTGCGAATCAGACCATCCAGACCCGAAGCACAGAATGCACAGCCCATTCTGCACCCCACCTGAGATGATATGCACATGGAATTGCCGTATTTATACTTCATGAATACGCCTTCAACAGCATTGCCGTCTTCCAGTCCGAAAAGGAATTTCATCGTTCCGTCTGACTTGTCCACCTGCGTCTTAATGATTTCCATGCTTCCCACACGTGCACACTCACAAAGACTGCTTCGAAACCTTAGTGAAAAGTCGGTCATCATGTTAAAATCACGTACACCTCTTGATATCCACTTGAATAATTGCTTGCCGCGGAAGGGTTTCTCACCCAGTTCCACGGCAAAAGCTTTAAGTTCTTCAGTTGTCATTCCCAGAAGATCGGTTCTGTTCATCATTCCATTCTCCAGTTTGGATTCTGATTGTTCAGGTACTCTTCCAGGGTAATCCAGTCATTTACAGGATCAGCAGCTATACCTGGGTAGAAATGTTCAACGTACTCATCTATCAGGCGCCTTGGAAGCTTGCCCAACCTGCCCTTACCCGACTGGTCCAGTCCCTTGTCTGTAATCAGTTTTTCTCCGTATCCTTCAAGAAGATTAACTATATCCATTGGATCCATTCCCATTCTGATGCAGATATATTCAACATCACGGCCGCTTACAACATACATGTCCATTATGGCCTGATGGTCGCCCAGCGGATAATTGTTCAGTCTTCTGAGATTATCTATTGAAGTGCTCATCTATACTCTCTCCACATCAAGACCTGTCTTATGACCGTTAATATCAGCTTCAGGAAGTCCTGATGAAGCATTTATTGACACTGCAAGAGTTTCAGTCATGATGTAATCCTTGTGCAGTTCAACAGCAGCCGCAACAGTTTCATCGGCATCAATACTGATACTGATATTATCCATCATCTCATAATCCTTCTGCTTTCTCATCTGCTGAATCTTGGAGATGATTTCTCTTGCCAGACCTTCAGCTTCCAGTTCAGGCGTGATTGTAGTATCAAGAATTGTGAATACGTTGTTTTCCATTGCAACTGCGAAGCCTTCCTTGGCAGAAATCTTAACGTCTACCAGTTCCTTGGTGATTTCAAAAGGTTCGCCGTTAATGTCGAGTGTCATGGTTCCTTCACCATCGAGAGCTGCCACAACATCTGCAGGGTTCATAGCTGCCAGCGCCTGTCCGAATGCCTTCACATTCTTTCCAAGCACAGGGCCTGCTGCTCTGAAGTTTGGCTTAAGCGAGTAATTCATGTACTCGTCCAGCTTATCTTCGAATTTAACAGTCTTGATATTGAGTTCTTCCATGATAAGCGGAGTAAGATCTGAAATAATTGCCTCGTACTTGCCGTCAACCAGAACTTCTCCCAGCGGCTGTCTAACCTTAATCTTTTCCTTTTCTCTTGTACCTCTTCCAAGTGCAACCAGTGTTCTTACAAGTTCCATTCTTTCTTCCACATTTGCATCGATAAGGCTTTCGTCTGCTTCAGGGAAGTATGCAAGATGTACTGATTCTTCTCCCGTAAGATTCTGATACATTTCATCAGAAATGAATGGAGCGAAAGGTGCAATCAGCTTGGCAATTCCTACGAGTACTTCGTAAGTTGTTGCATATACTGATTTCTTGTCGTCAGTCATTTCTTCGCCCCAGAATCTTCTTCTGGCTCTTCTGATATACCAGTTGGATAAATCTTCGTTAACAAAATCCTGAATCTTTCTTGTAGTAATCATATGATTGTACTTGTCCATGGATTCTGTAACTTCCTTAACCAGTCTGTTGTATTTGGAAATAATCCATCTGTCAAGCTCAGGTCTCTTGGAGTATTCAACTTCCAGTGATGCAGGATCTATATCGTCCTGATTGCTGTAGAGCACGAAAAAGTTGTATACATTCTTGATAGTGCCGAAGAACTTGCTTACGATTTCGATAAGACCTTCTTCGTCAAACTTTGTAGGAGACCATGCAGGTGAAGTGTGGAGCAGATACCATCTCGTAGCATCAGCACCGTACTTGTCCAACATTTCAAACGGGTTGACAGTATTACCAACATGCTTTGACATCTTCTTGCCTTCTTTATCAAGAATCAGGTCATTTACAAGAACGTTTCTGTAAGGAGCCTTGCCCTTGATGAAGGTTGATATTGCCATCAGTGAATAGAACCATCCTCTTGTCTGGTCGATACCTTCACAGATAAAATCTGCAGGGAACAGTTCATCATCAAAGTTGTCGGCGTTTTCGAATGGATAATGTCTCTGTGCGAAAGGCATTGCTCCACTGTCGAACCAGCAGTCCATAACCTCAGGAATTCTGTTCATTGTTCTGCCGCATTCCGGACATGTGATGTGAACATCGTCAACATATGGTCTGTGAAGTTCGATTGAAGCATCTATGTCTTCATTTACAGCCGCAACTAGTTCTTCCTTGCTTCCGATACATTCCAGATGACCGCATTCACAGCGCCAGATTGGAATTGGAGTACCCCAGTATCTGCTTCTAGAAATAGCCCAGTCCTTAACCTCTGCCAGCCAGTTTCCAAATCTCTTCTCACCAACGAAATCAGGGTACCAGTTTACAGTATTGTTATTTTCAACAAGCTGATCCTTCAGCTTGGTCATTTCTATGTACCAGCTTGGCTTAGCATAGTAAACGAGAGGTGTTCCGCATCTCCAGCAGTGTGGATAGTTGTGTTCTATCTTCTGCTTTGCGAATACTTTGTTTCCTTCTGCCAGATATTTGATGATTTCTACATCCAGTCCTTCTTCCATTACGAAACGGCCTGCCCAAGGAGTCTCTGTGTAGCATCCTCTATCATCAACAGGCTGAAGAACAGGCAGATTGTATTTGCGTCCGCACTGATAGTCGTCTTCACCAAATGCAGGTGCAGTATGAACAATGCCTGTACCGTCTTCAGTGCTTACATAGTCCATGCATGTTACGAAGAAAGCCTTCTTGTCAGCTTTTACAAACGGCATCAGCTGTTCGTATTCAATGTATTCCAGGTCACGACCCTTCATTTCCTCTTCGACTACATATGAACCCTCACCCAGAACCTTGTCCGCAAGACCCTTTGCAAGATAGAAATAGTTACCTGCATCGTCACCTGTGAGCATTCTGACCTTAACATAATCAATGTCAGGACCAACAGTCAGTACAGTATTTGATGCCAGAGTCCAAGGTGTAGTTGTCCATGCCAGGAAATATTCGTTCTCTGCATCAACTCTCTTGAATTTAACTGTAAGGGTATTTACTTTAACATCTTTGTATCCCTGTGCCACTTCATGAGAAGCAAGTCCTGTGCCGCATCTCGGGCAGTAAGGCAGAATCTTGTGACCTTCGTAAATCAGTCCAGCCTTGAAGAATTCCTTGATAATCCACCAGCATGATTCGATATAATTGTCGTCCAGAGTAATGTACGGATCGTCCATGTCTACCATGTATCCCATTCTCTTGGTCATTTCTTCCCACATTCCCTTGTAGGTGAAAACCGACTCTCTGCACTTCTTGTTGAATTCAGCAATGCCGTACTTCTCTATGTCCTGCTTGCCTTCAATTCCCAGCTGCTTCTCAACTTCGATTTCAACAGGGAGCCCGTGAGTATCCCATCCGGCCTTTCTGTTTACCTTGAAGCCCTTCATTGTCTTGTAACGGTTAACTGAATCCTTGAGAGTTCTAGCCATTACATGATGGATTCCCGGTTTGCCATTGGCAGTTGGAGGCCCTTCGTAAAATACGAAGGATGGCTGTCCTTCCCTTGACTCTACACATTTGCCGAGAAGATCCTCAGCTGCCCACTTGTCAGCCTGCTCTGCCTGAAGCTCGGCTATAGGTCTTTCTGATAAATTCTTGATCATTACCTGCTATCCTTTCGTTCTCCGTGGACGCCGCCAGACGAATTGTATTGCGTCCGAAAATAAAACGTCCCCAGGTTAAACCCTAGGGACGATTAATAACCGCGGTACCACCCTAATTACGGGACCATCATCCCGTCGCTCTTAAAGTGTTCGGCTCAGAAGTGATTTTCGCTTGCCGCCTCACCGCCGTGCTCTCAGCAAATGCACGGTTCTCTGTACGGATATTGTACGGGGCTACTGTCTTCGTCACAGCCTGAATATCTTGTTTTCATACAGTCATAATTCTAAATTGAAGTCATTGAAAAGTCAAGGTTTTTCAGTCTAATTCAGCTTTCTTTCGCTTAATGCGGTTTCTAGGAAAGTGTTTATTGCATCAAGTGGTTCCTCACGACCTGCAGTTAATCGTATGAACGGATTTTCACCGCCGTTTATCATGATTTTTTCTCCATAATTTGCCACTAGAGATGCCATTACAGCCTGAGAGATTTTCACATTGTCCCACAGTTTGAAAATCACCTTGAAACCCTGCTGGCTTATCTCCCTGACGCCTATTTTGCCTGCCATTGAACGTATCTTGGAAATCTTCACAAGGTTCATTGTCTCATGCGGAATGTCACCGAATCTGTCAAGGAGCTCGTCTACAACGTCCTCCTCGTCCTGAGTGTTCTCTATCATCGCAATCTTTTTGTACATCTGAAGCCGCAGAACATCGTTTTCGATATACTTTCTCGAAATGATTGCCGGCAGCGGAATGCTGAACACCGTTTCCTCTACCTCTGGGGCAATTTCCTCACCCTGCATCTTTTTCATTGACTCTTCAAGCAGCTTGCAGTAAAGCTCATAACCTACGTTTATCATATGTCCTGACTGCGCTGTTCCCAGAATGTTTCCAGCTCCGCGGAATTCCAGATCTTTCATCGCAATTTTGAATCCGGAACCGAATTCGGTGAAATCCTTGATGGCACGCAGTCTCTTCTCTGCAATTTCGCTCAGATTCTTGTCTTTCTGATACATGAGATATGTATATGCCAGTCTTCCCGATCTTCCTACTCTGCCTCTCAGCTGATAAAGCTGTGCGAGACCGAATCTGTCAGCATCAAGGATAATCATTGTATTTACATTAGGAATGTCAATGCCGGACTCGATGATGGTCGTTGAAACCAGCACATTGAACTCTCCTTCTGCGAAGTCCATGATAATCCGTTCGAGTTCCTTCTCCTTCATCTTGCCGTGTCCTACCTCTACAGATGCGTCGGGCACCAGCCTTTCTATGAGTCTTGCTATTGAATTGATGGTATCAACTCTGTTGTACAGCACGTATACCTGTCCGCCTCTTGCCAGCTCTTTTTCTATCGCCTCCCTGATAACGTGATTCTCCTGCTCCATTACGTATGTTCTTACAGGAAGTCTGTCAACAGGAGGTTCCTCCAGAGTGCTCATATCCTTCATTCCACTGAGAGACATGTGCAGAGTTCTCGGAATCGGTGTTGCCGACAGTGTCAGCACGTCTACATTTTCGCGCAGCTGTTTGATTCTCTCCTTGTGCTTCACACCGAAGCGCTGCTCCTCATCGACTACGAGAAGGCCCAGATCTTTGAATTTCACATCCTCTGACAGCATTCTGTGAGTTCCGATTACTAAATCTATCTGCCCCTCCTTAAGCGCCTCAAGAATCTGGCGCTGCTGCTTGGCTGTCCTGAACCGTGACAGCATTTCAACCTTAAACGGGAATTTCTCGAACCTGTCCTTGAGCGTGTAATAATGCTGATTGGCAAGAAGAGTTGTCGGTACCAGTACTGCTGCCTGTTTGCCGTCGGCAACGCATTTGAAAAGGGCGCGAGCTGCAACCTCAGTTTTGCCGAAGCCAACATCTCCGCAGAGCAGTCTGTCCATAGGTACCGGTTTCTCCATATCAGCTTTGATTTCATCTACACTCCTCAGCTGGTCATCAGTTTCCTCATAAGGGAACGTATCCTCGAACTCCTTCTGCCATACTGTGTCTTCTGAGAAAGCGTATCCGCGAGTGTTCATTCTAATTGCCGAAATTCTCATCAGCTCCTCAGCCATGTCATCTACGGCAGCCTTTGCCTTGGCCTTAGTCTTCTTCCATTCATTTCCGGAAAGCTTGTTAACCTTGGGAGCCACTCCCTCGCCACCTACATATTTCTGCAGAATTCCAAGCTGATCTACGGGGATGAACAGAGAATCTTCTCCCGCATATTTTACCTTAAGATAGTCACGCTCCACACCTTGAACAGTAAGCTGTTCTATACCCATGAACCTGCCTATGCCATGAGTTTCATGAACAACATAATCTCCCACCTGAACGTCTGCAAAGCTTTTTATCTGCTGACCGCGAGATTTCTTTTTCCTTCGCCTGCGTCTGAATGACTGACCGAAAATATCTCCTTCCCATATATAGCATATCTTATAATCCGGGAATTCCATTCCGCCGGTCAGCGTGCCCTGCTTCACTGATACGCTGCCGTCAAGCTTCTCCATCATCAGAAATTCACTGATGTTTTTTAGTTTTTCTCTGCCTCCTGCTACAATGGTAACCTGGAATCCACCATTGACATATCTTCTCAATTCTTCTCCGAGCACATCCATTCTGCCGTTAAAAGAAGGTGCCGGTCTGCAGGCGACCTCATGAAGCTCCTTGAGAAACGGTGCGTTTTTGATGGTGGATACGAAAGGTGTGAAAATAAATCCTTCCTTCTCATACAGTCTGAAGAAATCGCTCTGTCCGGAAACCAGTCTGAAGTCATCGCCGATGCCTCGTCCCTCTGAGATTATGGTTTCAATGTCATGAGCCATTTCCTTCTCGTGTACTTCCAGAGTTTCAAGTATTCTTGCAGGATCATCTATGAAGATTTCAGGATTGTTCATATAATCCCATATATACATGGTTTCATCATAAAAGTATCCGATGAACTTCTCCAGATACTGAATGTTTATCATGTTTTCAGCATATTCTATAAGCTGATTCTTCCTCTTGGTCAGCTCATGTACGAACTCGCTGTTTCCTTCTTTTTTCTGAGCTTTTTTTATCTGCCTGTCATATGCTTTCTCAATACGCGCCGTACCCTCAGCGAAGATATCAGCATCTCTTGTTATCTGTGAACACTGATAAATCCTGACATACTTGAGAGGCTCATCCGAACGCTGTGTATCGATATCGAAAGTTCTGATGGAATCAACCTCAGTATCAAAAAGTTCTATTCTGTAGGCGCTTTCACTGTCCGGAGTGAACACATCAATTATGCCGCCTCGAATGCTGAATTCTCCTCTTCCTTCAATTATCGGCACACGTTCGTATCCCATTTTATATAGTTTCGCCTTAACCTGCTCAACATCAATGTCATCACCAAGATTAATCTGAAGACTGTTCTCCATGAATGTTTCTGCAGGAGGCAGTTTCCTTATGGCTCCTGTCACAGGCGCTATTATTATGCATTCTTCTCCCGATACCGCTGCCTTTAATATGCTGAGTCTTTCAAGAAGACTGTCATTGTTGGCAGCTTCATACTGCATGAAACTGTCTTCTTCCTCCGGGAGCACGTAGATTTTGCGCTCAGTAAAAAAAGAAAGGTCTACAGCAAGATGCCGCGCCCTGATAACACTGGGCACGACTATCAGACTCTGACCATTCTTGTCTTTTAATAAATGTGATATTATCGGTGCCAGACGACTGTCTGAAGCACCTGCTATGTTAATCATTCCCTTCTTCGACATTTTCTTTTTTCTTTTTCTCTTTTTTTACATTAAACTGATTCATTGCCATATCAACTCCATCAGTTATCATGACCTCCACAGCGCGCGCTGCGTTGCCAACTGCCTCATTGACCAGTTTCTCCTCTGAGCTGTCCATCCTGCCGATGACGAAGTTCACCCAGTCCCTGTCGCCGCTTCCTCCAATACCCACACGAATCCTCGGGAAATTCTGCTCCTGAAGTTCACTGATAACAGACTTCATGCCGTTATGACTTCCTGCACTTCCCTTCTTGCGGATTCTCAATGCTCCCAGCTCCGTATCGAAATCATCATATATGACAATCAGATGCTCCGGGTCCACGTCGTAGTAACTTACCACTTCACGCAGAGATTCTCCGCTTAGATTCATGAATGTCTGAGGTTTCACCAGAAGAACCTTCTGCCCGGCTATTCTGCCGTCTCCCACCAGAGCCTTGTGCTTGATTTTGTTGACTTTTATGTTGTTATTTGCAGCAATTGCGTCAATAACCCGGAAACCCATATTGTGCCTGGTGTTCTCATACTTTTTGCCTGGGTTTCCCAGTCCTGCTATTACATACATTTATTAAACTCCTTGCTTATCAGAAACTCATATTTCAAAAAGTTTGCTGATCGTATCATTGGTGTGTATTCTTGTCATTGCATCAGCGAACAAAGGTCCAACAGAAAGAATCTTCATCTTGCTGATAATCTTTTCTTCTGAAATAGGCATTGTGTTCAGGAGCACCAGTTCCTCAATGGCCGAGTTCTCAAGTCTCTCAATGGCAGGACCCGAAAGAACAGCATGAGTTGCTGCCGCCCGCACACTTTTTGCGCCAAGTTCCTTGATAGCATTGGCAGCATTTGAAATAGTTCCTGCTGTATCAATCATATCATCGATAATTATGCAGTTCTTGCCTGCAACATCTCCTATGATATTCATAATCTCGCTTTTGTTCGGCTCAGGTCTTCTCTTGTCGACAATTGCGATAGGACAGTTGAGCGGTTCAGCCATCTTCCTAGCTCTTGGCACACTGCCGTGATCCGGAGATACAATTACCAGGTCCTCAATTTCCTTCTGTATGAAATAATTCTGTATGATAGGCATGCCCAGCAGATGATCCACAGGAATATCAAAATATCCCTGAATCTGTGCAGCATGCAGATCCATTGTAAGCACTCTGTCTGCTCCTGCAGCTTCAAGCATGTTTGCCACCAGTTTGGCTGTAATCGGATCTCTTGCTTTTGCTTTCCTGTCCTGTCTGGCATATCCATAGTAAGGGATTACCGCAGTGATTCTTCCGGCTGATGCACGTTTCATGGCATCGATCATAATCAGAAGCTCCATTAGATTGTCGTTGACCGGGTTGCAGGTTGACTGGATAATAAAAACATCGCAGCCTCTTACAGACTCCCAGATGCTTACCGACACTTCCCCATCGCTGAACTTCTTGACGGTGCACCTGCCAAGCGGTTTTCCCATCAATGATGCTATCTCTTCAGCCAGAACATCGTTTGAATTGCCTGCGAATACTTTAAACTCTGAAAACATGCTCTTTTTCATTCTGTGCTCCCTCTGCAGCTTCCTGCGCCTATTTCTTTTTTAATATACCTTTTTTTGCAACCCAGTCTTCCTTGACGGTTCCTCTGTCCCTTGCCACGAAGAGTGCTCCGCCGGGAACATCAGATGTTACTGTGCTCCCTGCAGCTACGTACGCTCCTTCTCCTACGCTGACCGGTGCCACCAGGTTTACGTTGCAGCCGATGAATGCTCCGTCGCCTACAACAGACCTCTCCTTCTTAGAACCATCATAGTTTACAAATACTACTCCGCATCCCAGATTTACCTTGCTTCCCACGTCAGAATCACCTATGTATGTAAGATGCGAAGCTTTAGCTCCATCTGCCAGAGACGAGTTCTTGATTTCTACGAAGTCACCAACTCTGCATCCGTTTCCGATGGTGCTGTCAGGTCTCATGTATGCGAAAGGACCAACTGTATTGCCGTTTCCTACAACACTTTTAAGTATATATGAACTTTCGATAGTGTTATCATCTCCGATTCGGGAATCTTTGATATGACTGTTCTGTCCGATTATGTTATTCTCACCGATTACTGTGTTTCCTTCAATTACAACTCCAGGATATACAGTTGTACCGGCGCCTATCTCAACGCTTTCATCTATGTATGCGCTGCGGATATCGATGAAATTCACACCGTTTTCCATCAGTCTGATATTGTTCTCTATTCTCTTCTTTTCGATTAGTTCGTATTCCTGATATGTCATGTATGTTCTCCTGTTATCTGTTTTCATCCAGCTTGAGTATCATCTCGCCCACTTTATATATGTCACCTGCACCCATTGTAAGAATCAGGTCGTCTTCCTGCGCGTTATTATATACAAAGCTGGCTATTTCATCGAAGCTGTCAAAATAATACACCTCTTTGCCGGGCTCTTTCTCTCTGATTTTTTCTACAAGCTGCTTTGAACTGATTTTGTGAATGTTTTTTTCTCTGGCAGCATAGATTTCCGCCAGGACTACTTTGTCTGCCGCTGTGAACGCTCCTGCGAATTCATCCATTAATGCCATGGTTCGCGTATATGTATGCGGCTGGAACAGGCACCATAGCTTGTTGTGCTTCATGTTTCGCACTGCAGCCAGAGTCGCCTTGATTTCTGTCGGATGATGAGCATAGTCATCAATTATCTTGTTTCCCTTAGATGTTGTGCCCTGAAGATCAAATCTTCTCTGTGTTCCTGTGAAAGACTCCAGAGTTTTAACGATTACGTCAGTGTCAACTCCCAGTATATTGCAACATGCGAAAGCAGCAAGGGCGTTCAGTATATTATGTTCTCCCGGTACTGCAAGTTTAACTCTGCACAGCACCTGCCCTCCGTGATTAACACTGAACTCAGGCATACCGTCAGCAGAGAATTCAATGTCTGTTGCAAAGTAGTCGCATGTATGTGCAAGACCGAAAGTGATTGCATTTGGGATATCCTCAATTACACTCTTTACAAACGGGTTTGCATCATATGCTATTACTGCACCGTCTGAGGGCACCAGCCCCGCAAATTTGCTGAAGGATCTGGCAATGTGGTTAACATCTTTAAAATAATCCAAATGGTCCGAATCAATATTGAGTATGATTTCTATATTTGGTCTGAAACTGAGGAAGCTGTCCATGTACTCACAGGCTTCCGTGACGAAATATCTGTTGTCGCCGGCTTCAACATTGCCGCCTATCTCCCCAAGGTTGCCGCCTACCAGAATTGTCGGATCCAGATTCGCATGCCTGAGGATCAGGGAAATCATTGAAGTTGTCGTTGTCTTGCCGTGAGTGCCTGATACAGCTATGCTGTTATCATACTCATCCATAAGTGCTCCCACAGCCTGCGCTCTGGTAATCGTAGGTATTCCCAGTTCTTTCGCTCTCAGAAGCTCAGGATTCTCACTGCTTATAGCCACCGTATAAACAACCAGATCCACACCTTCAACATTGACCGCATCGTGCCCTATTGAAATCTTCATTCCGTGTGAAGCCAGTTTCTCAGACATTTCACTGGCCTTCATGTCAGAACCGGAAACCTCATAGCCCCTGGCATGAAAAATCTCAGCAACAGCCGAAAGTCCGATGCCTCCTATTCCAATACAGTGAACCCTTCTATATTCTCGCAAATTAATCATTAATGCGCCTCCTTCAAATTATTCGCATAAATTATACCACACGGGTCACTCACATTCCAGTTAATTGACAATATCCGGCCGCTTCAATATACTGAAACCGAAGATCAAATGAAAAATTAATCAGGAAGGTTTAACATGAAAAGAAGTCATCGCGTTGCGGCAATCTGCCAGATACTAACAGAATCACCGGGTGAAGTATTTCCTCTCAAATATTTCTGCGACATGTTCGGAGCAGCCAAGTCCAGCATAAGTGAAGACATTGCTGCTGCCAGGGAAGCAGTGTCCGTTACAGAACTGGGTTATATTGAGACATTGCCGGGAGCTTCAGGAGGAGCACGGTACATACCTGATATTTCACTGGAAAAAGCCCGCAAAATCCAGCACGATATATGCAGACTGCTGCAGGAAGAAGGCAGAATACTGGGAGGCGGATTCCTTTATACATCAGATATCATGTATAACCCTGCAACTGTACAGGGCATGGCTAGGATTTTCGCCAAAAAGTTTCGCGAGTCCGGAGCAGACTATGTTGCTACAATCGAAACAAAAGGAATTCCTGTAGCACTTATGACGGCTCAGTTTCTCAATCTGCCCGTAATTGTAATCAGGCGTGACACCAAAATTTCAGAAGGTGCAACGGTAAGCATCAACTACTCTACCGGCTCATCCGAAAGGCTTCAGAGAATGTCCATATCCAAGCGCGCTGCCGCCCCCGGTTCCAAAGTTCTTATTATTGACGACTTCATGCGCGGCGGCGGAAGTATCAAAGGCATAGAGGAAATACTCTATGAAATGGATCTTAAGGTCGTTGGTAAAGGCATCGCAATAGTGGACATCAATCCTCAGACAAAAAAGGTAAACGACTACTTCCCTATTATTCATCTTGAGGCAGTTGATGAAGTTACAAGAGCTGTCAGAGCAGTGCCTAACATTGACATTTTCTGATGGCATTTCGTCGTGGAGTAATTAATTATCACTACTAATCGGTATTAATAACAACTTGCTTATTTACATATTAATTCTAATTTAGTATAATTTCTCTGTTAAGATAAATTAATAATTGTTATATGCTTCGCGCGAAAGGTGGTACGTTTATGAAGGTTACAGACGTAAGAATCCGAAAAGTAAGCGACGAAGGCAAGATGAAGGCAGTTGTATCCATTACTTTCGATAATGAGTTCGTAGTTCACGACATTAAGATTATTGACGGTCAGAATGGATTGTTCATCGCTATGCCAAGCAGAAAAATGGGTGAAGGCGATTTCAGAGATATTGCACATCCACTGGATTCAGAAACAAGAAACAAAATACGCGAAGCCATCTTTGAGGAGTATGAGAAGGCTCTAAACGAAATGGCTAAAGAGACAGAATAATTCGGCTAGTTATTGAAAATCCCTTTGCATTGTGCACTGGGATTTTTTTCGTGCAAGAATTCATCGTCTATTCTGTATAGAGTCGCTGCAATTGCCGCCACAACATAAGCATTGCACTTTAACGGCATATTGACAAGCCGTCCAGTAGAAATGTAGAATTGTTGTGTATGAAGTTTTGCGGGAGAGAAAGGTAAACATGTTATATTCAATTATTATTCCCTGCTATAAATCAAGCAGGTCCATACGACAGGTTGTTGAGCTTACATCAGAAGAACTCACAAAGCTTGGCAGGACACCTTTTGAGTTCATACTGGTCAATGACTGCTCACCTGATGATGGTGAAACAATCAGAGAACTCAGGAAGCTGGCAGATGATTATTCATATGTAACGGCTGTAGATCTTGCCAGAAACTGCGGTCAGCACAACGCTACAATGGCAGGATTGAACCAGGCATCAGGCGACATACTCATTTCCATGGATGACGATTTGCAGACTCATCCTTCGCAGCTTCACAAGCTTCTCGAGGAATTTGACAAAGGATTTGACATTGTATATGGGTATTATCCTGAAAAGAAGCATAACCTCTTTCGTAATTTCGGAAGCTGGGTTAACTATCAGTCCGTACGTATCCTTATCGGCAAGCCGAAAGATATGAAAACTTCAAGTTTCTGGGTAATTCGCAAGTTTGTTCGTGACTCAGTCATTGAGTACAAAAGCCAGTACACTCACTTGCAGGGTCTTTTCCTTAGAACTACCAGAAATATTGCCAGCGTACCGGTTGAGCATTTTGACAGAGCATACGGTACATCCGGATACACACTTAAGAAACTGATTGGCCTTTGGTCAAACATTATCGGCTTCAGCATAGAGCCTCTGAGAATAGCACGAAACTTCGGAGCACTCATCGCTCTCATGGGTATTATTGGTGCAATATGGGTACTCATTAAAAAGCTGCTCGTTCCATCTACTGCCATCGGATGGTCTTCAATGATGGTCGCAATATTTTTCTTTTCAGGAATGATTATGCTGTTTCTGGGGCTTATCGGAGAATATCTTGGCCGAATGTTCCTGAACGTTAACAACTATCCTCAATACGTAATACGTGATATATATCATCATAATAACAGCGAAGACGCCGAATTATAAGTCAGGAGTTTTGTATGAAAAGCATATTAATATTAGGTGCCGGTATATATCAGGTACCATTGATAAAAACAGCCAAAAAAATGGGGCTGCATACAATCGTTGCAAGCATTCCGGGCAATTATCCCGGTTTTGAGATTGCAGACGAGATTCTATATGAGAATACTGTTGATTATAACGCAATCCTTGAGTCGGCAAAGAGTAAAAACGTAAGCGGCATTGTTACTGCAGGAACCGATGTTGCTGTAATAACAATAGGTAAAGTCTGCGATGCTTTGGGGCTCAGAGGGCTTAGTGCAGACGCAGCAGAAATAGCTTCAAACAAGCTTCTCATGAAACAGGCATATGAAGCGGAAAACGTGCGTACAGCCCGTTTCAGGCAAATTCCTGCAGAACTGGACAATTTCGAAGATCTCCTCGAAGGGCTTGAGTTCCCGCTTATTTTCAAGTCAGTAGACTCATCCGGAAGCCGCGGCATTACAAAAGTAACCGACAGAAGCCAGTTCGAAGAAGCCAGACAAAACGCACTCAACAATACCAGGTCAGATTTTTTCATTGTTGAGGAGTTTATTGAAGGCGAAGAATTCGGAGCTCAAGCCTTCGTTCAGGACGGACAGATAGAATTTATACTTCCTCACGGAGATTACGTCTTCAAGGGTGACACCGGTGTTCCGATTGGTCATTTCGCTCCGTACGACCTGCCTGAAGAAGCCATTGAAGACACAAAAAAACAGCTGACAGGAGCCATCAAATCCATGGGTCTTGACAACTGTGCAATAAACGCAGATTTTATATTAAAAGATGGCAAATGCTATGTTCTCGAAATCGGCGGTCGCTCGGGAGCTACATGCCTTGCCGAATTAGTTGCAATATACTATGATTTTGACTACTACGAAAAAATCATCCGCGTTGCCATGGGAGAGCATGTTTCTTTCGCACCCGGCCCTGCTGCCGCAGAATCAGGTGTTCCTAACGCGAGCATGCTCCTGACAAGCGAAAAGTCAGGCTCAATTGCTTCACAAACAAACAGCAATAAACCTGACCCTCATATTGTAGAAATTCAGTTTGACTATAACGAAGGCGACAGCATTCGCAAATTCAATGTGGGACCTGACAGAATCGGACACGTTATCACCAAAGGCGATACCCTCGATGAAGCCGTTGACTCACTTCATGATGCTCTGTCAAATATTATAATCGAAGTGCATTAACGATTGTCTCGATAGTATTTCGATCAAAGATAACATGCCGGCAGTGTCATATCTATATGGCACTGCCGGCATTATTATTTCAACGTCAATCACTAGAATTCCAAATTATATTCAGTCTACATTGCACACAATCATCCTCAGTTTACCGTTAGGATCCGGTGGAATGGAATTCATCCAGACATAATCAATTTCAAAAGGATGTTTGAACTTGTTGTTAAGATCTTCTGTCAGTTCTTTTTCTACTTGTTCAGTAGTCTTGTCATTCTTTTCATTATTTTTAACACACTGGACAGTCAGATGACCGTAATCGTCCTGAATGAATCTTATCTGAAGCACATCTTCACAGTGGGCAATTATTGGCGCGATTTCAAAGAATGTCGTTACCTCACCAGTCTCATACCTGAAGAAGTCGTTCATACGACCCTGCACACCGGTAACAAATCTTACACCGTCTCTTATCTCCGAATTCACCTTATCTCCAACAACATAGTTAATAAGCGGTAAATCAGTCTTATAAAGCGGTGTTACAGCAATTTTGCCCGTGTCGGACAGCTGGTCATTATCATCGTAAATATTTACAACGAAAGAGTCATTATGCACAACATGCTCATTGCTTCCGGGCAGCTTCACCATGCATGCCCCAGCTTCTGCAGTGCCATAAGAGTCAATTATTCCAGGTCCTAGGATTTCAATAAACAATGCTCTGGCAATATCGTCGATTTTCTCTCCTGTAGGGCAGAAGAACTTCGGTTTGTAAATATCGCTGCTATGCTGCTTACAGTAAAGGCACAGTCTCATCAACTCAGTTTTATTCATATAAAGGAAATCCGGCTTGTACTCGTTAACCTGTCTTATCATCTCCTCTTCAGGTGCATACTGATCAAGAAAACCTCTGCGCAGCAATCCTATTCGCTGCAGTATAGTGTCCCTGCCGCCAGTTATGCTATGCGCGCTTTTCCTGCTCATTGTCTTGCCGAAAAATGGATTATATCCTGCGGTAAGCATAACCCTGAACCAGTTTGACATCATGTATGCCTTCTCCTTAGGAGACAGCAGCACCATAAGAGGCTCTCCTGTAGAGCCACTTGTAGTGTCTCTAAACCAGTACTTGTACTTTTCTGTATTTTCCCCCTCTTTCTTCATCCACAGACGCAGTTCATCTTTAGTAAGAAGCGGGAGTTTAGCAAGATCCAGCCCGGTTCTGATATCTTCCGGCTTCACTCCAGCCTGGTCAAACCGCTCTTTATAAAACGGAATATCATAGGCTTTTTTTGCCAGTTTTCTGACACGTCTGTCCTGAATTTTTTTGACTTTTGAGAAATCCTTCGGAATTTTGGTCTTCATCTTCAGAAGGTCAGTAAAAATATACAGATTCACAAGTTTTCTGTCCAGTTTATCAGACATCGGACACCTCCGCTAATATATTAACTCAAACTACTATTTTACTTTTTTCTTGCAATTCCCCATACCATTATCACACCCAGCATAACACTGAGAATCGTCATGATTGCGCCGTACATTATTACAGCACCCATCACACCGCTGGTTTTAACGAAAAATCCCGAAAGAGCATATGCAAGCGCTGCACAAAATCCGTAGCACACGAACATCGGCCGCTGCAGCCTTATGATTGTCACAACCGTACTGAAAAAAGTTGAATATGCCAGCATTCCGCCGCCTGCCATTACAAGACACAGTTCCCATCTGTAATTGCTCAAATCAACGCCGAATATCAGTGACAGCACCGGAATTCCTATAGTAAACGCTACAGCAAGACCCGCAGCCGTAAGTCCCATAATCACCAGGCACTGACGCTTAATCAGCCTGACCAGTTTCCTGATGGCACCGTACTCACCGCTTTGCCACAGTTGTGCATAAGAGGTTAGAATCGGGTTAAAAATAAAGTTAGCAAGAAGTCCAACCATAAATGCAGGCATGAAAATGAAATTGTACAAAGCCTGAATCTCGTCCGTAAGATAAGCATCAATGGCATATTTAGGTGCATTGCTTATGTACATATTCAGGAAGAGACTTGCAAACAGAGGGAAACCTTCAACTGACAGCATTTTGACTTTGGCTGGGTTAAACTCCGGTCTGTATTCGCAGTAGTCTCTGCCCGCATTCATCGTAGTGAGCATTAGAACCGCCACGGATATTGCGAGACATACCAGCGAAGAAACCAGCAAATCCTTTGTCAATACAAGCATGACGCAATAAGCCGCAACTTCAAGCACATACCTGACCGATGAACACTTTGTCGCAACATCGAGCCTTCCCTGCTGCTGCATTCTGCCATGAACAACGTCAGAATATGCCTGTATCACCTTAAGCATGCATACAGCGAATATTACCATGAACTTTATTATGGAGTAATCTCTGAATATCATTCCGTAAATGCAGTATCCCGCGCTGGCTAGAATCATTACTGCACAAGTAATGAACCGCATGCCGTGATATTGTCTGAATGTATATTTCTCAATTACATCCGATGCCTGAAATCTTCTGAGTCCGTAAAGCCCTACATACAGCATCAAGCTGGCAACAGCGAAGGCAATGCTGAATACTCCCGCATCATTAACGCCGCAAGTTCTGTTTATCACAATGAGAATTACTGGACACTGACAGGCACTTAGGACCGCATTGACAGCATTCCATATGTATGCGCTTCTTTTGATATCTTCAGTTTTTTGTAAAAGATTTCGAATTACCGCAAGCATAACGCCTCAACCGCCTAGTTATCCTTTTTCAAGCCTTTTGTTGACTTGTCGTCTTTTATCTCCACAGCCTTGCTTCCCTCAGGGTACATTACGCTGTTTATCAGTTTCACCGCTTTATCTACCGACTTCTGATCCATGATGCATACATCAAGCGGTCTGCCGAATCCCATGCTGTAAGTACCCTTCTTATCCATGGTTCCTCTAATGGAGTTCATGTTTATCGTCCACTTGGTATCCATATCATCAAGCTGCATCTTCACAAGCGACGATATCTCCTTGCTCGACATGTCAGTCTGCATATTTTTCTTTACAGCATCCAGGATATCAGTGTAGCTGGTTAAAATAACAGTGCTGCTGGTCATTTTCTTCAGAACTGCCTTTACCACCTTCTGCTGATTCTTGATACGCTCCTGATCGTTATCTTCGAAGGATTTTCGTTCTCTGGCGAAATACAGCGCCGCTCTGCCTTTGAGATGATTCCATCCCTTGTGATATTCATATTCTGAAATTGCCGACTTGAAATCATATTTCGAGTATACATCAACCCCGTCAACAGCATTTACCAACTTGATAATCATATCGAAATTGGCGCGAACATAGTAGTTCATATCAATTCCAAGCCAGTCTTCAACAGTTCCCGTAGTTTCATCAATGCCGTAAACACCCGAATGAGTCAGCTTGTCAAGCTGCCCAGAAGAATGCAGTTCGACATATGCATCTCGCGGTATGGACGTGAGAAGCACCTGTCTTGTCTTAGGATTGACTGTCGCTATCATGTTTACATCGCTTCTGGAAACACGTTCATTTATATTTCCCCATACATCGATTCCACTGATGTATACGTTGAAGGAGTCACGCGTTACATCAATATCCCCGGAATTGCTGTCTTCAGCCTCAATCTTGATTCTGCAAAGTACGCGAGTCTTTTCTTTAAAACCGTCAATATCTTCGCAGTAGAGCTGATAATTCGCCCTGCTTACGAGTATTGTCTCGTCGTGGGTGCTGCCATTTCTTTCAACAAGTTTCTCGCCTGCAGCCATTGCATCATCCACCTGCTTGTACTCCACGGTTGCCTTGCCCTTTAGATTTCCCTGCGCCTCAAGATATGTCTTTTTGTCGGACTTTATTGTATAAACAGTCTTTCCTTCTAGGTCACCGGCATTCTCACATTCAGAACTGTCAAGAACAACAACATTGTATATATCATAGCTTTTGGCAATGTCAGAAATAGAATCAAATGCTGCATATGTGCTGAACAGATAGGAACTGCCAAGCAAAAGCACACACATGACAGCAACCGAAACGATGAAACCTACAAGCCTTCTGGCAGACCTTCTTGCACCGCTCAGAAGGAGTATTGCACCGACAAAAATCAGGACCAGCGTCACTATTACCGGAATCAGGTATTTCACAGGCAGCAGGTCCAGTTTGAACAGAAGCAATGCAAACACAGCCTCAACAAGCAATAGTCCTGTCCCGGCTATCATTGCAATCGGACCGGTTGGAAGAAACCCGATTTTCTTTCTTTTAGGGTATGATTCTTTAATATCTTTTGAAGCCATATAAACCTCCCGTATTCACTCATTGACTTAATATTGTACCCTATTGGATATAATGAATGCAATAGGATAAGCAAGATTAAGCTCAAACATCATGCATGAGAAAAAAATTTTAGCAATTAGTCCTTTGAAATATTCTACTGACAAGTGTATAATTATAGATGGAGGAATAGTCTTTGTAATTCAGACTATAGGCAATCATGAGTCTTAATGAATTCGTAATCGGTGAACTCGTTTCGTATGGCACCAACGGAATATGCACAATTGAAAAAATCGAAATGATGAGTATGGTTTCTGACGAACCGGAAATGCCTTACTATGTTCTCAAACCTGAAGGAAACAGTTCATCAACTGTATACGTTCCTCTTCATAACGAGAAGCTGGTATCACGGATGAGGAAACTTCTCACAGCAGAAGAAATCAGGCAGATGATTGAAGATACAACGAGAGAGCATTTCGACTGGAACAACGACAGACGCAGTCGGAACGACAGTTTCCATCGGATTCTCAATAGCGGTGTCAGCAAAGAGATGCTCATGATGATTCAGTGTATCAAAAAGCGCAAGAAGGAACTTGTTACCGAAGGCAAGAAACTGCCTGCTACAGACACCACCACTCTGAAACAGGCAGAGAAGCTGGTATTCGAAGAGTTTTCCAGAGTACTGGGCTTAGATATAAATCAAATTGAGTCCTATGTTATGAGTGTTCTCGAAAGTCTCGATAAAAATTGCGATATATGAATTACACGTACTAATTCACTTAAGCTAACTGCCAAAAGTTAATGCAAAAGATAAGACAAAATTACGCAAAATTTATCCGAGAAATCTAAGAAATATTGTTGACACAGTCATGACAAGGTGATAATATAATTCGTGCAGTGACCAAACAGAAACTGCAGTGTGGCGGTGTAGCTTAGTTGGCTAGAGCGTCCGGTTCATACCCGGAAGGTCGGTGGTTCGACTCCACTCGCCGCTACCATAGTGGGCGTATAGCTCAGCTGGGAGAGCACCTGCCTTACAAGCAGGGGGTCATAGGTTCGAGCCCTATTACGCCCACCACTTTTTTACGGTCCGGTAGTTCAGTTGGTTAGAATGCCAGCCTGTCACGCTGGAGGTCGACGGTTCGAGCCCGTTCCGGATCGCCAAATATTTTGGGACGCATGTCCCTTTCGGGCGACATAGCCAAGTGGTAAGGCAGAGGTCTGCAAAACCTTTATTCCCCGGTTCAAATCCGGGTGTCGCCTCCAATTTTATATGGTGGGTATAGTCAAGTGGTTAAGACAGCGGGTTGTGGCTCCGTTATGCGTGGGTTCGAATCCCACTATCCACCCCATTTTTCTAAAACCAGCTAATTGTTGGGGTATCGCCAAGCGGTAAGGCAACGGATTCTGATTCCGTCATGCGCAGGTTCGAATCCTGCTACCCTAGCCAATATAAAACTCGAAGCATACGCTTCGAGTTTTTCTTTATTTTTTGTCCTACAGACCACTTTTGGGGACCCATATGCGGGACTATATGTTAGTCTCTGTGCAAGCAGAAGCCCTCGCCGTCAATTCCCGGCGAGGGCTTC
>JALEUQ010000056.1 GCA_022780965.1 Clostridiales bacterium
GCTTTACGGACATCTGTATCATCTGATTTGTATTCATTAGCTATTGACCATAATGTTTCACCTGAATTAACGTATTCTGTAGCACATTCATGTTTGGTCAGAGCTGTTGAACTGCCGATACCTGTAACTGCCGTTGCAGTACCTATAATCATTGCCATCATAATAACGACAGCTGTAATAAATCTGAATTTAGATTTAACTATATATCTTTTTTTCCTGCCTGAGGATTTCCTGTATTCCTGTCTCATGATATACATCCTTTCGCTTTATCAAGCTGCGAATATGTGTTCGTGAAATATAGATTTGAAACTAACCACATATCACAATCTATAAACATCTGTTCTTGATGTTTATATTATATGCGAATGAATGTTCTGTGTCAACAGGAATTAGAAACATTTGTTCTGAATTTTAAAACTGTTCGTGTTCTTGGAATATTTACTTGATTATCGTATAATAACCTTCTCTTCTTGGTTTAGCTTCTGGAGCATTACCCTCTATATATCCAAGCGCAAGTGCACCTATGCCCTTCATGTCATCATCCAGGCCAAATTTCTTCATCAGTTCTCTACCCTCTTCTGTTTCGAACATTTCTTTTTCTCTGTGAATCCAGCATGAACCCAGACCTATTGAGTGTGCAGCCAGCATGAGTGTATCGAGAAGACATGAACCATCTTCGATATATGTGTTTCTGCTTTCCGGTGCGAAAACGAGAATAACAGTAGGTGCTCCGTAATATGGATTCTTGAGACGATTTCCGAGCACGTCCTGATTCATTCTGATTATTTTATCCATAAGTTCCTTGTTCTGAACAACTACCATCTGAGAAGCCTGAAGGCCGCGGCCTGACGGAGCATATGTTCCAGCCTCAAGAACAGTCATCAGTTCATCATCAGTTATCTGTTCCGGTTTAAAAGCACGTATAGCGCGACGTTCTTTAATTGATCTGATAGTGTCGTTTGACATTATGTACCTCCTTTTGGTTTAAAAAAACACAGTTTAAAAAACCGAATTACTCAAAACTTATAAGCTTTTCATCGAGCAGAGCCTGCATGGATTTGATTACACCGAACTTGGAGTGTTCGTAGGTTAAGCCACCCTGGAAATATACAATATAAGGTTCTCTGATCGGTGCGTCAGCGGATAGCTCGATGGATGATCCCTGAACGAATGCTCCGGCTGCCATTATTACCTGACTTTCGTAACCCGGCATATCCCAAGGGACAGGAGTAACAAATGAATCTACAGGAGCAGCAGCCTGGATTCCTTTGCAGAATGCGATTATTCGCTCCGGTGAACCAAGCTTGACCGACTGAATAATGTCGCTTCTTGAGTCATTTGATGATGGACAAACATCGAAGCCGAGAATTTCGTACACTCTGGCACACAGAACAGCACCCTTGACAGCGCCGTTGACAACTTTTGGAGCCATGAACAGTCCCTGGAGCATGGTTCTTGTCTGACCGAATGTGAGGCCGCATTCGCCGCCGATTCCCGGTGAAGTCATTCTGTAGCTTATGCTTTCGATAAGATCTGAACGGCCGACAATATATCCTCCGGCAAGTGCAAGTCCGCCGCCTGGGTTTTTGATGAGGGATCCGGCCATTACATCTACTCCCACATCAGTCGGTTCCATGGTATCCAGGAATTCACCGTAACAGTTGTCAGCCATGCATATTATTTCTGAATTTACAGATTTAACTGTCTGCACGCATTCAGCAATATCATCAATTGAAATTGCTCTTCGCCATCCGTAGCCTGTTGATCTCTGCATGCATACCATTCTGGTAGCAGGACTGATGGCTGCCTTGAGAGCATCCAGATCAATTTTGCCGTCAGGAGTAAGCTCGACCTGCTTGTATGTAATGCCGAATTCTTTGAGAGAGCCCTTCCCCTCTCCCCTTATGCCGATTACATCTTCAAGGGTATCGTATGGTCCTCCCGTGCAGTAGATCATTTCATCGCCGGGACGGAGTATACCTGTAAGGGTCAGGGTTAATGCGTGAGTTCCGTTGACGATAAGAGGGCGCACCAGTGCTGCATCCGTGTGAAAAATGTCCGCGTATACTCTTTCTACAGCGTCTCTTCCTGCATCGTCGTATCCGTAGCCTGTATTCCAGGCGAAATGTGTATCAGAAATGTTGTTCTTCTGGAAGGCATCGAGAACCTTGTACTGGTTGTATGCCGTGATGTCATCAAGTTTTTCGAAACTTGAACTGATATCTTTTTCAGCTCTGTCTACAATGTCAAGAACATGAGCGCTTATGCCCATGTTCTCTGTTAAAAGTCTATATGTGTTTTCCTGCATTGCAATACCTTTCTCTAACATGAAATATTAATCAAAGTAATCCTGAAGTAAATTTGTGGTGTTGAAAATGTTGATGACAAATTCACCAATCATTATGGAATCAACATGTTTGGCCATATATTCGTCAAGTCGTTTCTGTACATCGATTGACACGCCTTCCAGGTACTCTTTATCTTCCTCGCTCAGCTTGTCCTGCCATCTGAGAACAGGATATCCTGAGTTGCCGTAGATGCCCGATGAGTCATTTCTGAACTTATTTCCAAGCCTTCCCGAAGCATTCTTAAGAGCTCCAAGTGAAATGCCTGAAGTGCAGTTTTCAATAGTAGTGCCGCCGGCATTCAGACATTCGCCGATACCGTATTTATATTCGCTGCTTACATAAAAGTTGTTGGTGATATTTGCTTCAGGTGACATACTGTCATTGTCGGTATAGAAGCCTGCAACACCACCTGATACATCTGCACCGAGACAGGTTCCCATATTGTAGCAGTTAGCGACAGTAACTTCATTGTCGCATACAATTCCAACTACGCCGCCGGCATATGACTTGCTTTTTTTGTTCCCGTGAGACGGAGCCTTGATTACAATATTGCCTGAATTGTAACTTGAAATGATTCTGGCGCCTTTTGCATTAGAGAAGCCTACAACACCACCGGTTCCCTCAGTTGCAGATGTAATGCTTCCTGTATTATAGCACTCTCTGACCACAGAACCGTCAGAAACAGATCTTCCGGCCACACCGCCTGTGCCGTATATGCCTATATTTCTTGTAGTTGATTTGATTTCTGATGAATTGCCGCACTGAATAACCTTGCCGCCGAAATTTTCACCGACTATTCCACCGATTTTATATGTTCCGCTAACATCTCCGTGGCTCTTGCAGAGTTCAATTGTACCGCCTTTGCTTTCGCCGACAATGCCGCCCGTCTTATCTCTTCCATTAACAGAAACATGAGTGCTGCAGCCGGTTACTGACGCTTCAGTATCAATTCTGCCGGCAATGGCTCCTGTACATGAATTTAAGGAATTTACACTGCCTTCCACGTTTAAATTGGAGACAGCACCTTTGAGATAACCGAAGAGGCCGCTGTAATCGTGACCCTTTTTTACGTTAAGGCCTTTGATCGTGTGCCCTTCTCCGTCAAACGTGCCTTTGAAGGAGTTAGAGCTGCCGTGTCCAATCGGTTCCCAGTCGCC
Source organism: Clostridiales bacterium (assembly GCA_022780965.1). GTDB lineage: Bacteria > Bacillota > Clostridia > Peptostreptococcales > Anaerovoracaceae > Lentihominibacter. The sequence continues at coordinate 3,506 of JALEUQ010000056.1, forward strand.
GCTTAGTGAAATGTCATTTACGAGAATGAATTTAGTATTGCTGAAGTCTTCGGTATGATTTGGTTTCCACGCATACTGTTCCTCATTTACCAGACTGGCTAAACCTCTAAGCTGAGCTTCGTTTTTGATTTTATATGTTTTCTTGGGATTTTTGTAGTCAAACCATGAGGTGTCTACTGGTGCAGACGGTACTGATGCAGTATCTGAATCATCTGAATCAGTATCATCGTCTGAATCACTGTTCTGATCATCCGGTTCTGCCGGATCAGTGCTGTCATAGTCTCCGCTGTTCTGAGAATCCCCCTGTTCACTGCTGCCATCCGGTGCTCCGCTGCCGTCACGATGATATGTGTATACAGTCGGATCTGTCTCATCTGACTGAGTGACAGCAAAGGAACATGTGGCAGACATTGCCGTCATCATTATGAACACCAATACAGTTAATATGGCAGTAAACCTGCGCATTTTACTTATCCCCCTTTCGTTCCAGCTCCCATTCCATGTCCTTGACAAGCTCACGCTTCACATTCATTTTGTGCGCCGCATAAAGCTGTGTTGTCGTCACCTGCTCGTGATCGAGAAGCTCCTGCACGTCAAATATCGAATTGCCGCGGCCGATAAGGCTTGTTGCTGCAGTAGCCCTCAGTTTGTGCGGACTGTAGCCTTCATGACGTGAAGTTCCAAGACCGATGGAAGTATATTTCTTGACAAGCTCCCTGATCTGACGCTCTGTCATTCTCTTCCCCTGCAGAGAAAGGAAAAGGGCGTCCTGATGTTCAGGATCAAGCTCGCTGTCTTTTTTGCGTTCGTTGTCTATATAATCCCTCACCACTTGTGTTACGGATTTATTGAGAGGCATGACAGCCTCCTTGTCGCGTTTTCTGTAGATTTTAAATTCACCGCGTGTGAAATTGAATGATGATACGTTAAGCTGCTGAAGCTCGAAGAGCCTGAGCCCGTAAGTAAGGAAAACCACAAGAATCGCCTTGTCTCTCTTCTTTGTTTTTTCCCAGAACTGCTTCTCTCTTGGTGTCAGATTGGCGCCCGTTGAAACGGCATCAAGCATAATCATTACCTCGTCATCCTGAAGCGCTTTGATTTCTCGCTCGCTTGCCTTAGGGACACGAATGGGATCGAAACCGTCCGTAATGTTATTGTCAATAAGACCGTCCCTGTACAGCTGCTTAAAAAACACCGAAAGAGAAGACTTCTTCCTTGCCAGTGTTCTGTTGCTGTTTTCGTACACGACAATCTGATCGTCATCTTCTACTGAATACTTTCTGCAGTAATCGATGAAAATATTGATATCTACAGATTTAATGCTGTTAATCTCTTCGAGTCTGATATCAGAAGGAGCATCTGCTGATGTAAGATCAGTTTCATTTATCAGATATCTGAAAAAGAACTGCAGGTCTCTCAGATACTCGTAGCGAGTTCGCGGGAGCACGTTGCCTTTAAGATAGGCGAAATAACCCCTTAAATATTTCGGCATTCCTGCCTGAATCTCTTCACATCTGCTGACAATCTCATGCTCCCTGAGTACTACATTGTCAGGTCTGCTGCTTTTGTTATGGAGTTTTATATTCTTTTCTCCAGCCAAGATATCAGCTCCTCTATTGCTTCTTCATCACTGTTGAACTCTGATATGTTTAACCAGTTAATTTTATCATATCTCCTATACCAGGTTAACTGTTTTTTAGCATAGTGTCTTGTGTTTTTTTTCACTGTATCCACTGCCGTTGCCAAGTCATATTCATTATTGAGAAAGGCGATAATCTCCTTGTATCCTATGCCTTTCATGGATATGTCATCAGACGTAAGCCCCATTGCCATTAACTCTTTAACCTCATCAACGAGACCGTTATTTATAAGAATGTCTACTCTGGCATTAATTCTGTCATAAAGCTCCTGTCGTTCTCTTGTAAGGCCTACAAGTATCATCTCGTAATCATCGGTTTCTTTGAGAATGCCGCTGAATGGCCTCACATTGCCTTCACCGTCGTGAAGACGTTCGAGAGCTCTGATAATTCTCTTGGTATTATTGGGATGAATCAGCGCTGCTGCGTCAGGATCCTCATTCTGAAGCATGCGGTGAACGGCTTCAGTCCCCTCTTCTTCAGCAATTTTTTCCAGTTCTTTCCTGTAGGTCAAATCACCTGGATTTGATGAGAAATCCATATCATAGATAAGAGAATTAAGATAGAGTCCGGTACCTCCAGAAATGACAGGAACTTTACCTCTTGACATTACGTCAGCAATTGCAGCTTTAGCCAGCTGCTGATATTCAGCCACGCTAAAAGGCACTCGCGGATCTATAATGTCCACCAGGTGATGCTTCACCTGTGCCAGTTCTTCAGCATCAGGTTTAGCGCTTCCGATATTCATGAACTTGTAAAGCTGCATTGAATCACATGATACTACTTCACCGTCAAAACGGCGTGCCACCTCAATGGCGAACTTGGTCTTGCCAACTGCTGTAGGACCTGCAACTGCAATTACTGTATTCTTCATCGTCATACTCTCTTGAACATCTTTTCTATTTCATACTTTGTTATTCTTACGAATGTAGGTCTGCCGTGAGGACAGGAGAAAGGATTGCTGCATGATTTAAGCTGTTCTATCAGCGCTCTGATTTCCTCAGGCTGCAGTATATCTCCACCCTTTACCGCACTTTTGCATGAACGGGTTATTATTCTGTCGACTACTTTGCTGTTCTTAAGGTCAGGTCGAGCATCGAATTCTTCGAACATGTCTCTTACGAAATCTTCTGCTTCAGTCATGGACATGAATGCAGGGATTTCCCTGATTAAATAAGTGTTCCCACCGAAGAATTCAATGCTGTATCCGGCTCTTTCCAGAAGAGGCATCCACTCGGTTTCCATACTTACAGTCTGAGCCGATGCTCCCATGTTTACAGGTATGAGAAGCTGCTGACTGAACTTCTCCCGGGAATTGTACTGGTTCATGAACTTTTCATAAAAAATGCGCTCATGGGCTGCATGCTGATCAATCATGAAAAATGAATCGCCGTCGGAAGCCAGTATGTATGTGTTGAAGACAGAGCCAATAATGGATAAACTGTTAAAATCAAAAGGAAGACTTGCAGATGGTGTGCTGACTTCTGAGACAGCTTCTTCAATAAGCTGCTGCTCTATTTCTTTAACAGCCTGCTGCTGTGCACGCATGGTTTGCAATACATTATTTATGTTAACCTGAAGGCTTGTGTCAGAGTTTTCTCTTCTGAATACTTCATTTAAACCGGCATCAGTATCATCAATGTCCGTTCTTTTGTGTCCCGAGTTATCTGACGCAGTATAAGATGCAGACTCCTCCTTAATTGGTACCTGAGGTGTAATGCTTTCAGGTTTTACAGCAATGTGCTCGCTTCGTACCTTAGGCACAGCGTTAAGTGAATTAAGTGCTTTGGAGACTGCGGCTGTTACGAAATCTTTTACTTCGAAATCGTCGTCGAATCTGATTTCTTTTTTTGTAGGATGTATGTTGACATCAACTTTTTCTGCAGGGACAGAAAGAAAGAGAAAAGCGATTGGAAATCTTCCGCCGAACAGTTTCTCCCTGTATGCCTGTTCCAGAGCTTCCTGCAGTACTCTGCTTGAAACCACTCTGCCGTTGACGCAGAATATTTCCTTGTTTCGCGAAGGCACTGTGGCTGCAGGTGAACTTACGAATCCCTTTAGAACGAATCCTGAAGCACTTGCCTCAACAGGTACTAGATTGCGTCCTGTATCACTGCCGTAAACACTGATGATGTTGTTAAAAATGTTTCCCCTGCCCTGAGTCGAGAATACACGTTTGCTGCCGTTGACAAGATTGATTTTAATATCGCTGTAAGACAGGGCAATTCGGGAAACAAGCTCAGTTATTCTTCTTGCTTCTGCATTGTCTGAGGCAAGGAACTTCCTGCGGGCCGGAACATTATAGAACAGATCGCGAACAGTAATGGTTGTTCCTTGAGGGCATCCGGTCTGAACGTTGTCAATTACCCGGCTTCCCTCAATTACCACTTTTCTTCCTGCTTTTGAATCAGCCGTGCAAGTAATAAGTTCAACACGTGCCACTGCGGCTATGCTTGCTAGAGCTTCACCCCTGAAACCAAGTGTAGAGATCGAGTCAAGATCTTTTACAGCCTGAATTTTGCTGGTGGCATGACGAAGGAAGGCTGTTTCCACCTGATCTGATGGTATGCCGCATCCGTTGTCAGTAACTCTGATATATGTCTTGCCGCCGTTCTTTATTTCCACTGTAATTGTATCAGCTCCTGCATCAATAGAATTCTCCAGAAGCTCTTTGATAATGGATACGGGTCTGTCAATTACTTCACCGGCTGCGATTTTATCTGCAATGTCTTTATCAAGTACTCTTATCATAAGTATTCCTTAAGTTCTTCAAGTATTGCAAGCGCTTGTGACGGAGTTGTGTTCATCAGATCCACTTCCTTAAGTCGCTGTACAACAGGGTTAGGAGCAAAGTCAAATAATGAAATCTGATATTCCTGATCGATATTTTCATTAACTGATTTGTTTTCAGTTTCGCTTATATCTGATGAAACTGCAGAAGCTGATGCTCCCGATTCGAGAATATCAAGTCGCTGCTGAGCGTTTACAAGAAGCTCGCTAGGCACACCGGCTATCTTGGCTACATGAATGCCGTAGCTTCTGCTGGCGCTGCCGGGCACAATTTTGTGAAGGAATACTACATTTCCTCCATCTTCTGCAACATCCACATTCAGGTTTCTGACACCGCTGAGAGTGTTTTCAAGTTCAGTCATCTCATGGTAATGAGTAGCAAAAAGAGATCTTATTTTCCTGTTTTCTTTGGCCAGATACTCTGCTGCTGCCCAGGCAATGGAAAGCCCGTCATAGGTGCTGGTGCCTCTGCCTATCTCGTCAAGTATTACAAGACTTCGTGAAGTGGCTGTATTGAGAATGTAGGCAAGTTCGCTCATTTCCACGAAGAATGTGCTCTGTCCCTGCGCCAGATTGTCTGATGCTCCAATACGAGTGAAAATCCTGTCACATACACCGATTTCAGCACTTTCACATGGCACGAAACAGCCAGCCTGAGCCATGAGCACAATCAGTGCTGTCTGACGCATGTATGTGGATTTACCTGACATGTTAGGGCCTGTAATCAGGAGCATGCTGCTGTCATCTCTGTTCAGATATGTATCATTGCTTACGAAAACACCATCTCTGATTGTTCTTTCGATAACAGGATGTCGCCCCTTCTCAATGACTATTCTGTCAGAATCGTTTACTTCAGGTTTCACGTAATTGTTTTTTTCACTTACTTCTGCGAAGGAAATCAGCACATCGATTTCTGCTATTGCACGCGAAGTTTCCTGAATTATGCGAATGTGTTTCTGAAGTGTTTCTCTAAGTTCAGTAAAAAGCCTGTACTCCAGGTCATTTATCTTGGATTCCGCATTCAGTACCAGACGTTCTGTCTCCTTAAGTTCAGGTGTAATGAATCTTTCGGCATTTGCCAGCGTCTGCTTGCGGATATAGTTATCTGGAATCATATGGTAAAAAGATCTGGTTACCTCAAGATAATAGCCGAATACTTTGTTGTAACCCACTTTCAGATTCTTGATTCCTGTTCTCTCTCTTTCTGAGTTTTCGAGGGAAGCTATCCAGTTCTGAGCATCTCTTATCGAATCCTTCAGCTCATCAAGTTCAACTGAGAATCCCTGCTTTATGATTCCGCCTTCTTTGATTGTAAACGGCGGATCATCCACAATTGCACTGTCAATAAGTTCATAGATATCTGTAAGCGAAGAAATGCTGTCATTAAGCCTGTTTACAAGCGGTGCACCGCTGCAGCCCAGATTTTCTTTAATGTCCGGGAGCACGAAGCACGAGTTTTTCAGGGCAATCATATCCTTGCCGTTAGCAGTGCCGGTGGCAATTCTGCCTGTCAGCCTTTCGAAGTCGTATACACTTTTAAGTGACTCCCTTATGTTGTTGCGGCATAGAATTTCGTCATAAAAGAACTCAACAGCGCCGAGTCTGTCTTTGATGGAGTCAACATTGTTAAGAGGTTCTCTGAGCCACTGCTTAAGTTTACGCGAACCCATTGCCGTATGTGTCTTGTCGAGGACGCCCAGAAGAGAACCCTGCAGCTTTTTTTCAAAAAGTGTCTCGGTTAATTCCAGATTCTTGATTGTACTTTTATCAAGTGACATGTGTTCGCCTAAACTGTAAACCTTAATGGAAGTAATATGTCCAAGGTCTCGCTTCTGTGTCTGAACAAGGTACATCAGCAGGCTTCCCAGTGCGGTTTCGGTACATGAATCCTCCTCTATGCCGATTCCCTGAAGGGCGCTTACATTGAACTGTCGCTTAATCGTCTCTCTGACTGCATCCTTTTTGAAGTAATCTTCTCCAAGTATGTTAAAATACGCGCCGGTAACGATTCTGAGGCTGTCTGTGTCAATGTATGTGTCAGTGTCGCTGCTTAGAAGAACTTCGCTGGCACTTATCTTGACGATTTCGTTAATAAGACTTTCTGAAGCGCCAGGGCCTTTGATGAGAGTAGCGTATGTTTCACCTGTAGATACGTCGCAATATGCCAGACCAATCTGACCGTCTGCTGCATGCACTGAGGCAATGTAGTTGTTTTCATTCTCTTTGAGAACTGACGTGCTCAGAACTGTGCCGGGAGTTACAATCTGTATTACATCACGCTTCACAAGACCTTTGGCTGCGGCGGGATCTTCTGTCTGCTCACAGATTGCAACTTTATATCCCTTTTCGATGAGTCGGGCAATGTAAGTGTCCGCAGAATGAAAAGGAACACCACACATCGGTGCCCTTTCTTCCAGACCGCACTGTTTACCTGTAAGAGTCAGTTCCAGTTCTCTTGCGGCAGTTGCAGCATCATCAAAAAACATTTCATAGAAGTCACCCAGTCTGAAGAACAGAATACAGTCCGTATACTGAGCCTTAATATCCATATACTGCTGCATCATGGGTGATAATTTAGCTTTGGCCATTATTTTTTCTCCAGTTCTTCATGTGAAATTCTAACTGTTTCAGCAATATCCGGCACAAAATCAGTTGCCGTTTTTTTCATGTAAAGCAGATATTCAATGTTGCCTTTAGTCCCTGTAACCGGCGAGAAGGTCATGCCGTGTACGTGAAGGCCGTTTGCCAGTCCGTATTCGGTCACATTTGAAAGAACCTGTCTGTGTACATCAGGATCTCTTACTATTCCCTTTTTGCCTACCTGTTCTCTGCCGGCTTCAAACTGAGGTTTCACAAGACATACCAGTGAACCGTTTTCGCCCAGCAGCTGAGCAGCAACCGGGAAAACAAGTTTAAGAGAAATAAAAGAAACATCGATACTGATGAAGTCAACATCTCTGCCGATTGTGTCCACATCAAGATAACGAACGTTACACTTTTCCATGTTTACTACACGTTCATCATTTCTTAGTTTCCAGTCAAGCTGACCATAACCAACATCAATACAGTATACCCTGCTCGCACCCTTCTGAAGCATGCAGTCTGTAAATCCGCCTGTTGAAGCTCCGATATCAACACACTTGGCACCTTCAAGAGAAAAACCGTAAAGCTGCAGCGCTTTCTCCAGTTTAAGGCCTCCTCGGCTAACATATGGGCAAAGATTTTCTTTGACAGTGATTTCGGCGGCCCTGTCAACGGACATTCCTGCTTTGTCTGCCAGTTTACCGTCTACATATATCAGACCGGCCATTACTGAAGCCTTAGCCTTCTCTCTTGACGGGAACAAACCCCGTTCTGTCAGTATTACGTCTAGTCTATCTTTCAAGTTCCTTCTTTATCCTTTCTGCAATTGAAACTGCATCCAGTCCGTATCTTTCATAAAGCTGTGCAGTAGTACCGTGTTCTATGTACTTGTCTGGCCATGCAATGTTGTGCACCTTCGTTTCCTCGTTTACGAGTAAAGAATTGATGCTTTCTCCAAATCCGCCTGACAGTATATTATCTTCTATAGTGAAAATGTGATTGTATACTGAGGCACAATTTCTGATGGCTTCTTCATCCATTGGACGCAGGAATCTGGCATTGTATACTGAGGCACTGATTCCCGATTTGCTGAGAATTTCTGCTGCCTCAATAGCATTTGCTACCATTGAGCCTATGGCCCAGATAGCACAGTCATCACCGTCAGTAAGCTTCTCTGATTTGAAATCATTTAGAGGAGCATCATTTATCACAGGAGCCGTTCCTCTTGGATATCTGATGGCACATGGAACATCAAGAGCACGAGTAAGATCAAGCATCTTCTCAAGTTCAGGACCATCTTTAGGAGCCATAATCAGCAGATTTGGAATTGATGACAGAAAACTGAGATCATAGATGCCCTGGTGTGTTTCACCGTCAGCACCTACTGCTCCGGCTCGGTCAAGACAGAATACTACCGGGAGATTCTGCAGACACACATCCTCCATTATCTGGTCATATGCTCTCTGCAGGAAAGTTGAATATATAGCAACGTATGGCTTAATTCCCATTTTAGCCATGCCTGCCGCAAATGTTACAGCGTGAGGCTCAGCAATTCCAACATCGTATGTTCTATCTGGATATTCTGCTGCGAAATCCTTAAGTCCTGTGCCTTCAAGCATCGCTGCACTTACTGCAACTACATGGGTGTCCTGAGCGGCCATTTCCGTAAGTTTGCGACCAAAAACAGCTGAATATGATGGGTTTGATGACTTGCTTACAAGTTTGCCTGTAGAAGGATCAAATGGACCGATACCGTGAAAAATATCAGGATTTTTCTCTGCAATAGAATACCCTTTACCCTTCTTTGTACAAACGTGAATAAGCACAGGACCGGTACTTTCCTTGGCAACTTCCATGATTTCGCAAAGATCTTCTATGTTGTGTCCGTCTATCGGACCGTAATAATTAAGTCCCAGTTCTTCGAAGAATCTGCCGCTGTCATCAATGACTGCATGTTTAATGGATTCCTTGGTATTGTGGATACCGGTTACCATAGTTGAACCGATTTTAGGAACGCTTCCGATGCGTTTCTTCACATTTTTTTTGATTGAGGTGTACTTGAGTGTTCCTCGCATCCTTCCCAGATATGATGAGAGACCCCCATTGTTTCTGGAAATGGACATGCCGTTGTCATTGAGAATGATAATCATTCTTGAATTCACGTTGACTACATTGTTAAGTGCTTCGAAAGCCATGCCGCCGGTCAATGCGCCATCGCCTATAATGGAGACAACATTGTAGTTCTCATTCTGCAGATCACGAGCAGCAGCAAGTCCAAGTCCAAGAGAAATTGAAGTGCTGGAATGACCCGTATCAAACAGATCGTATTCACTCTCCTTCTGCTTAGGGAATCCACTCATTCCGTCCAGCTGACGAAGTGTACGAAATTCGTCGGCTCGGCCGGTAAGGAGTTTATGAACATATGTCTGATGACCTACGTCCCATATTATCTTGTCCTCAGGCGGATTGAAGGCTCTCATGAGAGCTATCGTAAGTTCTACTGCCCCAAGGCTCGATGCCAGATGTCCGCCTGTTTTTGAAACATTCTCAACAAGGAAATCTCTGATTTCATATGTTAGAAGTTCCAGATCATCCATCGACATCAATTTTATTTCTTCAGGAAATTTATGTTCCTTAAAGTATTTATTCATAATCAGTTACCTCTTACTGCCAGATCTTCTGCCAGTTTTGAGAATACTTCCGCATTGTCATAATATACACCAACAGCCGCGAGAGCTGCATCTGTAAGTTCACGAAGACGTTCTTTGGACTTTTCGATGCCGAAAAGTGCAGGATAAGTCAGCTTGCCTCTGTCTGAATCCATTCCTGTCTTCTTGCCCAGTTTCTCTTCATCACCCTCAACATCGAGGATATCATCGCATATCTGGAAGGCAAGTCCCAGATTCTCAGCGTATTCAGTAAGATTTGTCAATGTTTCCTTGTCAGCTCCTGCAATCATTGCCCCTGCACGAACAGCAGCTATTATAAGTGCCGCTGTTTTGGTAAGATGAACATAATCCAGCATTTCAGCAGAACCGACCTGATTTTCGGATTCCATGTCTGCTATCTGACCTGCTATCATGCCTCTGATTCCTGCACCCTTTGCGATTTCGTATGCAGCTCTTATTCTTCTCTTCATGGCATCGGCATCATCCATATAGTACAGAATGTCTCCATACATTGATTCGAAGGCTGTGTTAAGGAGTCCGTCTCCAGCAAGTGTTGCAGTGGCATCTCCGTACACCTTGTGGTTTGTAGGAATGCCTCTTCTTAAATCATCATTATCCATACAAGGCAGATCATCGTGTATTAGAGAGTATGTATGAATGTACTCAAGAGCACAGGCATATGGAAGTGCTTCTTCAATCTTGCCGCCGCAGAAATCGCATGTGGCAAGCAGAAGTACAGGTCTTATCCTTTTGCCCCCTGCACTCAGGCTGTACTTCATAGCTTCATATAACGTAATACTTTTATGGTCAACATCAGGAATAAAATCAGTAAGATGCTCCTCGAAATACTCACGATAGTTTTCAAAAGTAAAATCAGTCATATAATCGCCTTCTTTCTCAGTTGTTTAACACTTCTATCTTCTGAACTGCTTCATCAAGAATCTCTCTGCACTGTTTATAGCATCGGATTCCTTCTTCATAGCTTCTGATTGCTTCTTCTAATGTAGTTTCATCTGATTTGAGTTTCTCAGACGCTTTCTCAAGATTTGCCAGCGCCTGCTCAAAACTTATCTTCTCCGGCATAACTGTTACCTCTTTTCTTTCTCATCAATGACAGTTGCCCTTGCTCTTCCTTCTGCTAACGATATATCAATTGTATCACCTATAGATACTTCTGAAGCATTTTTTACAATTTTTCCTTGAGAATTTCTGACAATTGCATAGCCGCGTGCCAATATTAAATCAGGGTTGGATGAATTGATCACTTGTCCTGCCAGTTCGACGCGTTTAGTGAAATCTGTCAGTTTATTATCTACCTGAGAATTGAGCTGCTGATAAATTCCGTCGCACTTCATCTGCGCCATTACTGTTCTTGATTTCAGTTGTCTCATGAAAAGTTCCGGGTTCATGAGATTGAGTGAGTTCTCTGCCTGCTGAATTCTTATTCGTATGCTTCGTGAAAGTTCTTTATCAAGATTGTTTATATAATCTCTCAGCTCTGTTGTATCAGGAACCGCCATATCAGCCGCGGCTGTAGGAGTTTCGGCTCTTCTGTCTGCAACGAAATCTGCAATAGTAAAATCCGTTTCGTGACCTACTGCCGATATGACAGGAATTGACGATTTGTAGATGCTTCTCGCAACTTTTTCTTCGTTAAAAGCCCACAGTTCTTCAATGGAGCCTCCGCCTCTGCCTGTTATTATCACGTCAATGTCAGTGAAGCGTCTGTTAATGTCATCTATGGCTTCTGCGATTTCACCGGCAGCTGATGGTCCCTGAACAGTTACAGGATATATCAGCACATTGACGTAATCGTTCTTGTTCTTTATTATTTTGATAATATCCCGGACTGCGGCACCTGTTGCAGATGTGACCACTGCTATTTTGGACGGGAAAGAAGGAAGCGGTTTCTTATGTTCCTGATCAAACAGCCCCTCACCTTCCAGTTTCCTCTTGAGAGCCCGAAATTCGGCCATTAGGCGCCCTTCCCCCGACTCTTCAATATCTTTGACGTTTATTGAATAATAACCGCCTTTCTCGTACAGATACAAGTAGCCGTATACATTGACTTCAAGGCCGTCTTCCAGTCTAAAGGCTATGTTGTCGGCATTTCCTGCAGGAAGGAAACATCTGATGGTGCTTTTCTCATCTTTGAGCGAGAAATAAACGTGCCCGGCGCTGTGATATTTAACGTTTGACAGTTCGCCTGTCACAGACACATTGCCTAATATGGGGTCAGTCTGCAGAATTCGTTTGATGTAGCTGTTAAGTTGTGAAACTGATACCGGCTTTAATCCCATACGTATCTTCCTCCGAGAACAGCTATGCCGACTGCGTTGTCCTGAGCAATGTCGCTGCTGCCGAAATGTATGTTGATATCCTTTAACCTTGCTGAATTTTCAATGTAGTTTTTAATAAAGCAGCTGGATGAAACACCTCCGGCCATAAGAACTTCATTAATTTCAGTCATGTTTGCCGCCTGAAATACAGATTCCTCAATGGATTCTGCAATGCGGATGAATATTTCTTTTATGAACGGCTCTTTCTCAATTCCGTATTTTTCTTCTTCTATTGCACGCTTTATCTGCGTATCTATGCCTGAGATGTTGAAATAGGCATGTCTCGTTTTAATTCTTGTCAGGACACCTGTGGCAAAATCTGTTGAACATGCGATTTTATCCATGTATTCACCTGCCGGAAAATCATATCCAAGTGCAACACCGGCTCTGTCTATCAGCTGTCCGTAAGACATGTCTCTGGTGCCGCCTGTAAGAAATATTTTGTAAAAAACACCGGTGTTGAGGACCACATCTCTCTGTCTTGGCTTAATAATTAGTATTTCAGTGGTGCCACCTGAAAAATGACATGCCAGATATGGTTTATCAGAATGGAAACCTGTGTTGTGTCTAACAGCTTCTACATGACCTTCCTGATGTGAGAACCCTATTCCCACAATGCTGTTGACAGAAGCAATTGATTTTCCCGTTGAGATACCTGCATTAAATACAGGCATATAGGAACCTTCTACAGGTCTTGGCCTGTCTGACCAGGCAACTGCATCAAGGCGGTGTTCAAGGTCAACAGGAATCTTTTCGATTAACTGCGGAAGATTCTGTATATGCTGAAAAAGAGCCTCAGACTGTCTGAGACCTCTCTCGCCTTCTTTTACTTTGAGAAACATTCTTCCGTCGTAGACTACATTATAGTCCTCATCAACAACAGCAACTGATGTTTTGTAGTTGCTGGTGTCAATCCCTAGTATATATTTACTGTTCATCTTTTAAAACATTGCCCAGCACGCCGTGGATGAAGGATGCCGACTGTTCTGTACTGAATTTCTTCGATAAATTAATGGATTCTGACACAACTACTGCATCTGAAACATCATCTGCATATCTTGATTCCCCTACTGCAAGTCTGAGAATTGCCAGATCAACCTTTGGCATTCTAGATGTCTTCCATGCTTTGCTGTACTGGTTTATCTTATCGTCAATTGAATCAAGATTAGTTACTGTAGACTTGAGTATTGACCATGATCTGTCATGTTCTTTGCCGCTGATTCTCTCACGGCATTTCGTTTCGAGAACTTCCAAGTTCATTTCACCTGCAGCTTCAAGTTCGAACAGAAGCTGCATCATTGCTTCTCTAGCCTGTTTTCTTGTCATATCATTCCTCCGAAGGGATTTCTACTCCCTGAACATTTATGTTAACAGCCAATACTTTGCTGCCTGTCATCTCTTCAACTTCGTCTCTGATATTTTCCTGGATTTCCCAGGCCAGCTCAGGGATGCGTGTGCCGTAATCCACGATGATGTTTGCATCAATAGTAATGCCGTCATCATTCTGTGATGCTTTGATGCCTCTGGATGCATTCTCCTTGCCGAGAAAATTCTTGGTAAGAAGGTCTGATATGCCGCCGGCAACATCTGCAACCCCCCTGGTTCTCAGAGTGGCATTAGCTGCACACACTGCTATCACTTCATCAGATACTTTAATTGAAGAACTATCATTGTTCTGACTGTTCATTCTCTTTACCTCGTTCTAATTCATCTTCGTCAAGAACAGTTAACGTTATCTGTTCGATACGTCTGTCCCTGACTGAATCTATGCGAAATCTCAAATTATCGATATCAACAGTAACACCCAGGTCATCGCTATCTGGTATCTCACCAAGAATATCTATGAGAAGACCGCCGATGGTTTCACTGTTATCTGAGTCCAGGCTGATATCAAGTTCTTCGCTGATATCATCAAGGTACATGCTTCCGTCTATAATGAATTCAGTATCTGAAATCCTCTGAATTTCAGGTTCCACTTCATCATACTCGTCATCAATGTCTCCCATTACTTCCTCTATGATATCCTCCATAGTCACGATGCCTGAGAAACCGCCGTATTCATCTATGAGAATTGCAATATGCTGCTTCGTAGTCTGGAGTTCATAAAACAATGTATCGATTTTTTTTGTTTCAGGCACCAGATACGGTTTTCGCAGTATGGTTCTGATATCTATATTGTCAAATCCTACTTCTCTTGCCTTTATCAGATAATCCTTAATATATAGAATGCCGATGATATTGTCGCTGTCATCCTCGTATACAGGAATTCTGGAGTAATGCCACTCCATCAGTTCTTCGATATATTCTTCAGATGGTTCATTGATATCGATTGAGAATACATCTGTTCTAGGAGTCATGATTTCGAAGGCAAGCATATCATCAAAGGCGAAGATGCTTGTAATCATCTTCATTCCCTCTTCATTGAGTTCGCCGCTTTCCTGTCCTGACTCCAGCATTGATACTACTTCATCTTCAGAATATACAGCCTCAGTTACATCTGTCCTCTGCCTGAAAATCTTGAGAATAAGAACTGTCAGGCCGTTGACGATAACTGCAAGGGGTTTGAAAACGATGCATATGTACTTCACCTTACCGTAGGTTGACATTGCTATCTTGTCTGCGTAAAGCAGTGCCAGTCTTCTAGGCAGCATGATTCCAAGTACCATCATTATGAATGTCAGTATGAGTGTACATAAGATTATGGATATTGTCTGAACGAAAGGCAGTCCCATTTCTCCAACATAACGATTCAGTGTACCGCTTATATAATATGCTGTTATTGAGCTGGCAATGAACCCCAGAAAAACGTATGCGGACTCAATCATTAGAAGATAATTGTAAGGTTCTTCAGCAGTGTCAAGCATTGACTGAGCCTTGGAATTACCTTCCTGAGCAAGAGTTCTGATATTATTTTTGTTTATTGAATTCATGGCAGTGAAAGCTGCCGTAAGGTATCCGTTTACCAGGATAATTGCTGCGATTACTAATAAAATCTGCCAAAAGGGCCCCGGGTCAGATGACATTCTATTCTCCTTTCTTTTTTCTAAGAATGTAATTTGGTTTTACAGGTTTATTCATTTTAATATGCAGTATCTGCTGAGGATGAGGTGCAGATTCAATTGGATTGTCATCTTCATCCAGCAGTACAGTCAGTTTCTGTTCGAAATAATCTATGTCGGGTCCGAATACTTCGATTGTGTCCCCCAAGTTCATTTTGTTGCGCTGTTCAACCACCGCAATGGAAGAATCAGTATCGTAGCTGAGCACTTTACCGGTGAAGCTGTATTCTCTGGTATATGCACTGGTCTGATAATTCTGATCTTCGTTAGTAGGTTTGTCATAATAAAAACCGGTTGTGAATTCCCTGTGACTTGCTTTGAGCATTTCGTTGTACCAGCTGTAATCGAACGAATAATTCTCAGGATCTGCCATATATGAATCTATCGCTTTCCTGTAAGCACTAACCACAGTTGCTACATAGAAGACGCTCTTCATACGTCCTTCAATTTTGAACGATGAAACACCGGCATCAATCAGATCCGGCAGATGTTCAAGCATGCACAAATCTTTGGAATTCATTATATATGTTCCGCGGTTGTCCTCTTCAACCGGATAGTACTCACCCGGTCTCTTCTCTTCTACAAGCTTGTACTTCCATCGGCATGGATGTGCACACATACCTCTGTTGGCATCCCTGTCAATCATGTAGTTGCTGAGCAGACATCTGCCTGAATATGAAATGCACATGGCGCCGTGGACGAATGATTCCAGGTCCATGTCTTCAGGTATTCTCTGTCTGATTTCACGAATTTCGCCTAATGTAAGTTCTCGTGCGAGAACAAGCCGCTTGACTCCCATGTTGTACCAGAAATTGGCAGTAACGTAATTGGTCATATTGGCCTGAGTTGAAATGTGAAGCTCGGCGTCAGGAATGACATCCTTAAGCACTGTAATCACGCCGGGATCTGATACTATGAAGGCATCAATGGGAATGTGTCTGATTGATTCAAGATATCTTCTCAAAGGTTCGATGTCTTCATTGTGAGCGAAAATGTTCATAGCCATATGGCATTTGGCGCCTTTGGAATGGGCGTATTCTACACCCTCTTCTATCTCAGGGATTGTCAGATTACCTGCACCGGCCCTCAGCGAAAACATCTCTCCGCCGAAGTATACAGCGTCAGCGCCGTATTCTACTGCTATTTTAAGTTTTTCAAGATCTCCCGCAGGAGCAAGTAGTTCGATTTTGTTCATTTCCTGTCTATTATGCTTACGGAAACACCATCTCCTATGGGGAGAATGGATGTATCCGCATATTCAAGATTATTTATATAATCGAGAAACTCGCGCATTTTCCTTATGCTTGTTCTGTATCTTCTGTTTGTGTCAAATTCATCAGAGGCTGTCATGCCTTTCATGAGTACATTGTCACAAATAATCATGGCATCATCGGTGCAGAGAGGGATAATAAGATCCCAGAACTCACGGTAGTGGCTCTTGGCTGCGTCTATGAAAACCATATCGTATTTCCTCTGTTCATCAAATGAGGACAGGGTTTCTCTAGCATCACCATAAATGATGTCAATCCTGTCTTGGCAATTGAAATTACTGATGTTTGACCTTGCCGCATCATACATGTTTCTGTCTGCTTCAATGGTGGTAACATGAGCATCAGAACCAAGAGCGAAACATATAGCTGAATATCCTACTGCTGTACCGATTTCAAGTATTGAGGAAGGATTGCGAAGCTTCAGAAGCATTAAAATGAAACTCTCTGCATCTTTGAGTATTACAGGGACGTGATTTGCTTCTGCGAAGCTTCTAAGCTCTTCAAGTTCAGGATTGCTGTTGACATACATTGAATCAACATATGATGCCACTATTGAATTTATTATCGCGCCAGATCTTCTTTTGTCCACGGATGCTCCTTAATATTCTTTGAGTGGCCTGCCTGATCCTTGGCATAGTATACTGTGCCGTCAGGACCTGCATAGAAGAATAAATCATCAGTATCTTCATAATTGATTACAGCATCCATGTCAACTGTCGGCACTGCACAGATAGGACCCGGAGTCAGACCGGTAAACTTCCTTGTATTATACGGATTGTCTGAACTGAGCTGAGCTGTGTTAAGGTCAACCCTGTCTTCCTGGAATATGTAGCATACTGTTACATCACTTCCAAGGCTGATTCCCTTCTCGAGTCTGTTCATGAACACACCTGCGATATGCGGTGCTTCAGACTCGTTGCTTCCACCCTCTTTGCAAACTATGGATGCGAGAGAAAGGAATTCATTTACAGTGAATCCAGTTGCTTCGATGGCATCTTTTCTCTCTGTAAGTTTCTTGTCCATCTGATCCAGCATCATTTCTGTTACACCTTCAATTGAAGGGTTGGAATCAGTTATGAAATATGTGTTTGGGGCAAGATAGCCTTCAAGCGGATACATGACATCCTTGTTCAGAATGTCTTCTGTCAGGAACCAGTACTTATCTATCAGCTCTCTAAGATATTTCTCATCAGACCACTTAGCCAGAATTTCTTTGGAAGAGAACGGAATTTCTTTGGCCAGAAGCTCTGCGTTCTGTGCAAGTCTGTACCCTTCCTTCATTTCGAAGGACTGTTTGGAAATGTAGTTGAAGTCGCCTGTATTGATTGCCTTCATTATTTCAGTAAACGACATGGATTTACTGAAAATGTAAGTATTGGCCTGCAGGCTGCTGTATCGACCTATGCGAGCCTGTACTTTGGCAACGGTCTTGTTCTTTATAAGACCCTGATCATCAAGAATTTCAACTATTGATGATGCTCCGCTGCCCTGAGGTACAGTTACTGATATTTCCTCTGAATTGTCCGGATCCACTGCGCCAAGTCCGTTAACGTAGTAAACACCGCCTGCTCCAAGAATCAGCACAACGATTGCAAGAATAATAACAAGTGGCTTAAGTCTGCTCATCTTAGTCCTCATTTCTTCTTAAAAAGCAAAGGGACGAATTCACGTCCCTTCAAAGTTGCTAACTTATTTTGATCTACCGAGGTAGTCACCAGTTCTTGTATCAATCTGGATTACTTCACCTTCATTAATGAAGATAGGAACCTGAATAACTGCACCTGTTTCAACTGTAGCAGCCTTTGTTACGTTAGTAGCTGTGTCACCTTTAACGCCCGGTTCAGTATCAATTACCTTAAGGTCAACGAAATTAGGTGCATCTACCTGGAACGCATTACCCTTGTAGAACTTGATTGTTGCTTCATCGTTCTCTCTAAGGTATTTCATTGCTTCTTCTACCTGATCGAATGTAAGAGGAATCTGATCGTATGATTCAGGGTCCATGAAGTAGTAAAGTTCTCCGTCGTTATAAAGATACTGCATTACCTTAGTCTCAATGTGAGCTTTAGGGAATTTGGCAGTTGGGTTGAATGATTCTTCTTTAATTGAACCAGTAAGAATGTTCTTGTGCTTAGTTCTTACGAAAGCTGCACCCTTACCAGGCTTAACATGCTGGAAATCAAGTACCAGATGTGGCTGTCCGTCAATCTCGAAAGTAATACCTTTTCTGAAATCGCCTGCTGTAATCATAATTTTGACCTTCCTTATTTTAAATTCAATTTACTTCTAAAAATCAGCATAATTATATCAAAAAAACCTTCTCTTAACAAGTCTTATTCCATTCCCGGAAGACCTTCAAGACCTGCTGCTTCTGCTACGATTTTGTAAACATCAGCCATCATCATTGAGAATGTCATCTGATTCTGCAGATACTGAGCTGCTGTTGGATCCTGCATAAGAACTGCTGACAGCTGCTGAAGGCTCTGAAGCGCTTCGGGACCGGGCTGCTGACCCATCATTGCTGCAGTCTGGAATTCAATCTGCTTTTTCATGAAATCATCGATGGTTTCTTTTAACTGTGGGTTTGCTTCAACAGCTTTCTTTGACATGTCATAACGTTTGAATTCTTCTGATTCTTTGATAGCGGCTGCAAGTTCATGAGCCTGATTATATACG
Organism: Clostridiales bacterium; assembly: GCA_022780965.1. GTDB lineage: Bacteria > Bacillota > Clostridia > Peptostreptococcales > Anaerovoracaceae > Lentihominibacter. Next base: position 22,530 of record JALEUQ010000056.1, read on the forward strand.
TTCATATTTACTCCTTCTATACTTCTAGAAATATCGGCAGAATTACCGGACTTCTCTTAGTCCTGTTGTATATGAATTTCTTCAGACCTTCTCTCACCGCAGTCTTCATGCTGTTCCAGTCCTTGATATTCTTATCAAGACAGCTGTTGATAATATCCTCGGCATGATGTCTGGCAGCGTCAATAAGGTCTTCGTTTTCACGTACATACACAAAACCTCTCGAGATAATGTCAGGACCTGATGCAATTGATCTGGCATCCTTGTCTATGGCAGCGACAAGGATAATCAGTCCTGATTCAGAAAGAAGCCTTCTGTCTCTGAGCACAATGTTTCCTACATCTCCAACTCCGAGTCCGTCAACCATTATGCCGTCCGCATCACATACATGATTCTCTTTGACAGCAGTTTTGCCTGTTATTGTCAGGGCATCGCCGTTGTTTAGGATAAACACATTATCTTTTGATTTGCCGAGTTCCTGAGCCAGTTCTGCATGAGCCTGCAGATGTCTGTACTCACCGTGAACAGGCATGAAATACTTTGGTCTGATAAGTGCATGCATGAGTTTAAGTTCTTCTCTGCTGGCGTGACCCGACACATGTATTTCCGCAATGTCTGAATATATTACTTCAGCACCTTTTTCGATCAGTTTGTTTACTACATTGGCAACTGTAATTTCGTTGCCGGGAACCGGTGATGAGCTTAGGATAACTCTGTCTCCGGGTTTGATTTTAACTGCCTTGTGCTCATTTGCCGCCATTCTTGCAAGAGCAGACATTGGTTCTCCCTGACTTCCGGTTGTAATTATTACAAGTTCTTTGTCGGAATAATTCCTGGCCTGATTAATATCTATTATTGTATTCTTAGGAACATCGATGTAACCAAGTTCCTGAGCCAGATCCACAACGGTAACCATGCTCCGTCCAGATACGGCAACCTTCCTGCCGTTCTGCTGCGCAAGATCGATTATCTTCTTGATTCTATGCACATTTGAAGAGAATGTGGCGATAATAATTCGGCTTTTGGCATCTCTGAAAATGCCGTCGAGAGTTTCACCGACAACTCTCTCTGACGGTGTGTATCCCTGCCTGAATACATTAGTGCTTTCCGCCATCATCAGCAGCACACCTTCGTCTCCCACCCTGGCAAGTCTTGCAAGATCTATTGGATCACCATCTACAGGGGTGTAGTCTATTTTGAAGTCACCGGTATGGAATACCCTTCCTGCCGGTGTATCGATGCTGAAACAAAGCGAATCAACAATTGAATGAGTGATTCTGATAGCTTCAACTTTAAAGTTGCTGCCGATTCTGAATGTTTCTCCAGCGTTTACTACGTTAAGTTTGGCCGTGAGACCGTGTTCCTTCAGCTTGTTCTCTATGAGACCCAGAGGGAATCTGTTGCCGTACACAGGAATGTTCAGCTCTTTGATAAGATACGGAACAGCTCCTATGTGGTCCTCGTGTCCATGTGTAATCAGAAGACCGAGTATCTTCTTGCCTGAATTCTTCAGATATGAAAAATCAGGGATTACTTTGTCGATGCCGAACATGTCGTCATCAGGAAAAGACAAACCGCAGTCAATGATAATAATTTCGTTCTCATATTCGATTGCAGTCATGTTCTTTCCTATTTCGTGGAGTCCGCCCAAAGGAATGATTCTGACCTTTTCCGGCGGTTTCTTGGCATTTGCAGCCTTTGATTTTGGTTTTGCCTTTGCTTTTACTTTTGGTTTTGCCGGTTTCTTTTCGGGAGCATTCTTTTCCGCTTTTGCTTTCGTTCTTCCAATGCTCCTGGCAGGACTCTTGCGGGCAGCCTTTCCACGTGAAGACTGTCCGCCTGTAGTCAGACTTTTCGTCAGTCCTGCAGAAACCTGTTTAGGTTTTTCGTTCATATACTTCCTTCCTGATTAAGGTTAACCAGGCAAGTATTAAATTGATTTATTTTACTACAATGTTAATCAGCTTGTTAGGCACTGCGATTACCTTAACAACATTCTTGCCTTCTGTTAACGCCTTAACCTTCTCATCTTCCATTGCAACCTTCTGCATTTCTTCTCTTGACAGATCACCTGCAATGTTCATCTTTTCTTTAATTTTACCGTTAATCTGCACTACGATTTCTACTGTATCCTTAACGAGTGCGCTTTCATCGAATTCAGGCCACATCTGATTGTGAACAGAACCTTCCTGTTCCAGATGCTCCCACATTTCTTCTGTAACGTGAGGAACAAACGGTGCCAGCATTACTACCAGATTTCTTACTGCAGTACCATAGAGAGCTTCATTGATTTCTCCGTCTCTGTACTTGTACATTTCATTTACCAGTTCCATTATTGAACTGATTGCAGTGTTGAAGTTGAATCTTTCACCGATGTCATCTGATACCTTCTTGATAGTATAGTTCATCACATAGTTAAGGTTCTTGTCAGCATCATTTCTGATTTCATATGAACCATCGCCGACTTTATAATCTCTGGCGAAATCATAAACCATTCTGTAAACTCTGTTGATGAATCTGTAGCTGCCTTCAACACCCTGATCTGACCATTCCAGTTCTCTTTCCGGCGGTGCTGCAAAGAGAATGAACATTCTTGCAGTATCTGCACCGTACTTGCTGATGATTTCAGCAGGACTTACAACGTTGCCGATTGATTTGCTCATTTTGGCAACCAGATACTCACCCTTTTCGTTAGTGTATCCCTTAGTAACCATTCCCTGAGTCAGCAGGTTCTTGAAAGGTTCTTCAGTGCTTACAAGTCCCAGGTCGTACAGAGCCATCTGGAAGAATCTGGCATACATCAGGTGGAGAATGGCATGTTCAACTCCGCCGATATACTGGTCAACATTCATCCAGTATTTAACCTTGTCAAAGTTAAATGCTTCATTCTCGTTTGATGCATCACAGTATCTCAGGAAGTACCATGATGAATCAAGGAAAGTATCCATGGTATCGATTTCTCTAGTCGCAGGCTTGCCGCAGCATGGACATACAGCATTCTGGAAAGTTTTGCTGGTTGCTATTGGCGACTCGCCCTTGCCTGTGAATTCAACGTCTTCCGGAAGAAGAACAGGAAGATTTTCTTCCTTCTCAGGGTTCCATCCGCAGTCTTCACAGTAAATCATAGGGATAGGTGTTCCCCAGTATCTCTGTCTTGAAATCAGCCAGTCTCTCAGCTTGTAGTTGGTAGTCTCCTTGCCGAATCCCTCTTCTTCTACATGCTTGATCATTGCAGCGATGGCATCCTTGTTGTTCATTCCGTCCATGAAACCTGAGTTGATCATTGTACCTTCAGCAACAAATGCCTCAGTAAGGTTGTTCAGATCGATTTCAGGATCACCGGGATCAACTACAGGAATGATTTCACAGTCAAACTTCTTGGCGAAATCAAAGTCACGAGTGTCGTGAGCAGGTACTGCCATGATAGCTCCTGTTCCGTATCCCATGAGTACGTAGTCCGAAATGAAAATAGGAACTTTCTTGCCGTTAATAGGATTGATAGCATATCTGCCTGTGAATACACCTGTCTTCTCGTTTGAAGTAGATGTTCTGTCGATATCGCTCATGTGCTGAACTTTCTCAACATATTCATTTACAGCTGCTTCATATTCTGTTCCTGCTACCATTTCCTGAAGGTATGGATGTTCAGGTGCCATTACCATGTATGTTACACCATAAAGAGTATCTGCTCTTGTAGTGTAGATGTCCATGTCCTTGTCAAATCCGTCGATTTTGAAAGTAATCTGCGCACCGTGGCTTTTGCCGATCCAGTTTCTCTGCATTGTCTTAACCTTTTCAGGCCAGCCCGGCAGTTTATCCAGATTCTCAAGCAGTCTGTCTGCATAGTCAGTAATCTTGAAGTACCACTGTGACAGGCTCTTCTTGGTTACAGGTGACTTGCATCTTTCGCATTTGCCGTCAACTACCTGCTCGTTGGCAAGTACAGTCTGGCAGCTTGGACACCAGTTAACAGGATTGTCCTTCTTGTATGCCAGTCCCTTCTTGTAGAACTGGATGAATATCCACTGCATCCATCTATAGTAATCAGGCTTGCATGTAGCAACAATTCTGTCCCAGTCGTATGAGAGGCCCAGTTCTTTTAACTGTGCTGTCATTTCATCCATATTAGAATAAGTCCAGTCAGCAGGCGGAGTTCCGTTCTTGATTGCCGCATTCTCTGCAGGCAGTCCGAATGAGTCATATCCCATTGGGTGCAGAACGTTAAAGCCCTTCATTCTCTTGTATCTGGCCAGAACGTCGCCTATTGAATAGTTTCTTACATGACCCATGTGAAGTTTGCCTGATGGATATGGGAACATCTCGAGAACATAGTATTTCTCTTTATCAGGATCTTCTGTGACCTTGAAAGCGTTCTCACTCTCCCATTTACTCTGCCACTTCTTTTCAATTTCGCCGAAATTGTACTTTTCCAACATTTTAATTAAACCTCCACTTATTAAATATCCAGGGTTTCGCAGTCTCCCCAGACTTTTTCAAGATTATATTTATCACGCATCTCTGTGCTCATGATATTCACAATAACATCGCCGTAATCCATAAGTACCCAGCCTGTTGATTCGTGACCTTCAACGCCTTTTGGCAGAATTCCGGCAGGCTCCATAACATCCTCAACGTATTCAACCAGCGAACTCAGCTGTCTGCCGCTGCCGCCGGTCGCAATAACGAAATAGTCTGCGAAAGAAGCTTTCGGTATGATATCCAGTACTGTAACGTCCGCAGCTTTCTTTTCATCAAGCTGTTTCGCGATTTTAATCGCCATTTCTTTTGATTCCATCATATACTGTTACTCCTTGTTAATCCTCAATACTCCTCATATACTCATATGCTTCCAAAGTGTCCGAGTCTATGAATGCGCTCTTGGCGCTCAGGTACTTGATAGTACCCTCCAGAGACATTAGGACAGCCTTGTCAATGTCTTCATATGCGGCTTCCCTGATTTCATCCACACCGCCGTAATTTCTACCAGGTTCAATGGCATCAGCAATAAAAACAATTTTCTCAAGAAGCGACATGCCTGCCCTTCCTGTCGTATGGTAGGACACTGCGTTAAGAATATCCGTGTCTGTAATACCGTAACTTTTTTTCATAACTTCGGCCGCAATTTTGCTGTGAGCCAGATTGGAGTTTCCTCTGTATCTGTCAGGGACACCAAGCTGCCTTATGAACATGTCTAGAGCCTGACCTGTCAGGTTTCTGTACATGTCGTGAAAAAGGGATGCAAGCCGTGCCTTGTCCCGGTCGGCTCCGTAAATGTCCGCAAGTTCTACAGCCTGTTCAGCCACTGCATAAGTATGTTTCAGGCGAGACTCTTTAAGATTTTCCTTAAGGAAGCATTCAATTCTGTCAATCAACTTCTGGTCTAGCATATGTTATCTGTACAATCCTTTGTTAATTATGTACTCTTCAACTGCGATGGGAACAAGACCTCTTATGGACTTGCCTTCCGACAGCCTTGCCCTAATTTCAGTTGAGGACACATCAATTTGAATATTGTCAATATTGATAATCTCTGTACCGTGCATTCTTCTGATACGTTCCATGCACTCTTTTAATTCATCTTCTCTGTATCCCGGACGTGTTCCCACGATGAATGAGTAGCAGCTTAGAAGCTCTGAGGCTTCTTTCCACTGTTCAACCATTAGGAAAGCATCCGTGCCCGTAATGAAGTACAGCCTGCTTCCGGGATTCAGCCTTGTCATTTCGCGCATTGTGAGATAGCTGTACGAAATGCAGTCATTGCATATTTCATAATCAGACACATTGATGCCCGGCTTGTCCTCTGCCGCAAGCTGTACCATTTTCAGTCGGTCTTCAGCAGGTGTTACCTGTTTATCAAGTTTGAAGGGCTGAAGTTTGGCAGGAACAAGTATTACACTGTCAAGACTGCATTGTGTCAGTGCGTCCTGAGCCAGACTTATGTGCGCTTCGTGAATGGGATCAAAGGATCCGCCGAATATTCCGATTTTTTTCATGTTCCTGCCTTGTTAATATTGTTTCTACTGTTCCTTGTCATCAATCATTCTAAGACCCAGTTCTTCAAGCTGAGCATTATCAACAATTCCAGGTGCTTCACTAACCATGCACTGTGCATTCTGATTCTTAGGGAACGCTATTACTTCACGAATTGACTTCTCGCCTGTGAGCAGCATTATCAGTCTGTCAAGACCATAAGCCAGTCCTCCGTGAGGAGGTGCACCGTATTTGAATGCTTCTACCAGGAATCCGAACTTCTCTTCTATTTCTTCGTCAGACATCTGAAGTGCTCTGAACATGTCTTCCTGCATTTCTCTGTCATGAATTCTGATGCTGCCGCCGCCAAGTTCTACACCGTTGAGAACGATATCATAAGCATTGGCTTTGCATGCATGAGGATCTGTCTTGAGAAGCTCAGCATCTTCGTCCTTAGGTGATGTGAACGGATGATGCATTGCTGACCATCTGTCTTCTTTCTCGTCATACTCGAAGAGCGGGAAGTCAACAACCCAAAGAAGGTTGAACTTGTTATCGTCAAGCAGTCCCATTTCTCCTGCAATATGTCTGCGCAGGAATCCCAGACTGTCATATACAACTTTGTTCTTGTCAGAAATGATTAAAATCAGGTCATCATTCTGTGCACCTACTGCATCTGCGATTTCTCCAAGCTGTTCAGGTGTGAAGAATTTATTTACTGAAGAAGTAATCTCACTTTCAGTTTTCTTAATCCATACCATGCCTTTGGCACCGTAGCTCTTCACATCATTGGTAAGCTTGTCAATCTTCTTTCTGGTATATACAGGGGCTCCTCCGGTAATGCAGATGGCGCGTACGCTTCCTCCGGCATCAATGGCATCGGTGAATACCTTGAAATCACATTCCCTAACAATATCGGTAATGTCCTGTAGCTCGAATCCGAATCTTGTATCAGGCTTATCACTGCCGTACCTGTTCATTGCTTCTTCCCAGGTCATTCTTGGGAAAGGAGTTTCGATGTCTATTCCCTTAAGCTCCTTGAAAACTCTCTTAAGGAAGCCTTCCTGCACCTCGATTACATCATCGATGTTTACGAACGACATTTCCAGGTCTATCTGAGTGAATTCAGGCTGTCTGTCAGCTCTAAGGTCCTCGTCTCTGAAGCACTTGGCAATCTGGAAGTATCTATCAGTTCCGCCTACCATAAGAAGCTGCTTGAAAGTCTGCGGTGACTGAGGCAGAGCATAAAAATGACCCTGGTTAACTCTGCTTGGAACAAGATAGTCTCTTGCGCCTTCAGGAGTTGACTTTATCAGCATTGGAGTCTCAACTTCAGTGAAACCGTTCTCAGCGTAATATGTTCTTGCCAGATTTGTCAGTTTCGCTCTGAATGCAAGGTTGTCCTGCATCTTCTTTTTTCTCAGGTCAAGGTATCTGTACTTAAGTCTGAGATTGTCGTCTACATTATCATCGTCTTTGATATAGATAGGCGGTGTGTCTGCCTTGGAATATATTACAAGATCATCAGCGAACACCTCTATATCACCTGTTGGCAGATCAGGATTCTTGGATTCTCTTTCCTTGACAGTACCGGTAATTCCAACTACGTATTCACTTCTCAGTGTGTCAGCCTTGTCGAATAATTCCTGAGGAATTTTATCGTCAAACACTACCTGTGTAATGCCTGTCTTGTCTCTTACATCACAGAAAATGAGTCCGCCCAGATTTCTTCTTTTCTGAATCCATCCATTAAGCACAACCTGCTCATCAATATTTGCTTTTGTCAATTCACCACACATGTGGGTTCTCTTCAATACTTTCATAATAGTGCCCCTCTCATCTATTTCTTTATTTCTTCAATAATCTTTTCCATCGGTACTTCTGTCTGGCTGCCGGTTTCCATATCTTTAATGGCGAAGCTGTTTCGTTCAATCTCATCTGCTCCGATTACAATCGTTTTGGCAGCATTGATTCTGTTGGCATATTTAAACTGGTTCTTGATGTTTCTGCCCATTACGTCCATCTGAACCTTGATACCTTCTGTTCTCATTTCCCGCATGAGTCTGAGCCCTGCAGCCTTTGCTTCATCACCCATTACTGCGATGAACACATCAGCGCCAGCAGGTTCAGGAATCTGTGCTCCGCATGCCTCCATAGTCAGCAGCAGTCTCTCCTTGCCCAGTCCGAAACCAACTCCCGGTGTCTCAGGTCCGCCGATTTCTTCAACCAGATGGTCGTATCTGCCGCCGCCGCATACAGTTCCCTGTGCTCCGATAGTTGTGGTGACAAATTCAAAGGCTGTTTTGGTGTAGTAATCAAGGCCTCTTACGATTCCGGGATCCACTGTATACTCAACACCGAGCGCATCAAGATTAGTTCTGAGTTCATCAAATGCTCCCTGACAGTCTTCGCAAAGATAGTCAATCATCATCGGTGCTCCCTTGACCAGTTCCTGACATACAGGTGATTTGCAGTCGAGAATTCTCATTGGATTTCTGTCGTATCTGTCTTTGCATGTTTCGCAAAGTTCATCATATCTAGGCTCAAGAAACTTGCGAAGCGCTTCTCTGTGCTTTTTCCTGCACTCAGGACATCCTACACTGTTGATGCGAAGTTCAATGTCGGTAATTCCCATTTTTCTGAGAAAATCCTGCGCAAGACAAATAATCTCAGCATCTGCCATCATGTCAGACGAACCGAAAGTTTCAATACCGAACTGGTGAAACTGTCTGAGTCTGCCTGCCTGAGGCTTCTCATATCTGAAGCACGGCGTATTGTAATAGAACTTGTTTGGCTGAGGACCGGCGAAAAGTTTATGCTCAACAAAAGCTCTCACAACAGGTGAGGTGCCTTCAGGTTTAAGAGTGATATCTCTCTTGCCGAAGTCCTGGAATGAGTACATTTCCTTCTGTACGATGTCAGTTGAATCTCCTACGCCTCTCTGGAAAAGTTCAGTGTGTTCGAATATTGGTGTTCTGATTTCGCTGTAACCGTACAGTTCGCATATTTTAGCGAACTCCTCCTCAATGTATTTCCACTTGTATGCCTCTTCAGGCATCATGTCTTTCGTTCCTTTTGGTGCTTTAGTAAGCATTATTTACCTCCGTTGCTGCGGACTCCGAAGAAGCCCTTTTTCTTTCTATCTATCATTTCATCGATTCTTTCGATGTATATCTCGTAGTTTGACACATTGGCAACGCGCTCCAGTCTGTTTGACTCAGGAAAATATATCTTGCTGATACCCCCTGCTCCAAGAGCAAGTATTGACTGTGCCTCTTCCATTATTCTAACATTGTATCTTGATATTTCGCCGGCTCTGCAGTAACCGATGTTCTCTGTATTGCCTGATGTGTGCTTCTGTCTGTAAAGGTAGTACGGTATATATCCTTCCGACTTGAGTTTTTCTCCGGCATAAGCAAGCATCTCTCCACAGATTTTTTCTTGCCTGTAGTTGAAAGTTTCGTCAACTTCCTTGAGTTTAGATGCACGTTTTACTGCAAGTGTATGGAGCGTAATGTTGCCGGCACCCAGTTGTACAATCTCATCGAGGCTTTTTTTGAAGTCATCAGTACTCTCATCAGGGAGTCCTGCAATCAAATCAGCATTGACAGTGCAGATGTCGCCTCTCTTACTCATTTCGAAAGCATCTCTTACCTGCTGTACAGTGTGGTTTCTGCCGATGATTCTGAGCGTGGACTCTTTCATGGTCTGCGGATTAATACTGATTCTTCCAACACCGTGCTTGTCAAGAACGCTTAATTTATCCTCGGTAATTGTGTCCGGTCGACCGCATTCTACTGTGAATTCCCTAACACTTCCAAGATCAAAGGCTTCCTCAACCTCAGTCAGCAGGCTGTCAAGCTGAAGGCTGCTTAAAGTTGTCGGGGTTCCGCCTCCAATATAAACGGACTCAATATTGAATCCCTCTGCCTCAGCAGCTGCACCTGCAAATCTTATCTCACGATAAAGCGCTTCAAGATACCTTGCAATTTCAGTTTCTTTGACCTGGTTTGATGTAAAAGAACAGTAAAGGCACCTTGTTGGACAGAACGGTATTCCTATGTAAATGCTTAGACTGTTATCTTCAGGTCTGCCCATTTCATCCGTCTGGTATTTGAGAATATCTGTGAGCAGCATGGATTTCTCAGGATGAATCAGATATTCCCTTTCCATTTCCTCGCGAACCATGTCGTAACTGCCCAGACGTCCGTAATATTCACCTGCAAGTTTAACGGGTCTTATGCCGGTAAGTATTCCCCACTTTGGTCTTTTGCCGGTAACAGCTGACAGAGCATCAAAAATTTCTCTTTTAAGTTTGTTTTTGTCCCCGTCGAAACTAAAGGAAAAATCTGCATCATCTGCAGAATCAGTGATTTCATATTCAGATGGCTGCAGGAAAACTTTGATTAGTTCTTCGTACTGATTTATGTTATCTAAACCTTCCAGAAATATTTTAACCGAATACAAATGGATTATTCTCCTTTTCGAAACCTATTGTTGTCGGACCCATGTGTCCGGGGAATACCTGAGTTTCATCAGGAAGTACATAGAGCTTGGTTTTGATAGCTCTGTCGATTTCAGGGTATGAACCGCCAGGGAAATCTGTCCGTCCTATTGACTGTCTGAACAGAGTGTCACCGCTGAAAAGAACGTTTGCCTCAGGAATGAAAATGCACATTCCGCCAGGTGTGTGACCGGGAGTAAACAGGAATCTCAGAGTAATGTTATCCAGTTTAATTTCCTGTCCATCCTGCGCAAGAATGTCAGGAACTGTATTGACAACATTGCCGAATTCCGTAGGGCCTGTAACACTTGGCGCTTCTTTCTCATACACGATAACCTGAGCATCAGGATATTCAGCCTTGTACTGATCAAGGCCGGCTCTGTGATCTGAATGTCCATGTGTTAAAATAATATATTTTATGTCAACTTCATCTGTCTTCGCCTTTTCAACAAGAGCAGGTACAAAACCGCCCGGGTCAACAATGAAACCCAGCTTCATCACATCTGTCTCAACCAGATATGAGTTTGTCTGATATGGTGAACATGCAAAACTTGTAATATTCATAGTCATTCTCCTTTAAAATAGTTTGCGGCTGTCTAAAAGTATTGTAACCGGACCGTCATTGTGTATTTCGACAGACATGTGAGTCTGGAAAACACCTTCTTCCACGTGGAGCCCGTTTTCTCTCATCATTGAACAGCATCGAGAGTAAAGCTGATTTGCCTGCTCCGGCAGTTCTGCGGCTGAGAAACCGGGTCTTCTGCCTTTCCTGGCATCAGCTAACAAAGTAAACTGTGATACTGCCAGAATACTTCCTCCAATGTCTTTGACCGACAGATTCATTTTGTCTTCGTCATCTTCAAAAATTCTGATATTGCATATCTTGTCAGCAATATACTTTGCGTCAGATTCAGTATCCCCTTTTTCAACACCTATAAGGACCATGAGTCCTGCTTCTGTTCTGCCTGTAAGTACACCGTCTGACAAAACACTGCTTGATGATACTCTCTGTACTACTGCTCTCATGATTTAGCTCTATATGCCTCCAGAATTCCGGGAACACCTTTAAGTGACCTGCAGATTTTTTCTACCTGGGATTTATCTTTAATTCCGAGAGTAAGAGTGATTCTTACCGTTTCATCTCTTTCTGCTCTCGCGTTGAGACCGTCAATATGAACTTCCATGTCATCGCATATTTTGCTGATGCTGGAAATCATGCTCTTCTGGTCTTTGGCTATAACACATAGTTCAGTGCTGTATGTTGATGACTCATCATCTTCAACATTCCATTTAACAGGAATGAATCTGTCTTTTTCTTCGTCACTGAGGGATTTAAGATTGTCGCAGTCGCATCTGTGTACCGTAATGCCTCTTCCCTTGGTGATATATCCGATGATTTCGTCACCTGGAACCGGACTGCAGCAATGTGCAATTCTAATCATCAGATTATCAAGACCTTCAACAATTACACCTGACTTTTCTTCCCGTTTCTTGTTCTGGTTCTGAAGGCGCTTCTCAGTTCTTTCGCTCATTTCACGAAGGTTCTCAAGGAGCGTCTTCTCTTTTTCAGCTTCCTGAGCTTCCTGCTGTGCCTTCAGATAACCGCTGAGAAGATTGAATACTCGAGTGAGCACATTGCCGCCGTTGCTGAGTGCAGCATACATTTCATCGGTATTCTTGAATCCCATCTCCTTGTATGCCTTGTTAATGAAAGCATTTTTGAGAAGTTCTCTAGGATCCATGCCCTTCTTTCTCACGTATTTGTCTATGTTATCCTTGCCTCGGTCAACATTGTCGTTTTTATTTTCTTTTTTGAGCCACTGCCTGATTTTGTTTCTAGCGCCGCTGGATTTGGCTATTTTAAGCCAGTCGATGCTTGGTCCTACTGAATTAGGGTTGGTAACGATTTCGATTATGTCTCCGTTTTCGAGGACATGGTCAATGGTTACCATCTTGCCGTTTACTTTGGCACCTACACATTTGCAGCCTATATCAGTATGAATCTTGAATGCGAAATCAAGTGGTGTGGCACCTGCAGGCAGCTCGATTACATCGCCCTGCGGCGTAAATACGAATACCTGCTGGGAGAACAGATCCATCTTAAGTGACTCAACAAATTCAGTTGAATCATTTACTTCTTTCTGAAGTTCCAGCGCCTGTCTGAGCCATGACAGCTTCATGTCGTCGCTGTTCATCATGTCTCCTGTACTTCCTTCTTTGTATTTCCAGTGTGCTGCAATACCGTATTCAGCAATCCGATGCATCTCGTAAGTTCTAATCTGAATCTCAAAAGGTTTGCCCGTATTTCCCACTACGGTAGTGTGCAGTGACTGATACATGTTTGGCTTAGGCATTGCTATGTAGTCTTTGAAGCGTCCCGGAATCGGTGTCCACATTGTATGTACGAATCCAAGTACCGCATAGCAGTCTCTTACAGAATCCACCAGAATACGTACAGCATTCAGGTCAAATATCTCGTCCAGATTCTTATGCTGAAGCACCATCTTCTTGTGAATGCTGTAGAAATGTTTGGATCTGCCGTAGATTTCGAAATCAATACCGATACCTTCGAGGCATTCAGTTATCTGTTCAATAACTTTCTCAATGGCAGCCTCACGTTCAGCTTTTTTGTCGCTTATCTGCTCTGCCAGATCGAAATAGGCTTCAGGTTCCAGATATTTGAATGCGATGTCCTCCATTTCCATTTTCATCTTGTACATACCGAGTCTGGCAGCCAAAGGTGTGTATATGTCGATGGTTTCCTTGCATTTCTCTATGATTTTCTCGTGGGTCATGTAGTTGATGGTTCGCAGATTGTGAAGTCTGTCCGAGAGCTTAATAATCGGCACTCTGATGTCTTTGGACATGGCCAGAAACATCTTGCGAAGGTTCTCTGCCTGTTTCTCCTCTTTGCTCTCGAATTTAAGATTCTTCAGTTTTGTTACGCCGTCTACCATCAGTGCTACATTCTCACCGAAATCAGCAGCAAGTTTCTCGTTGGTATAGTCAGTGTCTTCCACAACGTCATGGAGCAGACCTGCAGCGATTGTATCCTCATCCATTCCCAGTTCAGCCAGAATTTCGGCAACAGCCATAGGGTGTATGAGATATGGCTCTCCGGATTTCCTGATTTGCCCGCGATGCATGTCTGCAGCAACATCATAAGCACGCGCAATTGAATCCATATTGTATTTAGGGTTCATATCTTCAATTGTCTTTAAAAATTCGTCTCTCTTTTTCATGCTTTAATGTTACCTGTCTTTAACTATTTCTTATTACCTTTAACGTATCTCTTGGAACGCTTAACGTCTGTCTTCTTTGTATCAGATTTAATATCCTTGTTTACTGACTGATCACTGCTCTGAGCAGTTTCAACTGCTGCCTCAACTGCAGGTGCATCCACCCGGTTTGCCGGTGCGGCAAGCTCCCCGTCGCCACTGGCTTTCTTATCTTTTTTAGCTTTCTTAATGTTGGCTTCAACCTGTTTCTCGTATTTGCTAAGCTGTCCCGGTCTGTTGAACTCATAATAGAGCGGCGAACAGATTGATATTGACGAATATGCTCCCGCAATGACTCCAACCATTAATGGAAGTACAAATTCTCTTATGGATGATCCTCCCATGGCAGCAAGCGGAATCATTACGATGAGTGTCGTTGCCGATGTCATCAGTGATCTTCCAAGTGTCTGAGTAATACTTCTGTCAAGGGTATTTACAATATCCTGTTTCCTGCTGTATTTTGAATTCTCACGCACTCTGTCAAATATTACGATTGTATCATTGATTGAATATCCCACTACAGTCAGAACGCCCGCAATGAACGGATTGTTAACTGTAATGTTGAATATTGAATAGAAAGCAATTACAACAAGTACGTCATGAAGTACACCAAGAAGTGATGCTCCGCCGTACTTCCAGTTTCTGAATCTGATTCGAATGTATACAAGCATGCAAAGTGCTGCAATTATTATGGCAAGTATCGCGTTGTTTCTCAACTCCTTGCCTATTGAAGGTCCGAAGAGTTCCTGAGCCACCACATTTTTGTCAGTAGTTCCGAATTCTTCGTTTATTGCTGTAATAACCTTGGCTCTTTCATCGTTGTTCAGGTCTGTAATTGTCCTTATTACGATCTCCTGATTATCACTTCCTGAGTATATGATTTCCGGATCAAGATCAAAATCCTTGATTGCTTTGTCTACCTTATCGATGTCTACCTGCTTGCCCATGTCCATCTGAATCATGGTTCCTCCAGTGAAGTCGATACCATAGTTAAGGCCGCTGTGGAATACAGCCGATCCTGCACCGAGAAGGAATATGATTACCGATATTGCATAGAACTTCTTCCTGTGTCTGATGAAATGCAGATCTTTTTTAATTGAGAATGTAGCGCTTCCGTCAGCTTTAACACCGAACATGCTGTTCCTTGCAAATCTTGTGCTGTTTGCCATGAGACCAACATAGAGCTGAGTAACTACGAGTGCTGTGAAAATACCGATCACAATACCGAGCATGAATGTGAAAGCAAATCCTCTAACAGAACTTGTGCCGATTTCATATAAGATGACTGCAGCTATTAAAGTAGTAACCTGAGAGTCGACAATAGTCTTCATTGCTCTCTTGGTACCTTCCTGAGCTGCTATTCTTATTGTCTTGCCGTTTGATATTTCTTCTCGGATTCTGGAGAATATTATTACGTTGTCATCGACAGCCATACCTATTGAAAGTATGATACCTGCCATTCCCGGCAGGGTCAGTACCGAACCCATGAGAGACATGGAATTAAGGAGAATAAGTACATACAGCATAAGCGCAATGTCTGCT